>NZ_JBEOOZ010000009.1:0-108666 GCF_040309625.1 Psychrobacter sp. 78a-MNA-CIBAN-0178
TTAGTATGCCGTGCGCTCAACATGGCCATTAAGAACAAAAGACCAAGCCAAGGACTGATTGTTCATTCTGATAGAGGCAGTCAGTACTGTAGCCACGCGTATCACAAGATTATCAAGCAACAGCAGTTTAAAGGGTCAATGAGTGCTAAAGGTAATTGCTTCGACAACGCGCCAATAGAAAGCTTCTGGGGCACATTAAAGAATGAGCTGGTATATCACCAAGACTATAAAACAAGGTTTGCAGCCATCAGTGATATCATTGGATATATCGAGCTGTACTACAACCAAACAAGGATTCAAAAGGGCTTGGGCTATAAATCGCCAAGACAGGTGTGGTTTGACTTCTATCGTCAGGCTGCGTAATTAAAATCTCCCAAGTTTGGTTCTACGGATTTGACGACAGTGGTCAGACTGGGGCAAGTTGGGAAAACTAGCATTTAATAAGATTGGCGGTGACGGAGGAAGCCGAACAGTAATCGTAAGTAACTGATTTTAAATTGTTTTTATTTGTAGATGAAGGGTATAGACCAACTAATAGACCAACACCTTTCAAGTATTGGATGCAAAGCGAATAACAGAATTTATGCTTTGATAGATTGTAACTAAATATGTCTAAGATACTATTTAGTCTCAAATATATACTATCACTAAAAAATCACTTCTAATAGTGTAGGTTTCTTTTTCTATTTAACCGCTTAAAACTTCTGATGCTATTTGTCATTAATGATTTTTAAATAATGAAGTAGTATCCCTAATCATATAAACTAAGACCGTTTTTTCCCATCTTTCAGCTGTTTACAAACTTCCAGATTCATTTTTACAAATCCGTCCCAGTCATACAAATGAGATAGATATTTCTCGTGATAATCTTCGATACGACAAATGATCGGACGCTGTTCGTAGATAGTACAAAGTAGACTTTTATCATCGAGATGACGACATGTGCCATCACCTCGGTCCAGAGAATTAGTATATTCGCTTAAATGGACATTTTTGCAACATTGGCCACAAGCTGTACATGGGAATGAGGTTTTAGACATATATTCTACTCTCAACTAGAGTGTGTCATCAATTGGTACAGTCATCTTAGTATAAGTTAACCAATCATTCCGTTTGTGTTATCCGCTTGCTTTTTATTCCTGTACGATTGATTTTTATTCCTGTGTGCTTGCTTTTTATTCCTGTACGATTGATTTTTATTCCTGTGTGCTTGCTTTTTAGTGCCTCCTCACTTAGTTGATGACATAACTGTGGCTTTAACCCAGCTTTGTAATTTTTCAAAGCCACTAACTGTGTTAAAAGCGCTATTCTATAGTGATCTATATCAAGTTGAGAGTCGGGTCCATTCTCTATTTTAGAAAAACCATTATCGATACTAAAATTTATTTGAGTTAGTTTTGCAGAGGCACTACCGAACAGTCTGCCTTGCTCATCAAGAATTGGTGTATCAATAGCAACCTTAAGAACTTGAAGTATTTTTACATTGCGTAAAACTATCATTTTTGCAGCATCATTGTATTGTGAAAAGTCGGTTCCTTGTGTATCAATTACTTCTTCAAGTTTATTCAAGTTAAGACTTAGGTGTTTACATAAAGTAGAAATGATTGCCGTCGCTTTGTCAGCCACTGCTCTAATGCCGTTTGTTAATGCTACCGCTTTATCTATATCAGCCGCAAACTCTTTAGCTTTAGCAATGTTACTATGAGCATCATTCAACTTAGTTTTCGCTTTACTACCCATATACCAGCCAGCAATGAGCAGACCAGGCCCTGCTGTCAGAGCCTGAAGAGCCAGTACACCACCAGCAATACCCATACCGCCCGTGGCTAAAGACCCACCACCCAACCATGCGAGGGTTGCATTGGTTGCAGCTATACCACCAAATGAACTGATAGCTGTACCGGTACTTGCAGTTGCAAACATCATCGTACCATTATAGGCGCCAAAAGCAGTTAGAGCTCCTCCAAGAGCTCCACCGCCAACACCTAAACCAGAATCGATAACGAATGACAATTCTTGTTTAAGCTCTGCGAGTACGACATTGCTAAAATCTTTGGCGATTAAGTTGCCTAGATCACCACTATGTTGAAAATCGATATTTTTAATTTTCTCAAAAGTAGTTATGAAAGAGGTAATAACACCTGTGAAAGTTTCAGCTTTCTTTGCACCTAATGTCGCTAGAGATTCTTGACATTGTTCACGAGATCTCTCTAGATTACGTTCTGCTCGTTTTGCTATACCTTGAGCAGTAGCATTTGCTTCTGAAGATTTTTTATTATCATACAAAGCTTTGCCTGTTTTCCCTGCTCCTACTAAGCCTGCGGCTATACCGATTACTAATGGAATTGGCATGATATTTCCCTTTTGTTATATTTACTGACTAAATATTAAATATCAACAATTTTTTCAATAGATAAAAAATCTTTGATATGTTTGCTTTGTGTACATTGTTTTAAATGACTAATGGTTCGTCAGAGATCATAGCGGCTTCAAGTTCAGCCATATTCTTAATAGAAATTTTTGTCCCAAGTTCTTCAGCAAAGCGATTCATTCTTAAACAAAACTCTTCAGGATCAATGTCAGGTGAGTCTATAGCATCGAACATATCGTTACTGTATATTTCTAGCTCTTTAATACGGTAGGTAAATAATTCCTTAATTTTTAACTCATATTCTTTTGAAAGTAGTCTTGCGGCTTCACATTGCATTTCTATAAGCTGTCTACGTTCGGTTGATAACTTAGCATCTTTCAAAACACTGAAGAAGCTTTGATAAACTGTATTGGTCAGGGCGTAACCAACCATACCGCCAATTAATGCACCCAAAACTGGAATAGGTATGGCGACTTGACCAATAGCAGCAAACATAGAAGATGACATCATGCCAGTAACTGATAAACCAACTTCTTGAGCAAGCTCCGCTTCATTAAGCTCACCGATAGCATACTTCTTTATACTTTTACCCGTTGATAGGCAAGCGGTTACCACCATCGCTGGCATATTGCTTTTTGAGATATTACGTACTATTTCCTTTGACGACTGTGCCATGTAAGTTTTTATAGCAGTACCTGAAGCCGCTGTAGCATAGCCAGTTGCCCCTGAAATAAGAGTGTCTTTACTTGTAGCCAGTACAGCTTCTGAGAACTCTTTATCTCCGGAATAAACAGCTATAATATTATTTACAGCAGAAATAGAGCCACCAATAGCCACACCAAACTTTAAACCTTCAACACCAGCTCTATGACTTACCTTAGCGATATCCTTACGAACCATAGCTTTAGGGTCGAGCCTATATTTAATTGCTTCTTCAGTCGTTAATCCGGAATCCGTTATTTTCTTTTCTAAAGCTTCATAGTTCTTTGCTTGTTTTAATGCTTTATCGGCTAGCTCGGTTTTACCTAAACTTTTAAGAATCTCACTTTGCTCAGTAAGTTTCTGAGCTTCGCTTCGACATATGGCTTTCATCTCACTAACTTGTTCGGTTGGTACTTCAAGTTTATCAACGCTAAGATAACGTGAAAAATCTTTCGTTTTACCTTCTCCACAAGCGATACTTTTTAGTAGATTTTCTTTGTTCGTGACAAACTTCATCTGTGAAGTAATTTCGGTTTCATCTAACAACTCTACGATGTCAACTACACTATGATTCTTACCATAGCCTACAGTATCTTCACTTCTAGCAAAGCGAGGCGCTTCCTTATTGATAATAGCGTCAGCATTACGTTTTGAAACGCTGGCAACTTCAGCTGAATACCCTGCCTGCTGTTTTATGTTCTGTTCATAATAATCAGGATTTAATTTCCCTTCAGCTATACTTAGCAGGCTTCTATCAAATTCTTTAGCAGTTTCATGATCAATACCGCGAAGACCAGTTAAAAACTGACTACCTGCTGTACCATAACGTTGAATCAGTTCGTGCTCTGCGCTTGCGATTGCAATATTTCGCAAGTCAGAATCTATGCTTTCTTGCTGCTTATACTCCTTAACTACAGTATTCATTATCAACCTCTTAAGTATCAGTTACTTCTCTTGATTTAATGGAAATTAATAGTAAAGCAGTCATCTCAATCTTTCTTATGAAACTTTCTACATAGACACATAGCTTTTTAAAACTTTCTCCATTTGCTCCTGAACAGTAGAAGGGCTGATAATTTTGATATGGGGTAGCCAATATTGCACAATCGGTGTGACCTCACGTGGGTGTACCTGACGACAAGCCAGCAATAGATCGCCATTATCCAGCTTACGAATCAATTCTTGATTAGGTAGTAGGTCTCGTCGCTCAAAATACCCTGCTACCTTAGCACTGACCTGCAATACAATCTCATTGATGTGATTATCAAAAAATAAGCTATCTGTGTTTATTAAACCTGCTTTAATTTGCTCATCACAGTCAAAGGTCTTGTCAGTGACACACAGATTAGATATTTGGGTAAAACAAAAATTACGCGTTTGTGCATCATGTCTACCTATCACATACCAAATACCATTTTTATTAAGCAGATGATAGGGTTCAAGATGATAGTGTTTTTTCGCATTTTCACTATTTTGCTGTCTGACTTTTTGATAATCAAAAGTAATTATTCGGCAATCCCTAATGGCTTGATTGATGAGATTAAATTCTTGAGTTCGTGCTTGAATATTTTCATAGTCAAAACCTTTTATCACAATACTCTGATTTAGCTTGTCATAAAAAAACTGTCGGTCAATCTTAGGCAGTAAGTCTTGCACACTTGCAAAATTTGCAAAGCGTTTAATCTCAGTCAAGTTCAAATATCCAACTCGATTGGGTGAAAGCTGATAAAAAACTGGACCTGAGTCACTAAAGTCCAGCATGGCTAAGCGTTCTTGAAAATCGCGTTTAAGCGTACGGGTACAGACATGATAGTCTTGGGTGAGCGTGTCAATGTTGAGACGCTCACCGTTGTTTAGGCGGATAATAATATCTGATAGCCGATAAGCCAAACGTTCGTGTTTTTTACTGCCCATCAACGTATATATCCTGTTTTGTCGCTATATATTATTTTTTATTACACGATTGTAATTATCTGCTTTTATACATTGGTGTCAATAGAAATAAAACAAATATTCAGTTGTTCGTATCATTGAGCCTACTTTTTCCTTGGTTTATGTTAGCAAGTATAAATGGTAGTGATGACAGGTTGTGTCCGACAATAGGTTAATAACATTCAATAACACTTAAACCATAAAAAAGCTCTCAACTAGTGAGAGCAATTATGAAGGTATGAAATGCCTAAAAGAGAGGGTTCTTAACAGACGTTCTTACACACAGCTATATCGTGTTATGAGTGTCTCATATTAAAAAATTAGCATTAGTAGTCCAAATATATTTTTGACAATTAGTTCTGATCGGTATTTATAAGAAATTAGTCGCGATAGTTAAGTTGGCGGCTAGCAGTTCAAACTATTATTAATAGGGTTTAGCACGTCGATACAAATGTTCAAATTTTATTTGATATTGCTATACTGATGCCTAAAATGAAAAAAAACTAACGACACCGATTGACGTATAGTGACTCTTATCTATAGATTTGCTACTACAACCATTTTATTATTGATTAAGTGAGCTATTCATTATGAGCTTCAATGAAGATTCCCGTGTAAAAATCCCAACAATCCTGCACTTGATGAAGCTAGGTTATCAATACTTATCGCTTAAAGACGCTCAATGGGATATCGATACCAACATTTTCCCTGAACTTTTTCATGATGCGATGATGCGAATAAATAAGGGTGTTAAAGATGATGAGGTTAAACGTCTATTTGATGATGTGAAGTTGCTCTTAGACAATGAAGACTTAGGGAACGCTTTTTTTGACAAGCTATCTGAGCGTTCAGGTACGAAGCTGATTGATTTTGAAGATTTTAATAATAATAGCTTTCACGTAGTCACAGAGCTGACTTGTAAAAATGGCGACGAAGAATTCCGTCCTGATATCACCTTACTCATCAACGGTATGCCATTAGTATTTATAGAGGTCAAAAAGCCGCATAATCGAGAAGGTATTATCGCTGAGAGAAATCGTATCAATACACGATTTGAGAACCATAAGTTCAAACGGTTCGTTAATATCACGCAGTTTATGATTTTTTCAAACAACATGGAATACGTGGATGGCGACCCTGAACCATTACGAGGGGCGTTTTACGCCAGTTCTTCTTACCATAAACCGATATTTAACTACTTCCGTGAAGAAGAGACGTTTAACTACACGTCATTACTAAAACCAATTACTGAAGCTGATGAGCTTAGAGTACTAAAGGATAACAACTTAGAAGTTATTCGAAATAGTTCAGAGTTTCAAACCAATAAGCAGCCAGAACGTCCTACTAATAGAATTTGCACCTCTTTACTCAGTCGTGAGCGGTTAGCATTTATTTTGCGTTATGCGCTGGTTTATGTAAATGAGACTAAAGGATTAGAAAAGCACATCATGCGTTATCCGCAGATATTTGCGACTAAGGCGATTGGTAACAAACTCGATGAAGGCATTAGAAAAGGCATTATTTGGCATACACAAGGCAGCGGTAAAACTGCCTTGGCTTTTTATAATGTGCGCTTCTTAACAGACTATTTTCAAAAGCAACGAATAACACCTAAGTTTTATTTCATCGTTGATCGATTAGACTTACTACAACAAGCACAGCGCGAGTTTACAGCGCGTGGTCTAAGAGTTCGAACTGTTGACTCCAGAGATGATTTTGCGCGTGATATTAAGGCAACCAAAGCCATTCACAATGATGCAGGTGTGCCTGAGATTACAGTGGTCAATATTCATAAATTCAAAGACGATCCTAACGTTGCTTCAACGAAGGACTATAACGTTGATATTCAGCGAATATACTTTTTAGATGAGGTACATCGTAGCTACAATCCTAAAGGCAGTTTCTTAGCAAACCTAAAAGAATCAGATCCTAATGCTATTAAAATCGGTTTAACAGGTACACCGCTATTGGGTGATGACTACAACTCAAGAGCCTTGTTTGGTGATTATATCCATAAGTACTATTACAATGCCTCTATTGCTGATGGCTATACTCTGCGACTGATAAGAGAGGAGATATCTACCAGCTATAAACTGATCCTACAAGAAGCACTTGCTAAAGCTAAGGTGCTGGTAGGCGATGTTAAGGGTGAGGACATATATGCTCATTCTTGCTTTGTTGAGCCGATGCTTGAATACATTGTGTCAGATTTTGAAAAAAGCCGTGGGGCGCTAAATGATGCGAGCATCGGTGGCATGGTTATTTGTGATAGCGCACCGCAAGCCAAGCATATGTTTGAGCTGTTTAATAAACTCTATGCTCAAGACGAAGCGGCTACTGACAATCAAGCGTCAGACTCGAATATTAAAACCTTAGCAGAAATTCGTTATGCAGAAATAAAGGTAAAGTCTGCTCAACTGATTTTGCACGATGTTGGTACTAAAGAAGAACGTAAGGACTGGGTAGAGGATTTTAAGGCTGGAAAGATAGATCTTTTATTTGTATACAACATGCTACTGACTGGCTTTGATGCCAAGCGCTTAAAGAAGTTATACCTTGGGCGTATGGTTCGTGCACACAATCTTTTGCAAGCGCTCACTCGCGTGAACCGTACTTACAAAGATTTCAGATATGGCTATGTGGTTGACTTTGCAGATATCAGTAAAGAGTTTGATGCGACTAACAAAGCCTATTTCGAAGAGCTGCAATCAGAGTTTGGCGATGAGATGGAGAGCTACTCACACCTGTTTAAATCGCATGAAGAGATACAGCAGGAAATCGAGCATGTTAAAGATGTACTGTTTCTTTACGAGACGGATAACATGGAGGTATTCAGCGATCAGATTAGCCAAATTCAAGATAGAGAAACGGTACTGAGCCTTAAAAAAGTGCTTGCTGATGCTAGAAGTCTATATAATCTGGTTCGGCTCCAAGGTGACTATGAATTCTTAGAGAAGCTTGATTTTAATAAGTTAAACGTTCTTTATCGTGAGACTAGTCATCATCTCGATCTGCTTAATACTAAGCAGAATCTAGAGCAGGGTATAGGTACGAGCAATTTGCTTAATCAAGCTTTAGAGGATGTAATATTTAAGTTTACTAAAATAGGTCAAGGAGAACTGGTTTTAGCCGATGAGCTCAAAGGCACGCTACGTAAGACTCGTGAAGCAATGGCTAGTAACTTTGATCAACAAGATCCTAAGTTTATAAGTCTAAGGGAAGAGCTAGAGCGAATCTTTCAAAAGAGAAAGCTTAGTGAAGTCTCACAAGAGCAGATGAATGCAAATATTGATGAGCTTACTAAAATTCATAAACGCATAAAAGAGCTTAATCGTACTAATGAGCAGATGCGGCAGAAATACAAAGGTGATGCTAAATATGCGCGAATACATAAGCGGTTAACTGAGCCTCAGCAGACGGATATAAATAGTTCCGAACGCACCATACATGAAGCACTAATGGCCGTAAAAAACGATGCGGATGAAAAGGTACTTAATAGTAGTCAGATTGTTAAAAACGAAAGCTACTTTGAGGGGCAAATGATGCCCATCGTCATCAAACGTTTTATGCAAGACCACAAGATCAAACTAAAACCTGACAGCTCACGCTACATCAATAAGCTGGTTGTCTCAGAATACATCAATGAATATAACGTTGGAGCAAGACCATGGTAGAGCTTGAGTTTAAAGCGAAAACCCAAGAATTAATCGACAGTTTAAAAAGTATTTGTGCCAATTATGGTCTAGGTAATGATGGTAATGAGTTTAAAATCATTACCCAAATATTCTTATACAAATTTCTAAATGATAAGTTTGCTTATGAAGCTAAGAAGATAGATGACGATATTGCTAAGGCTGATAACTGGGAAAAATCGCTTAGTAATATGAGTGATGAAGACTATGAGATGCTACAGCTACAAATGAGTGCAGATACTGCTCGTTTAGAACCTCATCACTTTCTTAGTTATTTATTCAGCCAGAGTAACGCGCCTGACTTTGCTAAGCTATTCGATGACACGCTCATCGACATTGCTACTAAAAATAATGAAATTTTTGCGGTAAAAACAGATGGTGGTGCAAAGGTTGTCCTGTTCGAGCGCCTTAGTACATTTATTGCAGATGATTCTAAGCGTGATGATTTCTGTCGTGCAGTGATCAATAAGCTTATTGAATTTAGTTTTGAGCGTATCTTCGATCAAAAGTTTGACTTTTATGCTGGTATTTTTGAGTATTTAATTAAAGACTACAATAGTAACTCAGGCGGTAAATATGCTGAGTACTTCACACCTCATGCGGTTGCTCGTATCATGGCAGAGATACTAGTACCACAAGCACAGCGCGGCATAGTAAAGAATGTCACTTGCTACGATCCATCAGCAGGGTCAGGTACGCTACTGATGAACGTCGCTCATGCTATCGGTGAAGATCGCTGTACTATCTATACGCAGGACATCTCACAAAAGTCATCGAACTTGCTTCGATTAAACTTAATCTTAAATAATTTAGTGCATTCGATACCTAATGTGATTCAAGGTAATACGATCCAGCATCCTTATCACAAAGATGATGAGAAGCTTAAGAAGTTTGACTATATCGTCTCTAATCCACCATTTAAGCTGGACTTTAGTGACTATCGAGACGCATTAGATAGTAAAGAGAATAAAGAACGTTTCTTTGCGGGTATTCCAAAGATCAAGCCTAAAAGTGCAGACAAGATGGAAATCTATCAGCTGTTCTTACAGCACATCATTGTGTCGCTCAAAAAAGGTGGTAAAGCAGCTGTGGTTGTCCCTACTGGCTTTATTACGGCTCAGTCGGGTATTGATAGGAAAATACGAGAAAAGCTAGTCGATGGAAAAATGCTTGCTGGTGTGGTTTCTATGCCATCGAATATCTTTGCCACTACGGGTACCAACGTTTCTATTCTATTCATCGATGATAATAATGATGGCGATGTCGTATTGGTCGATGCGTCAAATTTAGGTGAGAAGATTAAAGAAGGTAAAGCTCAAAAAACAGTATTAAGTGCTGAGGAAGAGCAGCAGATTGTTAATGTATTTAATAATAAAGAGCAAGTCGATGATTTGTCCGTAACAGTCAGCTACGATGATATTAGGGCAAAAAATTATAGCCTTAGTGCAGGACAATATTTTGAAGTGAAAATTGAATATGTAGATATTACTGCTGAACAGTTCGCTGAAAAAATGCAAGGCTTTACTGATAATTTAGATGACTTGTTTAAGCAATCGCATGAGTTAGAATTAAAAATAAAAGAGCAGCTGGCGGAGTTAGCCCTTAATGAATAAAACCTTAGAAGATGCTTGCCATATTAGAACTGGCAAACTCAATGCAAATGCGGCAGTTGAAGGTGGGGTTTATCCATTTTTCACATGTGCAGAGTATCCAGACGAAATAGACCACTATGCTTTTGATGACAGTGTCGTATTAGTAGCAGGAAACAACGCTAGAGGCAACTTCCATGTTAATAGATACGAAGGTAAGTTTAATGCTTATCAGAGAACCTATATATTAAGTGCTAAAGCTGGCTATAATATTGATTTCATCTATTATGCTTTGAAACTTGAATTAAAGCGCTTACGAGAAAAAGCACAAGGTTCTCAAACTAAATTTTTGACTATGCCTATTCTAACTAGTATATCTCTTAGAAATATTACATATGACGAGCAGTATGATATTGCAAATAAGTTGATAGCGATCGATAACAAAATCGAACTCAATAATCAAATTAACGTTGAGCTAGAAGCCATGGCAAAGACGCTGTATGACTACTGGTTTGAGCAGTTTGATTTT
This sequence comes from Psychrobacter sp. 78a-MNA-CIBAN-0178, assembly GCF_040309625.1. Classification (NCBI taxonomy): domain Bacteria; kingdom Pseudomonadati; phylum Pseudomonadota; class Gammaproteobacteria; order Moraxellales; family Moraxellaceae; genus Psychrobacter; species Psychrobacter sp. 78a-MNA-CIBAN-0178. The sequence goes on from NZ_JBEOOZ010000009.1 coordinate 10,816, forward strand.
CCTGACGCAGATGGCAAGCCTTACAAATCGTCTGGCGGTAAAATGGTTTATAACGAAACTTTGAAGCGAGAGATACCAGAAGGTTGGGACGTAAGACCTGTCTCAGAAATAATTGAGGTTAGAGATGGAACACATGATAGCCCTAAACCATCTGAAAAAGGTGAGTATCTAATTACTTCAAAACATTTGCAGCCTTCAGGTATCGATTTTTCAAATGCTTACTTTATTTCTTATGAAGACTTTGAAGCCGTGAATAAGCGCAGTAAAGTCGATGAAGGCGATTTCTTAATATCAATGATTGGAACAATAGGGTTGTCTCAATGGGTAATGAAAATACCGACTCCATTTGCAATAAAAAATATCGGTCTTTTTAAAACATCTCAATCTCCTGAGTATGCAGACTATATATTTGTATCAGTTACTTCATCCTACGGTAAGGCTTACCTTCAGCAAAACCAGTCCACTGGAACATCCCAGCCATACGTTACTCTTGGAACTCTACGAGGTATACCAATAACTATTCCTTCGAAAAAGGTTTTTGATGACTTCAATATAAAGGTGAAGCCTATTCATAAATTGTTGTATGAAAATGCTACTGAGAATCAGAAGCTAGTTGAGCTCAGAGACTGGCTACTACCTATGCTGATGAATGGACAGGTGACGGTTAAATCCTAAAAACTATATATAGGAATCAATTTGATGATAGAAGAGCCATGGTTCAATCGTAGCCATCATGATGCAATCTATAACAAGTACGAAAACTATTATCGGTTATTTGAAGCGTTATTGCATCCAGATGGTCATGAAGTTTTGAGCTACGAGCTAAAGAATAAGTCATTTTCAGCATATGAGCTTGAGCTGATATTAATGCTACGCCAAACCTTTGACATAGATCGGTCAGATACTGACTGCGTAATAAATAGCTTTAATCAACTGGCTGAATGGTTTCATAACCTAGATCATGCCATAGCTGACTGTGACTATCTTTTCATCCAAGCCTATATAGCGCTTATTTGTGACCAAGTTAGAGGTTATTCTATCGCTAGAAAATTTAAAAAACAAACTCAAGAAAACTTAAATAATTTAGCGCAATTCTCTGTTGATATGGCTGAGTTCTATAGCAATAGAAGCACACAATATGATGATATTTGTTTGCCTCATATCGCATTAGAAGAGTATGTAGAAAAGCGGAATCATAATTTATATGAGCTACTATATTCGCTAGGCAGCTTGTCTACCAACACTAAAGACAAGCTGATTAGTGACATTATTAATACCATCAAAAAAGACTATCTTCAGCAGCCGTCTCTAGATGACGATGGCTTTGCTAACCTTTATGAGTATTTAGGTTATATCAATTACCATGGTGGGGATCATTTCTTGTACCAGACGGCAATTGATGAGCTAGATAATGATATTCATTGTGAGGTCTATCACTTGTCTTTACCTGATATGGTTACGCTCTTGGAAGACCATATATATGAAATTGTTGATAATGGTGACATGCAGGATATTGATAGTTGGAAAGACTTTGAACGTGGCATAGTAGAGAGTCATGAATTTCATCAGTTGCTACGAGCAATAAAAGAGGAGTTTATGCGCGGTGTGCCTGAGTATTTTCCTGAATAAATGCTTAGGATAGAGTCATATTGCATTAGAGAAAGTATGACTCTGAAAGCTGTTTCGATCTCAGTCTGTCTTATACTTTAGGCAGGATATGAGCTTTAGTTATTTTTAAACCTGTCCATACTGACTAATCGGAGTATAAATGAGTAAACCTAAGGCTATAGTCCAAGCAAGTATAATTCATCAAATCATTAAGGAACCTCATCAGAGTACTGTAACTCCCCCATTGATTAGGCAAAAGCTTCACGCCGATACCGTACAAGTCTACAAATTAATTGAATTTTTTGATGAACAGTTAGAAAAAAATGGGCTGGCCCATTCTCATGTTGAGACTTTTGAAAGCCCTGATACTTTAGGAGAAGTACTATCTAATTATCTATGTATCGTAAATCTGAAGCAGGAAAATTTTAAAAAATCTACTAACGCAGTTTTTCCTAATATATTCGCTTGGGAACTATTAGTGTCTGTGCCATCTGAACCTAATGAAGATGGGTTGGTATTAAGGCAGGAGTCGTCAGCACAAACAAGATATAGACGCATCACTAACCATCTTACTAAGGCTTTGCATAATCATGTATATGCAGAATCTATGACTACTGGTGACCATCTACCAATGATTTTTTATACAAAAGATGGCTTTGAGTACCTTGATATTGCTCTGTTAAGCTTGACAGATGCAATTACCATAAACGAAGAAACAGGGGAAATAATAGATACAAATCATATTGACGCTTCTAACTTGAAGATTGCTTGTCGGATCAATGTTACAAAACTTCAAGAGCATAGGTATAGAAACTCAGACAGTACTTATCAGGCTAGTAATTACATAGCGTGGATTCAAAAAGGAACTAGTAGTAAAATTCCTGAATATATTCAAGATTTTTTACCTGTAAGAATTAGACTTGATAATACAGTAGCAACGACTAAGCTAATGAGAAGCTTAATTAACTATCTTAAACAAAGTTCATTTAGTGAAGAAGCCAAAAAGGAAGTTCAGAGTGAGATTCTTACGTTACTAAGTTATAAAGCTAAGCATAAAAACAGTGTTAATATTGTTGATGAAATAGATCCAATATTAGCTACTAAAAGTACATTATCTAATTTGATTATAAAAGTTGAAGATAGTTTTAAAGCTTTTAGGGAAAATAACGGCTATGCGGCATCTGATAAAGATAATAGTAATATTTTTGCTCCAGCAGCAGAACCACTTAGAAATTACGAAATGTTTTCATTCGATCTTGGTGAAGAGGAAGTCGTTAGAGTGAGCGGTAGCCGTAGCTTACTTGGTGAAGAAATTAAGCTTAAAGAAAACGATAATGATGGAGCAGTCATCGAGATAAGGGTTAGCCCAGAGAATCTACCAACAATTAGAAAGATATTTAAATAGAGGTTCAAATGAACCAGCTACGTGAGAAAGTCCTAACGTTAGTGAAGCGAAGTCAGAACGTTAAGTTCACCAGCAATCGAATCACTGCTGAATTTATTCTTGAAAATAATGAAGATATTAAGCTAATTAGAGATCTTGCAGCTGGAGTTTTTTCGCAAATTTTGAGATTTAAGAGCGATGACAATTGCGATGAAGTAGGGCAAAAGATAAACTATCGATTAACTACTGTTGACACTGGCGATCAATATGCTTCATATGAAAGCTATATCGAACATGCTCTTGAATATGAGAGTCATGACACTAGCCCTGATGAAGTCATTGTCTATCAAGATAAATATGATTTTAAGGATAAGAACGATGATACTTTATTGCCTACCTTAGAGTTGATTTTTAAATTTATTAACTGCTTGAAAGAACAGTATTATTGCAAAGACAAACAAATTGTTATTTTTGCGCAGACTCACTGTGAGATTCCAACTAGGCCTAGAGACGCTCATCGATACTTAGATACTGCTAAGCTTTATCTAAGCTCAATAAATACTTCTAAACCTAGCAGCTCAGAATCTGGCAATCTGTGTACTATAATTGAAAAATTTACTAGCTGGTTAAACGCAGATATCAATAACGATGATGATGAAGTCAAAAAGTCACTTCTAGTTCACGAAACTGAAAGAAATACTATTGTTGCAAGTATAGTTATTGATAGTCTAGTCGGTGTAGATAAAGAAGATAGGGTTTTTTCATTACTCCAAAATTTAGAAAGTACGTACCAGTCCGTACTTTCTAAATATGCTCTCTACCTAGATGACTTTAAATTTTCGAAATTTAATGACAAAATTACCGAGCATTCTGAGAAATTCCTTGAAAAAGCTAACGATATAATCACAAACCTACAAACACAGATTTTGGCTATACCTGTAACCATTGCACTTATTTCAATGGCAAAATTTAGTGAAAAAATTAATAGTCTTGTAATTGGTTCAATCTGCGTCTACTCCGTTATGGTATTGTACGCGACGCTTCAACAGGGCTACAATCTATGGCATTTGAGATGTCAAATTAATAGATTTGTAGCAGAGAATAAGATACCTGCTGCACTGCTCAATAAATGGAAGTCCGAGATTACCCCTGTTAAAGTCAAAATAATCACACATGCTGGATATCTGTTCTTAGTATTTGCTCTCATTATTTTTGTGATTGTGAACTGCTTAGATTATTTTTATAACTGGGAGATGATCACACCATTAGAGCAATTACTATCAAGCACTAACCCTCCATCAAAATAGAATAATCAATATAGACCGTTAGAGCTTAATGGTATATTGATTGTCACTTTTATTAACTGATTATATTTTTCACTATGCCCAATCATTACCAAAGCCTTGTCTTAAGTCTAACTCAGCAGCCAACCGAGCAAGAATGGCTTGAGTTTAAGCTTAACTTTCACAGTCCAGATGAGATCGGCAAGCGGATCTCTGCGCTTGCCAATGGCGCGTGTTTGGCTGGTAAGAAATTTGGTTATTTAGTTTTTGGAGTAGAAGACGGCACGCATCACGTTGTCGGCACAAGCTTTAGCCCGAAGGCAAAAAAAGCTAAAGGCAACGAAGACTTAGAGCATTGGCTGGTTAGCCGTTTAAGCCCTAAGATTCATTTTACAATTCATGAGCTACAGATTGATGGTAAAGCGGTAGTACTGTTCGAGATCCCAGTAGCCACCGATACGCCCATTAGTTTTTTGCATGAGCCTTATATTCGTATTGGTAGTTTCACAAAACTGCTTAAACAATACCCAGATCAAAGCCGTAAGCTGTGGCAAAACCGAGCGGATGACTGGAGTGCTGAGATTTGTCACGATGCAACGCTTGAAGACCTTGACCCTAAAGCCCTTGCTGTTGCCAGACAAGTCTTTGCTGATAAAAACAAACGTTTGGCTGAAGACATTCGAGAATGGGATGACATTACCTTTTTGAATAAAGCCAAAATTACCATTCGTGGTCAGATCACCAACACAGCGATTATTTTATTGGGACGTTATGAATCCACAAGCTTTTTAAGCCCAGCGCAAGCGCATATTATTGGATTTTAAAGGGCGTTGACGGTATCGAAAAAGACTATGAGCATTTTTCACCACCATTTTTGTTAGCCTTAGACGAGGTATATAAAAAAATCCGTAACCTCAATTATCGCTACATGGCGTCAGATTCGCTGTTTCCTGAAGAGGTGCAGCAGTACGACCCTTATATCATTCGTGAAGCTTTAAGTAATGCCATTGGTCATCAAGATTACCGCCTAGGCGGACGTATCACCGTAGTAGAAAAAGAAGACTCAACGCTAATTTTTCAAAACAGTGGTGCGTTTATTCCTAAGACTATTGAGAATGTCTTACTAAAAGATGCGCCTGAAGCGAGCTATCGTAATCCATTTTTGGTTAATGCAATGGTTAATCTAAATATGATGGACACCATCGGTAGTGGCATCAGAAAAATGTATCAGATTCAGTACAAGCGCTTTTTTCCTTTGCCAGATTATGACTTAACCCGTGAAAGAGTGCTCGTAAAATTCACAGGTAAAGTACTTGATCAAGAGTATGCCGAGCAGCTAGCGACAGTCGACAACCTCACACTACACGATATTATAGCGCTTGATAAAGTGCAAAAAGGGCAGGCGATCACTGAAAGCGAAGCTGATGCGCTACGTAAAAAGTCATTGATAGAAGGGCGCAAAAATAGCTATATTATCGCCGCTGATGTTGCCAAGCATACTGAGCAGCAAGCAGAGTATATGCAGATGCGCGGCTTAGATGACATGCATTATCAAAGCTTGATTATAGAGTATCTCAAGACATTTGAGCGGGGTAGACTAGCTGACTTTGATAAGATGCTTGCTAACAAGCTACCGCAAGTATTGGACGATAAACAGCGTAAGAATAAGGTGCGTAATCTATTGCAGAAGATGCGCCGTGATGGTCTAGTGACATCCGAAAATCAAACTTGGTATCTCGTAGGTAGCTAAACCTAGCTAGAAGCGGCTAAATGTAGCTAGACCTAGCTAAAGGCAGCTAGCTGGGCTATTTTAAAAGTAGCCTAAGAGCTATCTGAGTCTATCGTTTCGCCAATCTTCGGCTTACTTATAAATATTAATTATCTATAATCATTCCACTTGACGCAGCTTAGGCAGACTCCTAGTAAATGGTATAAATATAAAAAAATGCTGATCTCTAGGGAGAGGATTAGACCCTTATTGCATAAGGGATAGAGGGTTTAAATAGTCTTTTTTTAATTGAAGATAATCATAATTGTAATTGTTAAATAGCTTCAATAATTAATCTGCCTTTCTAAAAATATCAAAAAAATGCATTGATTATGCAATGTTGCACGGGCTACGTCATACTGCCGAACATGATCGTAATGAAGGTTTTTAGAAAAGTTTAAGATTGTATTATGACAGAGCCTAACAAAAATATTTTTCGATAAATTGTCAAAAACATGCTTGAAATAATAGCTTAATCATCTGATACTACTTTCTTATTTAGTGACTATAAGGAAAGTATGATGAGTGATCCATATGATGATCAAAACGACGATGAGGATGATCAAAACGAAGATCCTGAGGTTACAAGAGAAAAAGCTAAGATTGGTTTATTCGGTGATGACACTGATGCGCCAGATAATACCTTTGTTCATAAAAATCCGTAAAATTATTTAAAATCTTTGAGTGGCTATGCTTACGAAGCGTTCACTCGATATATTATTTAAGGTTTTTGGGATTGTTATGACTCAAAAATCCGTTCAGAAAAATCACCATAAAGAAAGGCGAGTCATTTAGAGTGATTCGCCTTTTTTATCCTTGATCAGTGAACCCTAGCAGATATCTTACCTTTAATCCAATCAGCCACCTCGCTCTCAACCCATGCTACGCGTCCCTTTGTCATCTTTACTTGAACAGGGAAGGTCGGATCGTAACGATTGGATTTTTTGTCGAGCATGTCGTAAATTGTAGTACTGCTAAGCGCTGTATAGTGCACTACCTGCTTGAGCGGTAGCATGCGAGGTGTCTGTAAAGTGCTAGATGTTGATACGTTTTGCTGTGTGTTCGCATTTAAGAATTGCATGATTAGCTCCTTTGTAAGTTGATGAGAATCTTTCTTCTCATACAGTTACGGAGTCCCATATTTTTTTACGGCATCCCATGTAGTCCAACTATTAGCCTTACATGAAGCAATAAAAGAAAGAGCTGAATGATCAGCTCATTCTTATGCTGCATATCTGGCTTGATGGTTTTAGCTCACCGCCGTCACGCTTTGCCGTAGCCCTTGCTCGATGCTAGTTACGTTATGAGTGGCTAACCCGTTCTGATAATTCCCCTGCTGACTATTGCTAACGTCATCTGTCTCCATGGGATAAAACTCTTCAGCCATATCAAGCAGACCATCGTTATCAATTTCAAAGGATGAATTGACGTAACCCTGTTTTGCAGCCTGTTCTAGCGCGGCTTGATCAAAGCCGTGTTCACTTAGCTCGGTATCAATCGCTCTGGCATGTTGTACCGCATCTTTAAGCGTTACCCCATCCCGCAGCGTTAAATCAACAAAGTAAATCGGCGTCCGATAGCTTTGCGTCGTGCTTTTACCTCTTAGGGTTAATTGCAGGGGCAAACACGACAGCTTATTGCCTGACACCGCAGCAAAGTAGCTCAGCCGTGCGGCTAATGTACGAATACTATTAAAGCCTGTAGTGCGAAAGATAAACGTACCTAGCTCATCGTCCTCAGACAGATTAACGTACAAGCGACCATATGGTTTACAAGCACCGCCTTGCGCTAATGGGCAACGATCAGGGGATGGGCAAGGCAGTGTTTCCACGCCATTGTTTGTACGGCGTAGGCACTGCTCACCGTCACCTACGCATAGTGGGCGTCCAGTTTGCCTATCAAACAAAGTGTATTCAGCTCTCAGGTTTAGCGTCGGATCATTAAACAACATGCGTACCGGTATGTGTCTCAGCTTACCGTCATTATTTGCGCGTAGCTTTTCATCGAGTGGATGGTTAATCCACCCGTCTTTATTTTGAACTTGGCTGGTAATAGTGAATTGATCGTCCTTAGCAGGCAGACGCTTACCGTCCTTTTGAATGACACGTCCAATGCTGATACGACCTAAAACAGGTGGGGTTATGGTGAGACCTTTAATCATGGTGATAGTCCTTATAGGTTTAATAAAATGTGTTTAGCCATAAAAAAGCCCACCGATTAGGGTGGGCAGTTATGCGCTTGTTTTGGTTAAGTGTAGTAGGTTTCGGCTTAATCGTTCAAGATGACGAAGCGGCGACTACCATGCTTAGTTTTACTAAATTTAGCTAACAGCTCAGGATGCGCTGTGATAACGGCCTTGCTATCCAAACCGATACTGTCTTTCGAGCGCTTCCAAGAAATAGCGCCCATCGAAAACACAGCGACCTCATTATCGGCAATCAGTGTTTGCAGCTGGTGCTTGACTTGATCATGGCGCTGCTCAAGATCAGCTATTGAATTACGGTAGTTAAGCAATTTATCAAACAGCTTATTCGCACCGTCATCCTCTCGCAAATCAAGCTTGCTTGAGGACTTAGGTGTTGGATAAAGAAGCTTTAATGCTCTCGCTGCTGATTCAGAATGATCAGGCGTTGGTGGGGTGCCGGTCTGCACATATTGCCAGAACTGACGCTCGTGCTCCATGATGGACTCAATCAAGCGCTCATCACGCTCAACCTTATAAATCTTAGCCTCGTGTCCACAAAGCAGCACGCAGATGTGCGCTGCCTGTTTGCCAGTGACCGCCAGCTGATGCTGCACTTGGCAGGTGACGTATAAGGGCACGCCATGCTTCCAGAGCTTGGCACCATGTTCACCAGCGGTTTTGCACTCTAAAATCTGTACCTCCTCACTACCAGTAATGGCATAGTCTAAATTTGCTAGCATGAATGGCTGCTCAGGATGCTGTAAAATAGCATTCACGCGGCGTACCTTATTGCCTGTATGTTCTTGATAGTATTTAGCGACCATCGGCTCTAAGGTCTTGCCCCAGTATAAAGGCGAGTAGCCTTCAATACTTTCATCGATATCTGAGCTCATGCGTCCGGTCTTAATCATCCATAGCTCAAGCATAGACAAGTACGGATGGATACCACAAGCGGCAGCGGCATCACTACTGCCAATGCCTTGTTTGCGTACTTGTAGCCAGTCCTCACGGCTTAAATCTTTAGTATTAACCAAGCGCTTAGCAGTCGTTGAAGTATTAGATTGGGCAGGTTTATCAGCAGTATCATTTTGCTTGGTTTTCACTACTGATGGTTTAAACTTCACGGTGGCACGTTTGGCTTGTCTTGGCTGAGTAGTGCTGTTTAGTGCGATCATGTTCATGGCAGATTCCTTAGATAAATTGATTATTGGTATTAAATGAAATAAGCGGCATAAAAAGCCACGCTCGAAGGCGTGGTTGATTGTATTGTCAGGTTTTAAATGTGGCTGGTTAAGCCAGCATCAGTAGCGATTCCTCTAGACCCTTTTGTTTAAGCTTAGCGCCAGAGCCAAACCAAGCACCGTCTAATCGATGGTCTCTCGACATCGCCCGTCTTTCATGATCAACGTATTCAGTGATACTGCACAGCAGACCGTAAGCCGTATCACGAGCCGCATCAAGATCAGCGCCACGCCCTTGACCGTTAAACATGTTCATCACCTTATTCATCGCTTTAGCATTAGGAACCGCATCCTTTTCTTTCTTAGCACTGTTAAATAAAATGAGGTCATCATCCTGATTGTTGAACACACGGCTGAGATAATTAGCTGCCTCTGCCTGAGTGACACGTCGCTCTGATAGCTGCTTCATCTCATAGTTAAATTCATCCCACTGGCTCACGGATACGCCTAATTGCTGTTTTACCTTATTGGCATCAAAGGTGGTGCTATGCGGTACTTTCACCACACCGCCATTGCCGTTCGCAAGGCTTATCGCTAAGGTGTTATTACACACCACGCGAATATTGGTGAACTGTGCTGTGGTGGCAAGCGTACCATCACAAGCGGTTGCTAATAGCAGATAGCCATGACTGACATCACCGCCACGTAGTGTTGCTGATTGACCCGTACGTGCGAGAGCCCAGAACTTACGTCCTTCTTTAAGCACCCCTGCGGTTTCTAACTCAAAGTCCGCTTGTTCAGTCAGGTCACGATAAAACTCTAAGATCTCATTAGGCTGTACTTCTTGGTAGCGTTGACTCACCACTGATAACGGTTCCAAGGTATCACTGCGATACAGTACCTTGTTATTGTCATAAGGCATGATCAGGTTTTGACCTTTATCATTGGTTGCCATATAGCTCACGTCTGATGACTCAATACGCCAGTCCATTCCCGCCTCACGTGCCCAAACCTCAATTGGCTGTTTAGGGGATAGCTCGTTTCCTAGTCCATGCCAAGGGGTTTCGCCAACGTATGCCATGCTCTCGATTAAATGTGCCATGATATTGCTCCTTGATGATTCAATAGAATAATTGAGTAAAGTTAAAATAAATCACTGAGTAATGAAGGAAGTCAGACGCTAAAGGTATGCTGACAGGTACTGCATGAATAGCGTGGCAGGACAGCCACTCTTAATAGTGGTGGCTGCATCAGTCTTTGTTGTGCCAGATTGATCAAGGTGGCAAGTGCGCCACCTGCAACCATCCCGATCATGGGATTGATCCTGTAATACTTGCAGACGCTAACCCCAAGACTGACTAACAGCTTGGGTGAGCAAAGATGCTCTGACATGCTTTGCATACTGGTATCCGTATTTTCTATAACGTGTGCTGAGTGACATCTCGGACAGATGGGTTTCATAATATCTCCTTGATAGTGGTGCATAAAAAAGGCCTGCGATTAAGCAGACCTTGATGATACGTTTAGGGTTAGATGGATAAGAAAGCGGTGGCTCCTTATCTCATCTCATGGGGATACTGTATATCTGAGATTATTTTGATATATAACTGCGCTTATTCGGTTTGGATTTAATGAGCATCAGTCTTACTGAGTTATTGAATCATGCTTTGTCCAAACGTATTCATATTAGGTAAAGCCACTTTAAGACGTTGATAGCTACCATCACGCTTATCAGGACGGGTTAAATACAAGGCTGCCTCAACAGCATTCTCAACTTCTTGTAAGTTATTACGATGAATCATTCCAATACCAAGTTTGCCGTAGCGTGCAAGCGTCTCCTTATACTCTTTAGTATTGACGATAAAGCAATATCCGACCCCTTCAGTGATCTCTCGCCATTTTTGTCCAACCTGATCAGCCAAGTAGCTGTCTTTGTAATGCTTTGAGCCATCAAAGATCAGTAGCATATGGCAATGAAAGCCACCATTATCCTCACCCTGTTCTAACGACCATGCATAACCCAATAAATGCGTAAAACAAGTATCGCCATTATGAATAAAGTCTCTTAATTTTTTCATATGGAAGTCAAAATCACGAATGGTAATGTGACGACTATTTTCTTGTATATATTTTAAATCCACTCGGACAAATAATAATCTTGAGTAATTTGAGATTAGGGTTCGAATATTATTCTCTAAACGTTCGCTGTTTTTATTACCCTGATAACGCCACGCACTATAGTCTTTTTTAATGGCAATGTCATAACTTGACAATACCTTAATAAACTGCATCGTCTTTTCATCATCCCAAAATACATTGCAAGGATAATCACCAGCAATAATCGCATTGGTGCTTTCTATAAATGATTGGATTGGTTTTGAATATTTCGAATCAGAATCAAGGCTAATCATGAACGAGTGATAGAACTCGTTCAATTGACTTTTAATTTGTTGAAGATTGATGGTGCCAAACAGGATGTCTCTAACGAGTCTGTCGACGTTAGAGATAAGTTGTGACTGATTAACAGGTTGATAAATCATGATTACTTTCCTATGAATATGAAGACGAATGGGTGCTACATATATTCATAGGGTTGTATATTTTTTTACAGTTGAGTGCGGATATGATCTGCCTTAGTTAAGTAGTACTTAATGTAAGATATATTATCGTACCAACCTTTTGGCGGCATTCAGACAGCAGCTTTATCTAAGCTGTGCTTGGGTTTATGAAAAATCCAACACAGAAAATCCCTGTATTTCAGGGAAAGATAATGAGGATGGAGTTAGCTGATAGGATCTTTCGAAAATCTCTGGTGATAGACAGTTTTACAGTATATATTTGTTGGTACAGCATATATCCATACTAACGCTAAAATGATGGTTTTATGATGCGATAATGATGCAGTGTACATCGATATAATTTAATTCATTACGAAGAGACAATAATGCGACCAAAATTAGATAATAATGATAATCGTTCATTGATAGAAAAACTAGTTATGGGTTTCAGTGAATATGAAACTTATTGGCATATATATAACTATAGAATGAGTTATGAAAATTTCAAATATCCAGTCCCTAGAGAACCTAAATTCTACAAAGATACTTTGATTGAATTACTGGAGAATTCAGGTAAAAGTAAAAGAGACATCGAAGTTCTTCTGAAGAATACTCCACGTATTTTGACGCCTTTTGAGTACGTCGGTTGGATGTACAAAGATGACAGGATCTCGATATGGTTGAAAATAGTTTGTAATAGATTTATAAACATCACACCTCCAATCAATAATAAAAGTGATATTAGAAATTTTTTACATAACTTAATATACAATGCAAACATAGTTATAAAAAATAATATTATCTATTTTATAGATCCAGTTTATAAACAAAGAAAATTAGATAGCATAGAGTCTTTTAAAAGGCTAGAAAAGATCTACAGAAAATCAAAAATAGATAACAGATCGGTAGCGTTTTTACGTGATAATAAAAATGTAGAGCATGCATATAACTATATAAAAGATAAGGTGCCGACCGTACTTATACTTAAGGACACCCAAGATATTAGTTTTGAGTCAACAAGCGATAAGCTGAATTATGTTTTAGCTGTTCTCGATTATTGGAATTTTGAGAAAATATGGGGTAGCAATAATCTTACCCAGTTAAATGGTGAGGGTGATGAGCAAACGAGAGAAGGATTTATAAAGAAAGTAAAGGATGCTTGCAACTCGAAAAATTCTCGTGATAGAGCTAAGAAAATTAAAAAGACTGGCATAGAGCTTACGAAACAAAATAAAGAAAACCTGAGATATCTTGCCAAGAGGTGTGGCAAGACACAACGTGACGTTTTAAATGGGTTAATTGAATCAGCTTATATTCAGACACGAAATAAAGAAATTAAAATAAAACCGTATTTTACGAATAGAGATGCTTCTTTTGACAAAATACCACAAGCGCAGCCCTCCAGTTTGCAAAATAAACATGGTGAGGAAAAAACTGTATTTGAAGATATTGTGTTGAATAATAATAAAGAAGAGCTGAATAGTACGTATACTGAAGTATCAGCTGATTCACCGAGACATAATAGTGATGCTTTTTTCAATGAAATTTCTCTAGCACAGCCTTCCCTTTTGCCAAGTGGGCATAGTGAGAGAGAGGTCTTCTCTAAAGACATTTCGTCGCTTAAAGGTCAGAAAGAGCCAAGTCGCTCGTATGATACAGATTTAGCTATTTCATCGACATGCAATAATGAAAAGCTAACACCCGAACAGGAATTTATTTCACAACAAAAACTTCTTTTTGAAGGAAATTCTGGAAAAAAAATTGAAGAGGTAGCTGATGCTAAAACAGATGGGTTCCATAAATTATAACTCAAGATAGGGATGAATTTTTCTAGCTTGTTGTGCCTTCGCAGACAGAGGCGGCGTAAAATTCATCTCAATATCGCTGTATTTATTTTATAGTGGATTAACTATATAGCCTCGCAGCTCATCTGCTGTGACACCTTGAGCCAGCAACGCTTCAATCAGAGCTTGCTTATCAGCATTTTGTAATGAGTCAGGTTGCTGACTCGTCAACGATTTCTCAATCTGCTGACGAGCAGTTTGGAAGTCCACAACCTCGCCTTTATCTCTAAGTAAGTCTAAAAAATCGGCCCAGACCTGCATGATCTTACGGCGCTCTTCTAAATGCTGCGCGTGGTTATAAACCGCGCGGATGCTGCTTTTCTTATCATGCGCCATCTGCTTTTCGATTGCATCACCCATGTAACCAAGCTCGTTTAAGTTAGTTGAGGCGATGTGACGGAAGCCATGCCCAGTCTGTTTGCCCGCATAGCCAATTATGTCTAGCGCATTATTAATGAACTCTGCGCTATAAGGCTGATGCATGCCAGTATTGTAGAACACGTATTCATATTGTCCTGTAATCGTTTTCATCTCTTCTAGCACTTTGAGCATCTGATCAGATAAGGGAACGACGTGCTTACGCGCGACCTTGAGATTGTCGACGTCAACACGCCATAAGCGGTTAGGTAAGTCGATATGCTCCCATTTCATCATCCTAAGCTCAATGGTACGACAGAAGGAGTAAGCTAGGAACTTCATCGCTAGGCGCGTCTGATCATGACCATGATAGCTTTCTATGTCCTGAAGTAGTTTAGGAAGCTCTTTAATATCAACGTGCTTCATATGCTTAGTTTTAGCTCTTGGATAAAGCTCTTTAAGCCCTTCCGTATGAATGGTATCTATCAGACGCTCCATTTTAGCACGCCTAAGAATGTTAGAAATTAGGTCAATCGTACGTCTAGTAACTTCTCTTGGAGGTGTACCTTCATCAGTTGTTCTGCTCTCGATCTGATCAGCTATAAATTTACAGTCTTCAAAGGTCACATCTTTTAAAGCAATACCCTCAAAACTAGGTATAACGTCTTTGTGCATACGGTTATGATCTTGCTTATAGGTGCGAGGCTTTACGTTGCGCTTTCGTTCCTCTAACCAATCAAGCGCATAATCGTTAAACATTTGTGCTTGTTCGTTTTTAAGCTTTTCTTGACGTTTTTTATTTTTTGGGTTGATTCCTTCAGCCACTAAAGCCTTGATGTCAGAATTAGCTACCCTAGCTTCTGCTAAGCCCATCTGAGGGTATGTACCCAAAGTGGTCTTTTTCTGCTTACCATCTAAGCGATAAGCACTTACCCAAGTTTTTGTCCCTGAACTACGCACTAATAGTTGTAAGCCTTGTTGGTCACTGTATTTGTCTGGACGAGAAGGAGTGCAACTTTCGGTTGGCTTTAGCTTACGAACTTTAATATCACTTAACATGTTGGTCTATTCCCTGTATCTAAGGCTCATGTTCTTTAAGGCATTCAGACTATATGTTGGTCTAAAGCATAATTAGAACAGGTTCATGGTTGGTCTATTGGAGGTGTGGTTAGATAATAGACCAACAAATAGACCAACACAATACATGGATTAAGTAGGGTAGTGTCGGTTGCAGTGGGAAAACGATAGACATAAAAAAAACGCTAGAAGCGTTATGTGTCAATGGTTTCAGGAGTATTTAGGAATGTTTAGGATAAGATAGGAAAACTAGCATTTGATAAGATTGGCGGTGACGGAGAGATTCGAACTCTCGATACGCTATGAACGTATACACACTTTCCAGGCGTGCGGTTTCAGCCACTCACCCACGTCACCGTTTTGATATAGCAGACAGTTTTGCTTGATTATTATTAAAACGAAAAATAATCAGTTGTCCGTACATTTTAGACCGCCTAGTATAGCGGATAGCATTTAAAATGTCACGGTTTACGCCTTATCTTTCTTTATTGTTGGCTGCCTGCTAGGATAGCGCATACGTAATAACAAGCACAGATGGTTGAAAGTTGAATGATAAGTTTTGCTAGGCTTAAATGCAGCCTTAAAAGTAGCGCAATAGTGACAGTAATGGCTGTCGTGGTCGGTATTACTTCAGCGCAGGCCGATGACTTTACCCAGTGTAGCCAATCTTTTTATGGTGGTATTTATCCCGAATTTACCAATACCAAGCTCAGCAATAACACCCAAGCATTATGCATGGACGGTTTTGCCACTATGTATTCGGGCGTTTCGCGTACACCGCTGTGGTCAGCTGAGCATCTGACGCGCAAGCGCTTAAATCAAGCCAAAGAAATCGATCGTGAAGACAGCTTTCATGAAGAGAGTCGACTACCAAAATCCGCACGTGCCTCGCTGTCTGATTATTCAGGCTCTGGCTATGATCGTGGCCATATCGCCCCTAATGCCAATATGGCCACGCGCAGCCAACAGTATGATAGTTTTAGTCTCGCTAATATTGCCCCGCAATCTCCACGCAATAACCGCTATATTTGGCGTAATATAGAGTCGGCGACCCGCTATTTGACCCAGCAATATGGTGAGGTTTATACCGTTACTGGTGTGGCGTTCACGAATAAAAAAACCAAACAGCTTGCTGACCGTGTACTCGTACCCAGTCATTTTTTTAAAGCGGTTTATATTCCCGCAACCAATCAAGCAGGGGTGTACTATGCGCCAAATGATGAATCAGAGCGTATAGAGATTATAAGTATTGACCAATTAACTGCCAAAACAGGCATCGATGTCCTACCAGTGCTCGATTCTCAAACCAAAGCAGAGGCGTTTGATCTGCCACTAAAGGCTGGTGAAAGTTCGGATTTGCCCGATGTATCTGCTGAAGAACCTGCTTGGATGCTATTTGTCTGGGCAATTCTCGAATGGTTAATTGCCCAATTACAGGCATAACTCCTTTAAATGTAACTAAAAGTGTACGCTATTGAAAAATCACGTAAGATGCTGTTAATAGAAAGGAGACTCAAATGATTGAACCATTTGCTAATAATCACCAAAGTATGCAAATCGGTGAGCTAGTCATCGAAAATCAAAAAGATAAAATTATTATCTATGGTGATATTGATTTGACGCCTGATAGCGCTGGATATGAGCAAGCACAACGCTTACACGAGCTGACGACTACGATTCTGCAAGCTTTTGAAAGTAATGTCGAATACAACAATAATGACGGCAAGTCAAAAGAAAAAGATGACCAATTGGACAAAAATATAGACAATCCTTTCTTGTAACTGTTTGATATAGTTCTTTTTTTATAGAAATAATAAACTATAAAAAAATTACTAGGCAAAAGCTTAAAATTGCTTATAATGGGTCAAGACATCGCTTATGTCGTTTAAGTTTTTAATGAACAGCTTATTTACCATTACATTCGACCACTATCAAATAGTAGTTAACTGTAAAGCTCGGAATAAAGATTTTAGCGAAGGATAAGCATAGGAGATCAGAAACATAACGTTTCGAGTAATCATTGTATGAAGGGAGTCAGTCTATGAAATTATTTACAAAAACCACTTTAGCAGTTGCAGGTATCGGTATAGCAAGCATGGCATTCGCCGCTGATCCTTTAGCCAATACCACTTGGCAGACTTATGATGAAGGCAAGCCAAAAGGCACAGTAAAAATCACTGAGTCAAATGGCGTGTTGACAGGTAAGCTCATTGCTACCAACTCAGCCAAAGGTCAAAAACACGTTGGTACAACTATCATCAAAGGCCTCAAAGCTGACGGTGGTGGTAAGTATAGTGGCGGTACGATTACAGATCCTGAAAAAGGTAAAGATTATCGTATGACTGCACAACTGAGTGGCAGTACATTGAAGCTAAAAGGTTATATCGGTCCATTCTCACGAAGTCAAGAATGGAAAAAGAAATAAGCTAGGGTGAATCAAACTAGGTTATTACTTGCTTTATAAAAAGTTAACTTATAAATAGAAAACCCATTTATAAAGCACAAAAAAATCCCGCATTACCGAAAGGTGTTGCGGGATTTTTTATGCTTTAATTTTATGCAAATACTAACTGATTATCTGACGAACTCTGGATATGCTTCCATACCGCATTCAGCGATATCGCCACCTTCATATTCATCTTCTTCCGAGATACGCAGACCCATCACTACTTTAATGATTGACCAAACGATCAGGCTGGCAATAAATACCCAAGCAAAGATAGTAGCTGCACCCGCAACTTGACCAACGAAAGTAGTCGCTGGATTGGTAATAGGAACAATCAGTAGACCGAATAGCCCAACCACGCCGTGCACCGAAATAGCACCGACTGGATCATCAATTTTCATTTTATCTAAAGCAAGAATGGCTAAGACAACGATGACGCCTGCAATTAGACCAAACAGTGTTGCTTGTAGCGCAGAGGGTGTAGAGGGTTCTGCAGTAATGGCAACCAAACCTGCCAATGCACCATTGAGGAGCATGGTCAAGTCAGCCTTGCCAAAGATAAGTCGCGCTACTAATAAGGCACCTATCGCTCCGCCTGCTGCGGCAGCATTGGTATTCAAGAACACCATGGCGACAGAGTTGGCACTGGCGATATCGCCGAGCTTGAGGACAGAACCACCGTTAAAGCCGAACCAGCCCATCCATAAGATAAGGGTTCCAAGTGCTGCTAATGGCAGATTGGCACCAGGAATAGCACGTATTTCACCTTTAGGACCGTATTTGCCTTTACGAGCGCCCAATAGCAAGACACCAGCCAGCGCCGCCGCAGCGCCTGCTAAATGTACGATACCAGAGCCTGCAAAATCAGAAAAGCCTAAATCACCTAAGCTAAATAGACCAAAGACGTCTTTGCCACCCCATGTCCAACTGCCTTCAACAGGGTAGATCACACCTGTCATGACCACCGCGAATAGCAGAAAAGCCCATAGCTTCATACGCTCAGCGACCGCGCCTGAGACGATAGACATACAGGTTGCGACGAATACCACTTGAAAGAAAAAGTCAGAGGCTGCCGAATAGACGGAATCACCGCCAAAGCCATTTTCTGCTGAGGCTGCTAGAGCGTCTGCTACCAAGGTCTCACCGCCTGCAATACCGCTCAAAAACAGATTGCCATCATACATAATGGCATAGCCGCAGATCATATACATAGTACAAGCAGTGGCAAATAGCGCGATATTTTTGGTTAAAATCTCGACCGTGTTTTTTGAGCGCACCAGTCCAGCTTCCAGCATCGTGAAGCCCGCTGCCATCCACATGACCAGCGCCCCACACATTAAAAAGTAAAACGTATCAAGTGCGTACTGGAGCTCAAAGATTTGATTTTGCATGTTAATTCCCCCTTGAATATATGCAATATAGATATCGGTATGTCCTATAAATCTGTGTTTATAGGTGGATCTGCGCGTTAGATAGCGTCAGGACCCGTCTCTCCCGTACGAATACGAATGACTTGCTCAAGAGCGGTCACGAATATTTTACCGTCACCAATTTTGCCGGTGCTAGCGATGCGAGTGATGGCTTCGATAGCAGGTTCAACCATCTCATCGATAACGGCCACTTCAACTTTCACTTTAGGTAAAAAGTCCACCACGTATTCTGCGCCGCGATAGAGCTCAGTATGACCTTTTTGACGACCGAAACCTTTGACTTCGGTGACGGTGACACCTTTGACACCGATGTCAGAAAGCGCTTCACGTACATCATCGAGCTTAAACGGTTTTAAGATCGCAGTGATTAACTTCATAAAAAATTCCTTATATGGGTGATGTCGCAGGTTGATATAGACATTGCGGTGCATCGTATGACTGTCGTGCTTACCTTAAGTCATTCAAGAACTGTGCCAAACCTACTCAAGGGGGTAGGTAGGATTCGGCTGATAGGTTCAAAAGTGGCTTAGATATTGACAATAAATACGGCTTATAGGACAACGATAACGAGCATCATTATCAGCATAAGCAGAGTAGATCAACCTTTAACGTTGCAGTAACGAAAACTTTATTATAACCAACTTTTTAAGCGCTTGGGGAGGCTATCACTTTATTTCATGTGATGATTTGATAAAAGTGTATCGCGAATAAGTAGAGAGTAAAAGTAGGTGGGAGGGGCAGAGACGGATACTCTGCCCGCAAATGGCACGTTGGGGTTATGCTTTAGGGAAGAGTAGGTATGGGGTCTTAGTGCTGCCTAGTAGCTTTTTGGTGTCACTGCCTTTAAGCAGTTCATGCAAACGAGATTGACCAAAAGCACCTGTCATTAGCAGACCAATATTATGCTCATTTTGATAATAATTTAAGGCGGCTGTCACATCACGGCAGTCTAGCAATGCCTTTTTAGACTTAATACCGGCTTGCTTCAGACGGGCATAAGCTTCACGTAGTG
Organism: Psychrobacter sp. 78a-MNA-CIBAN-0178; assembly: GCF_040309625.1. Lineage (NCBI taxonomy): Bacteria > Pseudomonadati > Pseudomonadota > Gammaproteobacteria > Moraxellales > Moraxellaceae > Psychrobacter > Psychrobacter sp. 78a-MNA-CIBAN-0178. The sequence continues at coordinate 30,949 of NZ_JBEOOZ010000009.1, forward strand.
CATCGCAGTTTTCTGAGTTGTCTTTACCGACCATGACGATATGAATGGTTAGTGCGCGAACGAGTGGCGTTTTACATAGCCAATTAAGCAGCTTATGAGAAGTGGCTGAGTTGTCGAAAGCAAATAAAGCGGTCGTAGGGGGCAAAAATGGTGCATGAGTCACCAAAATGGGGCAGTGGCTTAAGCGAATAAGCTGACTCAACGTTGCTTTGCAGGTCACATGATGACCAATAACAATCAATTGCGCCTTGTTATCGACATAATCGATACTCTCATTGAGATTTTCGTGGCGATGCAGCGTATAAGTCTTTAGTTTTTGGCGCTGCTGCTCGCAATAGGTAGTGGCTTGATGCAGCAACAGCTTGCCTTGGGCTTTTAGCTCACAGTTACTCAAATGCTCTTTGGTGGTAAATTGATCCAATAAAGCGCTTTCGTCATCGATATTGAGGCAGCCAGAATAATCGACTGCTGCTTTTTGCTGCAAGCTTGGTACTGAATGCAACAGACCGATAGGAGCCTGCAAACGAGGGGCTGCCCACATGCTCGCCTCTAATACGGCTTGTACATGATCCGGACAGTCTAAGCAGGCAATCACGCTATCTGGCTTTAAGTTACTCATAAGGCCACCACATCATCTTATAATTAAAATACCGTCAAGCGGGTCAATGTATTTGTGATGACCCTAACGCTTGAGCTGGTATGCCAATATAATAGTTTATTTACAAACCATGAATTAACGTCCGTTCAATAACGCAGACGCAGTGTTTGGTCATCTAATTCCTTAATCCAACAAGCCAATATCTCGGCGATCGTGGATAGAGAAGCGGTCAATCAAGGTGCGGCTTGCACTGTTGAGTCCTACCACTTTGACATCAATCCCTTCACGTTGCAAGCGCATGACCAGCTTGTCCAAGGTGTCTACGGCACTGACGTCCCAAAAATGCGCTTGGCTGACATCGATATGGATGCTGTCCAAGGCTTCTTTGGTATCAAAGCTATGCAAGAACTGCGTCGTTGAGGCAAAGAATACTTGGCCTTGGACGTAGTAATAACGAGTATTGCTACTGTCGTCATACTCACTAAATATCGTTAAGAATTGTCCAATCTTATTGGCAAACGCTAGCGCCGATAACAGCACGCCGACACCCACGCCATACGCTAGATTATGCGTAAAGACCGTGGTCAAAACGGTCGCTAGCATGACAATGTTAAACGACATCGGATGGGTCTTAAACTCGCGAATAGATTGCCAATTAAAAGTACCGATAGAGACCATAATCATCACAGCGACCAGCGCTGCCATCGGTATCAGACTGACCCATTCACTTAAAAACACCACCATAATGAGCAGTACCACACCCGCCATCAAGGTAGACAGACGCGTACGTCCGCCTGATTTGATGTTAATCATTGACTGACCAATCATCGCACAACCTGCCATACCACCGAAGAATCCTGATACCACGTTGGCAATACCTTGACCACGACACTCGCGGTTTTTATCGCTCGGCGTATCGGTTAACTCATCCACAATCGTCGCCGTCATCATCGATTCTAATAACCCAACGATGGCCAGCGCGATAGAATAAGGCGCAATGATTAAGAGCGTCGTTAAATTTAGTGGAATATCTGGCAGCAAAAACACTGGTAGAGAATCGGGCAAATCACCCATACTCCCAACGTTACGAATATCGAGATTCATATACATCGCGACTGCGGTTAAGCCGACAATACAAATGAGTGGTGAAGGAATCACGCGACCGATTTTTGGAATGAGTGGAAACAGATAGATAATCGCCAAGCCCGCTGCGGTCATGATATAAACGGTCATCCCGACACGCTCAGTCATCGGGTTGAGCTCGGGGAGCTGCGCGGCAAAGATCAAAATCGCTAGCGCATTGACAAAGCCAATGACCACCGAGCGCGAGACAAAGCGCATCAGGTTGCCAAGCTTTAGAATACCCATAACGACCTGAATGGCCCCGCACAGTAAGGTGGCGGCCAGCAAGTACTGCAAGCCATGATCAGCCACCAAATCCACCATCACTAGCGCCATCGCTCCTGTCGCTGCCGAAATCATACCTGGACGACCGCCGACGAAACTAATCACCACGGCGATACAGAATGAGGCATACAAACCGACTTTTGGGTCGACGCCTGCGATAATAGAAAAAGCAATGGCTTCTGGAATCAGGGCCAGTGCGACCACCAAACCTGATAAAACGTCACCGCGAACATTGGAAAACCACTCGTCACGTAAGCTATCAAAAAAAGATGTCATAAGTAAACTGCATAGAGTTAAAGGCAAAAAAAGTAATCATTACTCAGTGATAAAATGATCGCGTTGTTATAAGTCGTTATAATCAGTGCTATTAAACGTTTTTGTATGCTGCGGTTGCGCCATTATCTGCGGATGATGGTGTAGCAACGCGCTCATCGATTTATTGACGGGTATCGCTAATACGCTCACCAATAGCCAATACGATGACAATGCCTAAAATATAGTGTATTAAAATACAGTGTCTAAAATAAAGTATAAGAGCCGCCATGGGGCAACGCGGTAGAAGGAGATAAATAATCTATCAGACAAAAGCGCATAAGTAGATCGCAGCTAGGGTCTGCCACCTCATGACCGCGATATGAATCGTTGCGGAAGAAGCGTGACAATAGCGCGATAAATGTGACAACATGCTAAACTAAAATACTTAGCTAAAACCCTCAGCCCAAATATCTGTTTAGACTGATATTATAGCATTAGCTAGTCAATATAAAAACAGCCGCATAATAGCACAAAGTCATAAAAAACCAGTACCGAAATCTGAACGATACCGTTATGATGATCTTCATTTTAATAGCATCATGCAGACGGCTAAACCACGCGCGTGCTTGATGCCATTTTGTTCGTCCAATAAGAGGAAGAGATATGACCACCCTTAACGCAACAGAAACCTTACTTCATAAGGGCAGTGGTCTACAAGTTGTGGTCGGTTTGGGACAGTCAGGGCTGTCAGTCGCGAACTATCTTACCAAGCAAGGCTACCGTGTGGCAGTCACTGATAATCAGTCGCAGCCTACCTTAGCCTACCAGTTGCCAGCAGCCGTTGATATTCGTCAATTTGGGGCTATAGATGCAGAATTGCTGCAGCAAGCGGCACGGATTATTATTAGCCCAGGCATTTCTTTGGATACCGATGCGGTTGCCGCTGCCCGTCGCGCCAATATTCCAGTGGTCAGCGATATTCAGCTGTTCTGCGAAGCCTGTACCGTACCGATCGTTGCTATTACTGGCTCTAATGCCAAAAGCACGGTGACGACTTTGGTCGGACAGATGGCGGCAGATGCCGGTGTCAATGTGGGCGTCGGTGGTAATATCGGCGTGCCAGCCCTTACTCTCCTTGCCAATCCTGGCATGCAATTGGCGGTGCTTGAACTATCCAGCTTCCAGTTAGAGACGGTGAGCAATTTGGGAGCGCAAGTGGCAACAGTTCTTAATATGTCGCCCGATCACCTAGATCGCCATGGGGATATGCTTGGTTACCATCAGGCCAAGCATCGTATCTTTCAAGGTGCCAAATCGGTGGTAATCAATCGAGAAGATGCGCTGACTCGTCCGTTAGTGGCTGACAATTTGCCACGGCTGAGCACGGGTATCCATGCTCCTGATAAAGGTCACTATGGCCTCATCACCGATCCAGAGGGACAGATTTATCTTGCACGCGGGACCGAGCGCTTACTATCAGCGGACAAACTGCCAATTAAAGGTCGTCATAATCTGTTGAATGCACAAGCGGCTTTGGCGCTGGGTGAGCTTGCTGGCTTACCGCTGGATAGCATGCTAAATACCTTGCAGCAGTTCACAGGTCTCGAGCATCGCTGCCAATATGTCGCTACTGCGGCGGGTATTGATTATTTTAACGATTCAAAAGGCACCAATATTGGCTCGACCATGGCCGCTATCGAAGGGTTAGGTGCGGTCTATGCACCAAAAGACGGCAAGCTGTTGTTAATCTTAGGTGGGCAGGGTAAAGGTCAACAATTTGGTGAATTGACGCCCTTTATCAATCAATATGTCAGCCAAGTGCTGTTTATTGGTGAGGATGCCAAGCAGATTGAGCAGCATCTACGCGCGGCTAAATTAAGCGATGAAGTGGCGCTGCATCAATGCCAGACCTTAGAAAATGCGTTTGCCACTATTCAGCAAGTCACTATAAGCAGCTTGTCACAAGTGCAAGCCGTGTTATTATCGCCAGCCTGTGCCAGCTTTGATCAATTTAGTGGTTACGCCGCTCGTGGTGAGCATTTTAGCCAGCTGGTCAGCCAGTTAGAGAAAGGCATTTAAATAGCATAAGCCAAATATTTGGCAACTACATAGCCCTACGGACACCGCAGCGAATAACCAATCGCATTTTGTTGATAAATGATTGTTTTGCTTATAGATTACTGCTACTGTCAATAATAATCAGTCAGGCAAGTTGTCGATTTTATTATTCAGTTGATAATAAGTCGATGATTCTAGGATAGACGGCAAGATAGGCGTCGTCTTTCTAGGGCGTGTTCTCTGAAGACACGCCCTAATAGTAATTTATGAATGAGCTGTTTTCTAGTATAAGTGGCTGTTATGGTCCGTGCGGTACGATCTACTTTATATTTTTTATACGGTGGCGTTGCATAAACGCCGTGTTTTTTCGTTTGTTAGTGTATATAAAATTATGGCCCTCTCCTCTCTTTTTCGTTCGTCTCCCTCATCGCAGCAAGCTTCTGGCTCAGATGGCATTCTTTCTATGCCATCAGCGCGAGCAATTTTAATATCGAGTGTCGGCTGTATGCTGGTGCTCAGTCTGCTGATGGTTGCTTCTGCCTCTATTCCCTTCGCGCTCAGTCGCGGCATGACAGAGCTGCATTTTTTTAGAAATCAACTGCTCTATATGGGAATTGGCCTAATCGCCGCTGCTTTTCCTTATTACTTGGTGTCCCTACGAACCTTATATAAGACAGAAACCCAGTTTATCCTGTTAGCGATTACCGGAGCCTTGCTGTTTTTAACTTTGTTTGGCACACCGATTAATGGCTCTAAGCGCTGGTTAAATTTAGGATTTTTGAACTTTCAGGTCGCAGAATTGGCCAAACTGGTCATGATTGTATTCGTATCTGACTTTGTCGTGCGCCGATCTTTTGAGGTTCGTAATGGCTGGGATGGCTTTTTACGGATATTTTTAGTGGTCGGCATGATTACGCTATTACTGTTATTGCAGCCAGACTTTGGCTCTTTGGTCGTCATTGTGGGTACTGTTTTTGCGATATTTTATATCGCTGGCGCACCTTACAAGCAGTTCTTGGCATTGGGCGGCTTGGTGGCTGGGTTAGCAGTACTGGCAGTGACGTTGGTACAGTATCGCTTGGTACGTGTGATGTCGTTTTTGGATCCCTTTGACGATGTGCAAGATACCGATTATCAGCTCGCGCGCAGTTTGATTGCCTTTGGTCGTGGTCAGTTTACTGGCGTTGGTTATGGTGAAAGCGTACAAAAACTGTCGCATTTACCTGAGGCGCATACGGATTTTTTATTAGCGATTACGGGTGAAGAGTTGGGTTTTGTGGGGGTCGCGATGGTGTTGCTGCTTGAGGCGCTCATTATCGGTAGCGCAATGCGGATCAGTTATAACGCGCTCAAGCGTCGTCAGATGCGTATGAGCTATACCGCCTTTGGTATCGGTGTGGTCTTTATCGCGCAAACAATTATTAACGCGGCGATGAATATGGGTGCGATTCCGACTAAGGGTTTGACCATGCCATTTTTCAGCTACGGTGGTTCATCCATGCTCATCAGCTTAGTGATGGTTGCCTTGCTGCTAAAGATTTACAAAGAAAGCCCTGAGATCGAAAAAAGCCAGTGCCGTTATTATTAGTCGCTTCGGTAATTAGCAAGTTAAAAGAATTTTCATGATTAATGTTTGATGACCACTATTTGACAAAAAGCGTCGCCAGCAGCGGCGCTTTTTGTTTTTTAATAATGAGGCAGATTAAGCACGCTTTTGCCCTGTAGCGGGGTATGATCCCATTGCGCAATTGCTTGCGCTAGCATACGGGTTGGTGTATCTCTATCGACCGCTGGCTGCTGTAATAACTCAAGAGCGGTCTTTAGCAATTGGCTTGGATCGCGAGTATCAATCGGTTGTGCAAGGTTCTGCTTGGAGAGCTTTTGTCCATCAGGATTGCATATCAAGGGCAGATGATACCAGTGATCGATAGCCGGTAAATTAGCTGCCTGCATGATACTAATCTGAGCCGTGGTCATGGGTAAAATGTCCAGTCCACGCATAATATGAGTGACTTGTTGTAGCCCGTCATCGAGGCTGGCGGCTAAGATATAATTGATCATGCCGTCGTTGCGGCGCACCACCATATCCCCTAAGGTCTGTTGTGGATTGTCCCACTGCAAGCCCTGAATAGCATCATTAAAGCCAATGCTATAGTCTGGCAGTTGTATGCGCAGCTTGTGTTGCTGACGATCGAGATTGGCATTGAGGCAGCAGCGTGGGTAGTGTTGTCTATTGGGTAGCAGTTGCTTAATATCCGTAGCATTCAAATCTGCTGGTAGAGGCTCTAGGTTTTGAGTCGTCGAAGATGGCTGTGCTTGCTGAGACCAGTAGCGCTCCAAGTCCTTACGTGAGCACTGACAGCCATAAGTTAGTGGTAGCAGGTCTGATGATAAATAGTCGTTATAGATATCAATACGCTCAGACTGATAAATGACATCTCCATCCCACTGTAGCCCGAGCACTTCTAGATCTATAAGAATCTGCTCAGTGAACTGTCTGTCACAGCGTTCCGTATCAGTATCTTCGATACGCAGCAGCCATCTACCACCGAGCGACTTGATATGGCAAAAGCTGGCAAGCGCAGTGGTCAAGGAGCCAAGATGCAGCTCACCCGTGGGTGAAGGCGCAAAGCGGCCGATAGGAGGGGGTAGTGGTTGCTGATGGGGCATATGAATACGAGTCGTTTGCAAAGTAGAAAGTAGGGGTTATCAAGGTAATTACTCATCAAAGCAGTAGAATGTAGCTATAGTCAGTGAAAAGTAATATCGAACCATCACGCACTGCTAATATTAATTCTTCTGGCTTGCTGTACTTTTGCAGACAGAGGCGATAAAAAATTGATATCAGCAATAGCGTCGCGTCTTTAGGATATTTTGACTATAGAATAAAGAAGAACAGAGTAAAAAGATATTTATTAAATGGGCTTATTTTGTCAGTAAACTAAAAAAGCTATCTATAGAACGGAATTTATAAAACGCAACGAGCGACCAATAAATGGTCGCTCGTTATTATAGAGCCTGTCAGCACGCATTTATCTGCACTGACATAAGGGCGTGTTTAGGTATGACCTTGGTTTTGACGCTCTTTGATCTCTGATAACGTCTTGCAGTCGATACATTGGGTTGCCGTTGGGCGAGCCTCAAGACGGCGCAAGCCAATCTCTACCCCGCAAGTTTCACAAAAACCATAGTCATCGTTTTCAATTTCTGCCATAGACTTATCGATTTTGCGAATGAGTTTACGCTCACGGTCACGCGTACGTAACGTCAAGGCAAACTCTTCTTCTTGAGTCGCGCGGTCGTTGATATCTGGCATGGCGCTAGACTCATCTTGGATATAAGTCTTGGTGCGATCTGCTTCGCCAATCAGTTGCTGCTTCCAATCCAACAAAATAGCCTTAAAATGCTCTAACTGCGCATCAGACATATACTCTTCGTCTTTGGCAGGCACATAAGGAGTAAACTTAACATCACTCGGATTCGTGGTCACGGTGCTCATATGGGTATCCTACTTTTTCAAATTAATTCAATAAAACGACATATCAAAAGACAAGACGTTATAAGTTTAACAAACGCTATAAGTTGTCCCTTTATAAAACGTTTTACCACTTGGTAACACAAGTAACACAGCTGAACTCATCGTACGGTTATATTGATATGTTTATATCAATGGTCAGGTATATTGTTATGCATATTTTTATTTAAATGGCTGGGTCTAAATAATGCGACAAATGACTGACTGTGAAAACTTAGCTTGTGGTCAATGTAGCCATCCTAGCTATTATAATTTTGCTGATGATTAATCGCGTTACCGTTCTAACGCGGTTTGGTTTTATCAGTATCGTTATTCACTTATCATAAAGCAAAGTTTGATTTTGCCAACCATATGGACGAAATTTTTTGTATTAAATCAAACATATGGACAAGGGCAATCATGGTGTTTTTGACGCCGATAAAACTGGGCATCAAGTATCCAACCTTTTAACCCAGCTTGCAACCTCTCCATTGTTGGCTAATTGCAACCAACGATAACCGGGGCGCGCGTTTTCATCGTAAGCAAAATCGTCTCTATAAGGCTTAAATTGATAGCAAGTCGACGGCGTGCTATAAACGCTGACCCCTTGACGATGGCGTACTTGCGCTTGATGGGTATGACCGCTAATGATTACTTTTAATTGGTCAAACGGAGCCATATGCTGCCAAAAAGCCTCGGTATTCTTTGCCATATGGATATCGATCCAGTCAGACTCTACTGGGATAACGTGATGGTGCAGGGCGATGAGCGCAGGCTTATTACATCCTTGCAGCTGCCTACACAACCAGTCGATATCGGTCGCGGTCACTTCTCCTGCCACCTTGCCAGAAATAGAAGAATCCAGTAATAGTAATTGCCAGTGCTCCGTCTCAATAACGTGTCGGCTGAGCAAACGCGCATCGGTCGGCTGGGCGACGAGTTCGCGCTGAAAAAACGGTAAATCGCTACCGATCTCATCAGTGACATCATGATTGCCCGCAATACAGGCAAAAGGGATGTTGGTCGCTTGCAATACCTCAAAAATATGATCGTAAATAGTGGGCTGTACTTGATTGACCAAGTCGCCAGTCACCACGATCAAGTCACAGCGGATATCTTCACTCAATGCTTGTTCGATGATTTTTTCAAAACTGTGCTGACAAACAAATATATCGGAACTATTGTCGATGTCTTCATCCGCCAGCGCAGAGGTGGGTGTTGACAGGTGCAAATCCGTGATTTGTAACACATTTAGCTGTTGATCTGGCGTACTGATGTTATTGGCAGGATAGCTTAGCATTGGGTCAGTCCCTTATCGAATCAAAACAAGTACTGCTGTTAAAACGAGTATGGATAAATCGGTCACTGTTATTGATGACACACTTTAGTATGTTTATAGCGTCTATTTATCATTAATAACAGCATTCTACTAACTATCGCGCTAATAGCATCAGGGAAAGTTTATATCATAAAGCGAATGAAAGCTCTAGCATATTGATGAAATAAAGTTGGATAAAGGGATAATGATTCGCTAAAGACTATAGAAGTCTCTACTACAAAGTTTTAAAGAGCCTCTCTACTGGCGCATCGTCCAAAATTTTGCCGTTAGCACCTTTGATAAAATCAGCGCTACAAAGAATAAAATAGCCAATATCAGTACGATAGACAGACCAGTTTGAATATCTAGCCAAATACTGCCCCAAACACCTAGCGTCACGCCAAGCTGAGCGATAAGCAGCGCGATAACCACCATTTGCTTTGGCGATGCTGACCATAAACGTGCCGTTAAAGCCGGTAGTACCAGCAAGCCACTGATTAATAAGCTACCCACCGCTTGCAGGGCAATGGCACAAAACCCTGCCAATAAACCCATAAAAAATAGCCGCTGGCGTGTTGGGTTGACGCCTTGAATCCGTGCTAACGCTTCGTGAGTAGCAAGCTTAATTTGTGCAGGCCAAATATAGGCGAGTAAACCTAATCCTACCAGTACACTACCGCCTATTAAGGGTAAGTCTGCCCAATCAAGCTCGAGCAAATTACCAAACAAAAACCCCAGCACGTTGGCTTGCTGATCGGTCAGTTGGGTCAGCGCTAACAGCCCCAAGCACAGCAGCGACACCGCAACCACCGCCAGTACGGAATCGACGGGCAAACGCTCATCATCTATGAGCACGAGTCCTAGTACCACTATCACGCTCACCAAAGCAATACCAATGCCCATGGGCAACTGCCACCACACGGCCAAGGCCACGCCTAGCAAAGTACCATGCGCCAAGGCATCGGCAAAAAATGCCATGCGTCGCCACAATACCAAACAACCGAGGGGCGCTGATAGCAGTGCTAAGATACTGCCAGCAATCCAAGCAGGCGCAATAATGGCTAACCAAGCACTCATAATGTGTATCCAATAAACGGTTTATAAAATAAAGATCGTAAAGCAGCTTTTTGCTTTGGTCGGTTGGTTTCGATGATTACAACTCGCTTGGCGCGTGATGTTCACAGGCGTGCGGCTGGTGGACATAAGGCTGCTCATAATGATGACCAAACAGCTTTTGAAACTCACTACTAATGGCAAGTTCGCTTGGTTGTCCCTCGCAGCAAATATGCTTATTTAGACAAATTACCCGTCGGCTGCCTTTCATTACCCAATGCAAATCGTGTGACACTACTAGCATGGCACAGCGTAAGAAATCTGGCAGCTCATCAATGAACTGATAAAGCCAAACTTCGGTATCAGGATCAAGTCCTTGCATCGGCTCATCTAGAATCAATAAATTGGGCTTATCTAGCAAGGCACGGGCCAATAGAACTCGCTGCGTTTCACCACCTGACAGGTGCAACATCTGCCGTGATAGCAAGTGCGTCAATGATAAATTATCAAAGATAAACTGGCGTTGCTCAGCCGTTAAGCGTTTCTTATCGGCCTGCGCCAATAAGTCGCAGACTCGTAATGGCAATATCGGCGGTACCGCAAAGCGCTGCGGCACATAGCCAAGCTGTAACTGATGATGGGGCGTCATTTGCCCTTTAGTTGGCTCAATCAACCCTAAAATAAGCTTAACCAACGTCGATTTACCAGCGCCATTTGGCCCAATAAGACTGACTGTCTCGTTAACGGCAATATCGATATTAATATGTGATAACAAGCGTTGCGAACCAATGTCATAGCTGATATCGCTTAAGCTCAGCAGCTGGTTAGTTTGGCTGGTCTTATTATCCAGACTAATAGAGGCAGACGATTGCTCTGATGATGAAGTGGGTAGGCTCATAGGCTAGTGACTAATATATTGGTAAATGATAAATGGCTGAATACTTAATGCTAAATACTGAATAATAAGTACCTAGATCAGTACTTAATAAAAAAATACAGCAAGCTTTACTGGCATGCTTGGCAACGACCACTGAGCTCAATGACGCTACGAGCGACGATAAAGCCCACATCTTGCTCCGCAAAGCTCATCATTTCTTGTACTGGTAAGCTGCTACATTCTTGCACCCGCTGGCACTGATCGCAGATTAAAAATGCGGCAGTATGCTGGGCGCGTGGGTGACAGCAGGGCACATAAGCATTGATGGAGGTCAGTTGATGTATCAAACCTTCGCTCAACAAAAACTCCAAGCTGCGATAAACCGTCGGCGGTGCGACGTTTTTTGGCGTCTGATTGGTGAGAGCCGAATCTTGTGTATCCGGTTCTGACAAGCGCATTTGCTGCAATTGCGTGATCAAGTCGTAAGCACCAACCGGCTTATTGGCAGCCAATACTAACTGATATATCTGCTGGCGCAGTAGCGTAAAGCGTACACCACTTATGCGGCATTGTTCTTTTGCCGCCGTCAAGCGCTCGGTTACATCATGCGCGGTGAAGTGTTGCACATCATGCAAATGTTCGCATGTCGATGAAGTAGTGGACATAGGACAAACTCCTAAAAAATATGACGCCTTTTTATGATGGCGTTTTTCATTGTTATAGTATAACATAATGAAATACAAAACAGGCAAGTCGCCTTCACTTAATAATAAAGACCCTACTATGAATGTATTTTTCAGCTATTTTTTACGCTCATTCATTATACTACAACGATTGCTCATTACTGGGATAGTCGCGTTAAGCTGCTTGACGTTAAGCGCTCAAGCAGCCACCGTTAGTGTGAGTAATTATCCATTATTCTTGTTGAGTCAAGCTGTGACTGATGGTGCGCCGCCTGCCAAGCAATTATTGCAAGCAGGGGAGGTGGGGCATCACGGCAGTATTAGTCCGGGCGACATAAAAGCCATTCAAGACAGCAAGTTTGTGGTATGGTTTGGCGAGCCACTAGAGAACAATCTGGCCGCCAGTCTCAATAGCGCGCCCAATGCCATTGCCTTATTCAAGTTTGACGCCTTTAACCGTCATCCACTGCGCGATATCAAAGGCAAGCCTATCGCTGGCACGCTAGATCCACATATTTGGCTCGATCCTCAAAATGCCAAAGCCATCACCCGTGCGCTGGCGGTGATTCATAGCCATGCCAATCCTGAGTATAAAAAGCTCTATCATGCCAATGCGCAAAAATTTGCCCAGCGACTGGATAAAGAAGTGCTTGCCACAAAGCAGAGCACAGCGTCAAAAATATTGCCTTATTGGGCATATCACGATGCCTATCAGTATATGGAGGACAGCTTAAAGCTACAGCTCATCGGCAGTCTTAGCACCGATCACCATTTAGCGCCAAAAGCCAGTCAGTTGCGCTGGCTAAATGAGCAGCGTCCTGCCAAACAAATGTGTTTGGTTAGTCCAAGTGCACCCGCTAAAGGGTTGCTCGCTAAGCTACAACCGGTAAAGAGTACCGTGCAAGCTGAAGACATGAGTAACAGTCAAGACTTTGTTAGCGGCTGGCAGACGATGGCGCAGCAAATCCGTCAATGTATCGCATAGCTATTTTTAGCCCACTTAGACTGTTATCAGTTGAATGGAGGACATGCCATAGCTAGGCTTTACTAAGTTTTTAGAGGGAGCGTTAGCGCTAAACAATCAAATGCTTGATAAGACGCATATTTTACTTGCTAATCGCGCGCGCGCTCCCTATAATAAGTGGCGTTTTATTTTGGTTAAAAGGCAACGTCTGTATAGTGACTTTTCATGCATAAAGTGGTCATGGATAAACTGGTCACGGATAAAATCGTGGCAAATATGCGACATTATCCCAATACTATAGGATAGCTGCTGATGACCAAGCCTGCCAAACGCACGCAAAAAGATGAGATTGGCATCTACCTGAAACGCCAAGCATGGATTTTATTTATCCTGATTATTATTGGTTGGGTAGTAGATGTGACCTGGCTCTACAGTGGGCTGATAGTAGCAAAAAGTACCGCGATCGGTGCGCTACTTAGTTATGCCACACAAGCCGTCTTTGCAAATTTTATCTTTTGGCATACTGGATATCGCGCGCGCCGGCATATTGTCAGCCAGCTATATCGAGGTCAGATGGTCAAATGGCTACTGACAGTGTTTGGTTTCGCACTAATTTTTATTACCGTACAACCCCTAGCAGCGCCTGCGTTGTTCATCGGTTTTATGGTAATGCAAATTAGTCACAGTTGGATGTTGTGGCACATACGCTAGTACTCTTTACGATCAGTATTGACGTGAGTAAGTATCTATTAGCGTTAGATAAGTCATCCTGCCGTCCAACTTCTCTATGGCTAGCTTCACAAAGCCAAAAGAATGACAAATAACTGATTTGACGTTAAGGTATGGACTTATAAGTTACTGCTATAAGTCGTTGAAATTACCGTAAAAGGTAAAAATAGTGTTATAGATAATAGATAGTTTGGTTAATTGCTATTACTTATAATTTTATTTTTACATTTTAACGAATGATGCAAACCCATGCCACCAAAGGTCAATAGCCGCTAACTGGTTCATACAGCGGATAAAAAAGTCATAATAGACTTTACACGAATACAACGCTGCATTAATATAGGCAGCTAACTGCTTTGTTTCTGGACGCCATATTGAGCGTTTGCCTGAAAAGATCGGCAGAAGCAGACACCTATTCGATATAAACATTAAAGGGCTATTAATGAATAATCATAAGCCCTTTTTTGATAGCTAAAATTTATCCATGACTATCAAATTGAGCCGCCGCAATAAAAAAATTGGTTATTCCGCTTAATTATTTAAGAATAACAGAGTAGTTATAGAGCTATGGGTTGGATGTTATTGGTTACATGAGCGTGTTAGCATGATTCATTTGCCTGCTTTGTTACAAGGCAGATAGACATACTACAATCTCATCAGATGACAACCATATTTTTTGGTAGTTGATTAAATCGTTGATTAATAAGAAGCTTACATTATGGCATCCGAGCAAGCATCATCAGAATATATCTCTCACCACTTAACGAATTGGACGTACGGCTATCTGCCGGGCGAAGGTTGGAAAGTTGCCTATACTGCTGAAGAAGCAGGGTTAATGGGTTTTAAAGCTATCCATCTTGATTCCATGTTATTGTCAATCGGTCTGGGTATTTTATTTTGTGCCATCTTTTGGATGGTTGCCAAAAAAGTTACTTCAGGCGTTCCCGGCAAAACTCAAGCAGCGGTTGAGATGATCGTTGAGTTTGTTGATAACAACGTTCGCGATTCTTATAGTGGTACGTCAAAATTGATTGCGCCGCTAGCGTTGACCATTTTTGTGTGGATTTTCTTGATGAACTTGATGGATTTATTGCCTATCGACTTCATTCCAAGTCTAGCAGGTCAAGTTGGCGCTGCGATGGGTCATGATCCACATCACGTGTTCTTCAAGATTGTACCAACGACTGACCCTAATATCACCCTAGGCATGTCATTTTCTGTCTTTGCGTTGATTATTTACTACAGTATTAAAGAAAAAGGGTTGGGTGGTTTTATCGGTGAGTTAACACTGCATCCGTTTAGCGCCAAAAACCCTATCGTACAAATTATTTTAATACCCATCAACTTTATCTTAGAGTTTGTTACTTTGATAGCCAAGCCAATCTCTTTAGGTTTGCGACTATTCGGTAACATGTATGCTGGTGAGTTGATTTTCATACTGATTGCCCTAATGCCATTTTGGATTCAATGGGCGTTATCAGTACCGTGGGCTATTTTCCACATCTTAATTATTACACTTCAAGCGTTCGTATTTATGATGTTGACGATAGTTTATATGTCGCTTGCATCATCAACTGAACATTAATTAGACATTCAATAGGTAAATGAGGATACATCCATGGATCCAGTATTAGGTGGTTACACAGTTATCGCAGTAGCACTACTTATCGGTTTAGGTGCACTAGGCACAGGTATTGGTTTTGCTATTCTAGGTGGTAAATTCCTAGAAGGTGTTGCGCGTCAGCCAGAACTTGGTTCACAGTTGCAAACTCGTATGTTCATCGTAGCAGGTCTTCTTGATGCTATTCCGATGATCGGCGTTGGTATTGCTATGCTATTGTTGTTCGCTAACCCTCTAGCAGGTTAATCAGAAAGCTCAGTTGTAAATGTTTGGTAGTCGAATTTTGTATCTTAACCATAGCCAAAGTTTGGCTATCAAATATGATCAATGAAACTGATTTTTCATTAACAAAGAGGTGATCACGTGAATATCAATTCTACCCTCATCGGTCAAGCCATTGCTTTTGCAATCTTTGTGATGTTCTGCATGAAATTCGTGTGGCCACCACTTATCGGCGCTATTAATGACCGTCAGCGTAAAATTGCTGAAGGCTTAAATGCCGCAGAAAAAGCAAAAGCAGATTTGGCGACCGCGGAGCGAGATGTCCAGCAGGAGCTTGATCTTGCAAAGACCAAAGCTGCTGCTCTAATTGAGCAAGCGAACAAGAGCGCCAACCAGCTTGTTGAAGATGCCAAAACGCAAGCCCAAGTGGAAGGCGAGCGCATTCGTCAACAAGCGCAAGCGTCTATCGACCAAGAAATCAATCAAGCACGCGAATCATTGCGTGCCCAAGTTGCTGAACTGGCTGTACTTGGTGCAGAAAAGATTTTGCAAGACAAAGTCGATGTGCAAAAACATGCCAGTATGTTAGACCAACTGGCGGCGAAGCTGTAATTGTGAGGATAAAATGGCTGACTTATCAACCTTAGCACGACCGTACGCTAAAGCCGCGTTTGACTATGCCAATGAAAACGGGGTAGTAAATGAGTGGGAAAACTTCTTATTTATTGCCAGTACCATTGTTAATGACAAGTCATTCAGTACTTGGCTAGACAATCCAGCTGTTTCTGCTGAGCATAAGTCAGCTGCTTTGATCGATCTTTATGATACACAAGTAGCTAGCGCTGATGATTCTGCTTTTAAGCAGTTACTAGGTGAGGCCCAAGCGGCTCGCCCAGACAACAACGCCAGCTATCCAAAAGTATCAGTAGCACTTAGTAACTTCGTTAAACAGTTATCAGAACAAGAGCGTCTGGCACTGCTTCCTGAAGTTTATGCGCATTATCGCCGTCACAAGGCAACCAGCTTAAAGCAGCTTGATGCATACGTGACCTCTGCCTATCCATTGACCGATGCACAGCGTGACATGCTCCAAACACGTCTTGCCGCCTCGCTAAATGCTAGTGTGGTGATTCATGAGTCGGTTGATCCTAGTCTTTTGGCTGGCGCTACGATCAAAGTCGGTGACAAAATCATTGATGATTCGATGCGCGGCAAGTTACAACAGTTAAAAACACAGCTAACTGCCTAATGCCATTCATCAACGCAGCCGTATAAAAACTGCGTGATAGTAAGAGCATTTAAGTCAGTGGGCGGGTTATCATAAATTAAAGGAAACAAGGCAATGCAACAATTGAATCCAGCGGAAATCAGTAATCTGATTAAGCAGCGTATTCAAGACCTTGATGCGGGTGCAACTGCAAAGAATGAAGGCACGATTGTCAAAGTATCTGACGGTATCGTGCAGATTCATGGTCTTGAAGATGCCATGTACGGCGAAATGATTGAGTTTGAAGGTGAAATCTACGGAATGGCGCTTAACTTAGAGCGTGATTCTGTTGGTGCAGTAGTATTAGGCGACTTCCTAAAACTACAAGAAGGTCAAAAAGCCTATTGTACTGGTCGCATTTTGGAAGTACCCGTAGGTCCTGAGTTGCTAGGCCGTGTTGTTGATGCTTTGGGTAACCCTATTGATGGCAAAGGTCCTATCGATGCCAAGATGACTGATAAAGTCGAAAAAATCGCCCCAGGCGTTATCGACCGTCAATCAGTAGATCAGCCAGTAATGACTGGTTATAAAGCCGTTGATACCATGATTCCAATCGGTCGTGGTCAGCGTGAGCTTATCATTGGTGACCGTCAGACGGGTAAAACCGCAATGGCTATCGATGCGATCATCGCGCAGAAAGCTTCTGGCATTAAATGTGTATACGTCGCAATCGGTCAGAAACGTTCTACCATCGCGAACGTCGTACGTAAGCTTGAGCAGACTGGCGCATTAGAATATACCACGGTTGTGGTTGCATCAGCGTCAGAGCCTGCAGCACTTCAGTATATCGCACCGTACTCAGGTTGTACGATGGGCGAATACTTCCGTGACCGCGGCGAAGATGCACTGATTGTATTTGATGACTTATCAAAACAAGCGGTTGCTTATCGTCAAATCTCACTATTGCTACGTCGTCCGCCAGGTCGTGAAGCGTATCCTGGTGACGTATTCTATTTACACTCACGCCTACTTGAGCGTGCATCACGTGTAAACGCTGATTACGTAGAAAAGTTCACCAATGGTGAAGTGAAAGGTAAAACGGGTTCTTTAACTGCACTACCAATCATTGAAACACAAGCTGGTGATGTATCTGCATTCGTACCAACTAACGTGATTTCGATCACTGATGGTCAGATCTTCCTAGAGTCTAGTTTATTCGCCTCAGGTATCCGTCCAGCAGTAAACGCTGGTATCTCGGTATCTCGAGTTGGTGGTGCCGCTCAGACTAAGATTATCAAAAAGCTATCTGGTGGTATTCGTACCGCTCTAGCTCAGTATCGTGAACTAGCAGCATTCGCTCAGTTCGCATCAGATCTTGATGACGCAACTCGCGAGCAGCTAGATCATGGTGAGCGTGTGACTGAATTGATGAAGCAGAAGCAGTATCAGCCGATGTCAATCTCTGAGCAAGCAGCCGTTATCTATGCTTCAAACGAAGGCTTCTTAGCTGACGTACCTGTCGAAAAGATTGGTTCTTTCGAAGAAGCGTACCTACGTTATATGCATGATGAGCAAAGTGAATTGATGCGTGAGATTGATGACACTGCGAACTACAACGATGATATCGCAGGTCGTTTAAAGTCATCTTTAGAGACCTTTAAACAAAATCACAGTTATTAATTTAACGGGTTAAGCCGATTTGGTTACCGCTCTGATTCAGAGCGTATAAGGTGGCGCGTTGTCTGATAAGCATTTTGCTAAGACAGGCGCGCCATTGTGCTAACCATTGATGGTATTAGATCGCGTCATGCACAAGGTATAACGATTATTCTTTAAGATCGATGTTATATGTTAAATAATTGTCGCATGCGCCAATGCTTTTTAACCCTCTTATATTGGAATCATTATGGCAAGCTTAAAAGAGATACGTGCCAAAGTCACCAGTATTAAAAGCACCCAGAAAATTACTCGTGCTATGCAAATGGTAGCGGCAAGTAAAATGCGCCGTGCGCAAGAGCGCATGGAAGTGGGTCGCCCGTATGCTGATAGTATGCGCCGGGTTATTTCACATTTGGTGCATGCTTCATCAGACTACAAACATCCGTATATGGTATCGCGTCCAGTCAATAAGGTTGGCTATATTGTCATTACCTCTGACCGTGGCCTAGCGGGTGGTTTGAATGTAAACTTATTCAAAGCCTTATCTAAAAGTATCCAGCAATACCAAGACCAGTCTGTGCAAACTGAATTTGCAGCTATCGGCGCTAAAGGCGTAAGTTTTTTCAAAAACTTCGGCGGTAAAGTGACCTCAGCTGTGACCGATTATGGCGATAAACCAACGTTTGAGCAGTTGAATGCACCTGTGCAGGCGATGCTTGAGGATTATAGTAACGGTAATATCGACCGTATCTATGTGGTATATAACAAATTCGTTAATGCCATGACTCAAAAGCCAACGGTCAATCAGTTAGTACCGCTACCTGAGGGCTCATTTGGTGACGAAGAGAGCGGCATACAGACAGAACTTAGCTGGGATTATATATACGAGCCTGACATCAAGACGTTAATTGATGAATTGCTTGGTCGCTATATTGAGTCGATTGTTTATCAAGCGGTAATGGAAAACATTGCCTCTGAGCAGTCTTCACGTATGGTTGCGATGAAAGCGGCAACAGATAATGCTGGTGACCTTATTAACGATTTACAGTTGGTTTATAACAAGCTGCGTCAAGCGGCGATTACCCGAGAAATCTCGGAAATCGTTGGCGGTGCTGCTGCTGTTTCATAATTGACTACACCTATATATAGAAGTTCAAGGAGAACGCAATGAGTAGCGGTCGTATTGTACAGATTATTGGCGCGGTTCTTGACGTTGAGTTCAACCGTAATGAAGTTCCTCAAATTTTTGATGCCTTGCAAGTAGACGGTACCGAAACTACCCTAGAAGTACAGCAACAGCTGGGTGACGGTATTGTACGTACTATTGCAATGGGTTCAACCGAAGGTTTAAAGCGTAACCTACCTGTTACTAATACTGGTGCACCTATTTCTGTGCCTGTAGGTACTGGTACGCTAGGTCGCATCATGGATGTTCTTGGTCGTCCTATCGATGAAGAAGGTCCTGTTGTTGCTGACGAAAAATGGTCTATCCACCGTGAAGCGCCAAGCTACGCGGATCAGTCAAACAGCACTGAGCTACTAGAGACTGGTATTAAAGTTATCGATCTACTTTGCCCGTTTGCTAAAGGTGGTAAAGTTGGTCTGTTCGGCGGTGCCGGTGTTGGTAAAACCGTTAACATGATGGAGCTGATCAACAACATCGCTCTAAAACATGAAGGTTTGTCAGTATTTGCTGGTGTTGGTGAGCGTACTCGTGAAGGTAACGATTTCTATCACGAAATGCAGGAAGCTGGCGTCGTAAACACTGAAGACTTTAGTAAGTCTAAAGTAGCAATGGTATATGGCCAGATGAATGAGCCACCGGGTAACCGTTTACGTGTTGCACTGTCTGGTTTGACCATGGCTGAGTACTTCCGTGATACCAAAGATCCTGTTACTGGCAAAGGTCGTGATGTACTATTGTTTGTTGATAACATCTACCGTTATACACTAGCGGGTACAGAAGTATCAGCACTACTTGGTCGTATGCCATCAGCGGTTGGTTATCAGCCAACACTCGCTGAAGAGATGGGCTTACTACAAGAACGTATTACGTCAACTCAGTCAGGCTCTATTACTTCAGTTCAGGCGGTATACGTACCTGCGGATGATTTGACCGATCCATCACCTGCTACAACGTTTGCTCACTTGGATGCAACAGTTGTACTAAGCCGTGATATCGCATCACAAGGTATCTACCCTGCGGTTGATCCATTGGATTCAACATCACGTCAGCTAGATCCACAAGTAATCGGCGAAGAGCATTACAATGTTGCTCGTGGTGTTCAGGAAGTTCTACAGCGCTATAAAGAACTAAAAGACATCATCGCGATCTTGGGTATGGATGAGTTATCAGAAGAAGATAAACTGGTTGTTTATCGTGCTCGTAAGATTCAGCGCTTCTTGTCACAGCCATTCCACGTTGCTGAAGTCTTTACTGGTGCACCTGGTAAATATGTACCACTACGCGATACCATTGCCAGCTTTAAAGCAATCATTGCTGGTGAATACGACGATCTACCAGAGCAAGCATTCTACATGGCTGGTAGCATCGAAGAAGTAGTCGCCAAAGCAGAGAAAATGAAATCTACTGCAGCGTAAGTTGTGTTAGCAATCGCTAAACGGCAGGTAGGCTATAATAAGTCTATTTGCCAGTAGGTAACGCATCGCAGTTTTGATTGTAAGGAGTTAAGTATGGCAACGTTACAGTGTCGCGTCGTAAGTGCTCGTGAAGAGTTGTATTCAGGCGAAATTAGCATGTTAATAGCTACGGGTACCGAAGGCGAAATTGGTGTATTGCCAGGTCACACACCGCTTATTACTTTGCTAAAACCGGGTGCGATGCGAGTGCAAACACCAAACGGTGAAGAAGAAGTGATTTATGTCTCAGGCGGCGTGTTAGAAGTACAACCGAAGATGGTTACCGTGTTGGCTGATACTGCTATGCGTGCACATAACCTTGACGAAAGCAAAATCGTTGAAGCACGCAAAAAAGCTGAGCAAATGCTGGTCAATCAATCTGATACTGTACAAACCAATGCGGCATTAGCGTCATTGGCTGAATCAGTCGCCCAGCTGCAGACTATTCGTAAATATAAAAACCGCGCCTAGCACATTGTTACGCTTTAGTTTTTGTTATAAACATAAAAACAGTCCATGAGGGGCTGTTTTTTTATGCTTGTTCTTCTAATAGTTAGCTTTCTAGTAGTTAGCGTTTAATATTTGCCATAGCTCAGACATTTACTATAGTGAGTGAAAAGTAATATCAATACAGTACGCACTGCTGATATCAGTTTTTCTTGCTTGCTGTGCCTGCGCAGACAGAGGCTACAAAAAATTGATATCAGCAATACCGTCACGTTTTTAGGATATTTTGACTATATTTGAAAATCTCCTAAGTTATGCAATATTTATCAAAAACTAAATCGAAAACTAAACTGATTTTCATAAAATGATGGAAAAGTGACTAGCGGCAACGCTGATATATGGTTATATTAGAGAGTAGCAACCACATTTTTTATTTTAAAAGTCCAGCAGTTATTTGGCGTCATTCAATAACATTTAATGTTTGAGCTTTTAAAGCGTTGGTTCGATATAAGACCAGTAGAATGATTAAATAAATTTATCCTATGCCTTTTAAAGTTAGTAAAAGGTATAATTTTTGGACGCAAACTAACGTTTTAAATGACGTAGTTTATAGGTTTTGTTACTAACTATAAGCTATAGTATAGGAAGCTGTGTGTTTAATAGTATACTGTGCTACCAAGTTTGTAACCGTGTTACGGTCACTGCCTGTATTGGATTACAAATTGATTGAGTTACGATGCTATTAATTTACCGCTCTTATTTTCACCGCTTTTAAATAAGATGTATTAGAGGATATAACAATGACAACGAATGAAGAAGACAACACCCCCCGAATCTTGATTGTTGAGGATGACGAGCGCTTAGCCATGTTGACCCAAGATTACTTGGTTAAAAATGGTTTAGAAGTGGCAATTGAAACCGATGGTAATCGCGCCATTCGCCGTATTGTCAATGAACAACCAGATTTGGTCGTACTTGATGTCATGCTTCCTGGTAGCGATGGCTTGACGGTATGTCGTGAAGTACGTCCACACTATCAAAATCCTATTTTGATGCTGACCGCGCGCACAGAAGATATGGATCAGGTTTTGGGTCTTGAAATGGGCGCTGATGACTATGTCGCTAAGCCTGCACAGCCACGCGTATTGCTTGCCCGTATCCGTGCTTTACTACGCCGCTCAGAAAATGCGCCATCGGAAGATGTGCCGCAGCGTCTTGAGTTTGGTGAGTTGGTTATCGACAATGGCGGTCGCTCAGTGAACTTGGGTGACGAATTGGTTGATTTCACCAGTGCCGAATATGACTTATTATGGTTACTTGCGTCTAACGCTGGTCGTATCTTGTCACGCGAAGATATTTTTGAGCGTCTACGCGGTATCGAATATGACGGTCAAGATCGCTCAATCGACGTACGTATCTCACGTATTCGTCCAAAAATTGGTGATGATCCAGAAAATCCTAAACGCATCAAAACCGTGCGTAGTAAAGGTTATTTGTTCGTTAAAGAAGGCAATTAACAGCGAATTGTTAATGCAATTCTCTTTACTAAAATACTTTTTAATAAAAAACCAGCGTAAAGCTGGTTTTTTTATGGTCTAAATTTTAATTTTTAAACTTAAATGCTGCGTTATGTGGTTTAATTGAGCGATAATTATGGACGCTAGATTAATAGTATAGTGAGTGAAAAGTAATATCGATACATCACGCACTGCTAATATCAATTTTTCTTGCTTGCTGTGCCTGCGCAGACAGAGGCTACAAAAAATTGATATCAACAACACCGTAGCGTTTTTAGGATATTTTGATTATATGAGATAAATTGCGCAGCAAGAATTTCTCTTCTTCCTTTATCAATAATTTTTTATTAGGTTGGTCACGGCACGTATGTCATTAGTTTCTTCTCTTAAACACAGTATATTTGTTCGTATTTATGCTGGACTGCTCATTGTCTGTTTGTGTGTGGCATTATTTGCCCAGCTGTTGATGGATACGATCAATAAAGAACGCGTCCAATCTTACCGCGAAAACATGGCCACGGGTGCTTTTCATATCGTTGCTGAAGGCATTGCCCATCAAGAAAGCGAATCGCAGCGTGAATATTGGCTGTCTGATGCCAGTAGTTTATTTGGCGCAGAATTTAACATTGTGCCTATTAACGAGGTCGATTTTAATGCCAGTGAGCTGCGCCGTTTTGAAAAAGGCAACACCGTCGTTCGCTATGTTGCCCAGCCTATTTATGCCGATGTTTATTATCGCTTACCGGACAACGAGAGCGTTTTAACCGCACGTATCTCGCAAGTAACCGAGCAGCAAGTACGTGCCATCGCGGTATTTTTGCTTGATGATTTGTCCTATTACGCGACTTTATCCGATAAGCGTGCGCGTTTGGCTCAATTGGAAGAGAAGTTTTCTTTTCCATTAGAGTTTAGAGCGATCAATACTCTTAATTTAGACCCCGATCAAATGGCACGCTTGCGCCGCGATGAGGTCGTCATCTTATTACAAGATACCAATACCAGTAAAAGTAATTCGTCGATTAAAGTGGTCGTGCCGTCTGAAATCAATGATATGGCGATTTTAATCGGGCCGGTACCTTTGTTTAACTGGTTCCCGCTCAATCTGATTGTCAGTATGTTTTTGATCAGTATGTTTTTGATCAGCTTGGGCGTCTATGCACTTATTTTCCCACTTGAGCGTAAACTGCAGTTGATTCAAGTCGGTGTCAATGAGGTGAGTCAAGGTAACCTTGATATTCAAGTACAGGTCATTGGACAAGATGAAATTGCTCGTTTGTCAGCGACTTTTAATGCGATGACCGCGCATATTAAGCGTTTGATTGAGTCGCAGCGCGAGCTGACGCGCGCAGTATCGCATGAGCTGCGCACGCCAGTGGCACGTATACGCTTTGCCGTCGATATGTTGGCTGATACCGATGATGAAGACTCGCGGTTTATGCAGCGTGATTATATCGATGAGGATATTGAGTCGCTTAACGGTCTCATTGACGAGATTTTGACTTACGCTAAGCTAGAAGAAGGGTCACCAAAACTCGATCTAGAACCGGTAAATCTCAAAGAGTTGCTCGAACAGATTGAGCGTGAAACCAATGCCTTGGGCAAACCTATCAAGATAGTGACCAACTTGCCCAACGCTAAAGTAACGGCGGTTGCCGATAGACGTTATCTACACCGTGTCATTCAAAACCTTGCGGGTAATGCTTTACGCTATGCAGAAACCACGATTATCATCAGTGCGGGCATCAGAAAAGGCAACGCTTTCGTCAGTGTAGAGGATGATGGCCACGGTATTCCAGAAGCCGATCGCGAAAAAGTTTTTATCCCATTCTCACGCTTGGATGATAGCCGTACACGGGCATCTGGTGGCTATGGCTTAGGGCTGTCGATTGTGTCGCGTATTGCTTTTTGGTTTAATGGTAGTATGAAGGTCGATGAAAGCCGTGAGCTTGGTGGTGCCAGATTTGTCATGACATGGCCTATCAAACCCTTGACTCAAGTACTTGCCGCTGACCAGTTAACCCAAGAAAAGAGCGATCGTGATTTTGGCACTGAATAAGGTAAAATGCTATTTCATGTCCGCAGCATGAAAAATACTTTCGCCAGTACAAAACAGATTAAGCGCTCAATATATAACGGATTAAGTTGAGAAACATTGGTTTGAACAGCCAATTTTTAATATTCAGTCTTATAAGTTGGAAACTAGAGGAGGGCAGAGGATGCCATATTTATTTGGCGGTTTGGTAGTACTGAATGCGTTGACGCTGGGTTATTATTTATTCTTGCAGCAGCCAACCATGACTCAAACGCTAAAAGCCGCGCAGGATGACATTACTCAGCCATTAGCGTTTACTAATAGCGCTGCGTACATTCCCCCCGTTATCGGTGCGCGTGAATAATTGTCATTGCTTAAATAATGAGACAGTTAAATAGTTACAGCGACTTTAAAGACGATTTTGCCATCGTCTTTTTTCAGCTTCTTTATTAGGTATATGATCTGCCATTTTTGCTTTGTCTGAATGAGCTGCTTCTATATTTTCTGTTAGTGTTTGCTCTCCTGCCACTTTGGATAACAGGGGAATACGCACACAGACTTGTAGGCCGCCATCAGGATGATTGATGGCCTCAACCGTACCATGATGCAAGCGGGCGATACGATCAACAATAGCCAGACCTAGACCACTACCTTGCGTGGTTCGCGCTGTTTCACCACGTTCAAAGGGCTGCATGATGCGCTCTAATTGATCTTCTTCTACTCCATCACCGCAGTCCCGTACACATATCATCAGCTGCTCTTGGGCTTGCTTATTAACTTCATTTTCAGACACCACGTCGCTGTCTTCTACGTCAGCTGTTTCTATGAAAGTCGGCACGACCGTTGCTGATAAATAAATAGGCGGCTTGCCATAACGATTGGCATTGTTGACCAGATTAATGACCAAGCGCTTAATGGATAAAGGACGCACTGGCACAACCTTGTGACAATCCGATTGATAAATAAATTCCATGGGCGCGAATTGCACCATAATTTCATTAAATATAGTGTCCAAATTGGTCAGGTGCACTGGCTCATCGGAACCGTCTTTCATAAATGAGATAAACTGCTCCAAAATGGCATCCATATCCTCAATGTCATAAATCAACCCTTCACGAAAAAAATCGTCCGGTAGCATTTCAGCGGTCAAGCGCATACGAGTCAACGGTGTACGCAGGTCATGTGAGATACCAGCAAGCATGATGGTACGTTCTTTTTGCGCTTGATTGAGCGTGGTAAATAAGCGGTTGAATGCCATATTTACCTGACGTATCTCTGTAGGCCCTTTTTGCGTTGGTAAGGATGTTGCGTGACCCAGTCGAATATAGTTGGTGGCCGCACGCTGTAAATACCTTAAAGGACGGTTTAATTGCCGTGCTAACAAAATAATGGTTAGCAGCGATAATATAGGTAATCCAATGAGGAATAGTACTAACAATCCTGGACTATATTGCGAATAATAAACCACGGGTTCGCGAATCCAAAAACTGGTGTCACGACTGTCTTGTACCCACAGCTGCGGGGTTGGTTTGAACTTGAAATACACTTCCACTGGTCGACCTAACTGTGCCCCTATTTCGCGTTGTAATACATCGGTAAAAACACCCGCAAAGGCTTTATCTGCTACTTGCGGGAAGTCACTGGGGTTATCAACCACCACCACGTGCGAATGCTGATATATCCATTGCCGCACCTCGGGGCTATCCTGCCAGTCTTTATTGACGCTATTCATCAAACGTAGCTCGCTGGTCAGATAGCGCGCATGATTTTTGAGCTCTGGCAAATAAAGACTGCGCCAAAAGAACACAATCGATAAGCCGACACTGATAATGACAATAAAAGCCACCATTAAGGTAGTCAGCCAACTGTTGGAATAAGAGCGTGGCAACCAACCTTTACGAGGTATTTTAGGGTTTGGGGTGGTCATATGCATCCAAGGTATAGATAAATAATAGGGTGATAAAATAGTGCCACGTCACAAAAACTGTAGCTCGTTTAGATTATCAAGTAAGCAAGCACATTGCTGGCGTTACGGTCTATTGTATACTGTTTTTATTGGGCTGTTATGAGTAGAAATAGAGCAGCACAATCAAGTAATCAAGTTACATGGATTTACTATGCACAATTTGAACACTTTGATTTGGCTAAGTCGTCCAAAATCACAACCTCACTAAGTACGATCTATAAAAGCTAGTTTTAATATTTTAGTTTTAATATTTTAGCGATTTGATACGGTCAGAAGCAGGGTATTAAGACTTTATAATCATGGGCAATTATTAATTTCAATTTACATACAAGCATATTTAAGCTATTGTTAATAAATAATTAAATAAGCATAGTTTATGTTTTCAATAAAATAAGACTGTGCTATAATTATGCCCTTTTTGGTATACCTGCGAAAGAGAGAATTCACATGGTTGTTATTCGTTTAGCACGGGGCGGTGCCAAGAAACGCCCATTTTATCAAGTAGTTGTTGCTGATCAACGCCGCGCGCGTGACGGTCGCTACATTGAAAACATCGGCTTTTTTAACCCACTCGCTAAAGAGTCTGAAGAAGCAGTACGTCTGAACATGGAAGCGTACAATGCGTGGATCGCCAAAGGTGCACAACCTTCTGATCGCGTTGCTTCATTAGCAAAAGCTTACAACAAGTCTACAGCTCAAACTGAAGCAACTGCTTAAGTTTTTCTTGCTGTTACTGAAATGCTGATAGTGTGATTATGTGCATAGCTCAGTAGACTTTAGAAGATATAGCGTAACTGGTCTGACCAGGGTGCGCGATTAACTGTTTATCGCTTTTGATTGCGTTTATCGCTTTTGATTGAAATGTTTTAATCATTGTTAGGTTAGCCGTTATGTCATCTATTCCAAACGCTAGTGCTCTTATGAAAATCGGTCAGCTTAAAAAGCCTTATGGCATCAAAGGTTGGCTTTGGGTATTTAGCGATACGGATGATCGTACGGCCATATTCGCCATGCAGCCGTGGTGGATGAAAACCGCTACTGGCATGAAACCTCTGACTGTGAAAGCTTGGCGTGAACAAGGCACAGGAATCGTGGCTCAATTTGAGCAGGTTCCTGATCGCAATGTTGCGGAGACTATGAATGGGGTAACCCTTTGGGTCGAGCAAGACGTCTTGCCAGAAACAGCGGAAGATGAATATTATTGGTCGGATTTGGTCAGCTTGCGCGTGATGAACGAGCAAGATGAGTATCTAGGCAATATCGCTGAAATGTTTGAAACCGGTGCCCATGACATCATGCGCGTGGCGCCTAATTCAGACAGTTTAGATAAAGAAGAACGCCTGATTCCATGGCATAAGCAAACCGTGATGCAGGTCGATATGACTGCGAAAACGGTGCTTGTGGCATGGCCAAGTGATTATTAATAATAAGCAATAATTAATCAGTAATGGTTAATAAGGTCTTATTAAGACAAGCTTTGCTGATATAAGTTTCGGCTTTATCGCTGAGCATCGTTAATAGTTACACCGATTCATTTAGCTTTTATTAGCCATTGTGCAAGTAGACATCAGATGTATTTTGCCGTCATTAGTATTTTTCCTGAGATGTTTGCTACGATTCGTGAGTTTGGTATCACGGGTCGGGCAGTCACACAGGAGCAAGTGACGATTGAATGTATCAACCCGCGTGATTATACCACTGATAACTACCGCCGTATTGATGAACGCCCGTATGGTGGCGGTCCTGGGATGGTGATGATGGCTGAGCCATTATCAATAGCTATCGAGGATGCGCGCTTGCGAGCGGGTCAACATGGCTGCCGTGTCGACAGTGAGCATTGTCCGGTGATTTATATGTCGCCACAAGGACAGACGCTTAGCGAAAGTAGTGTGGTCAGTATGACTGAGTATGATGGCATGATTATATTATGTGGTCGTTACGAAGGTATTGACGAGCGCTTACTGGCGCAGTATGTCGACTTGGAAGTGTCGTTGGGTGATTACGTATTGACTGGTGGTGAGCTGCCAGCCATGGTGATGATGGATAGTGTGATACGTCGTCTGCCTGATATTATGGGTGATGATCAATCAGCTGAGCAAGACTCGTTCGTCGATGGCTTGCTTGATTGTCCACACTATACCAAGCCGCATGAGTTTGCGGGTATGGCGGTTCCTGAAGTATTACTTTCAGGACATCATGCCAATATCGCTAAGTGGCGCTTTAGTCAGCAAGTCAGTCGCACGCAAGCGCGTCGTCCCGACTTATGGCAAGCGTTCACCCCAACAGTAGAGCAAGCGAAATGGCTAAAAGCATTGGCAAAAGCAGATAAAAAGCCACGTTAATAGCGGTCAAAAACATAAACAGTTAAGCAATAAAATTTTGAGCAATAATAAAACGAGTCATAGCATAATGGCCGTTGGTTATAATCCATTTACGTTGTAGTTGTTATTAATACAAGATGTTGATAATAGCTATGATTAATTATTACAAACAGGTGATATGCGTTAAGCCTCTATTATCTAATGTGAGGAGATAACTCTCATGAGCAACAAGCATCCATTGGTTCAGGTCATCGAAAATGCTCAATTGATTGAGCGCCCAAGCTTTGCACCCGGCGATACCGTTGTGGTTCAAGTTAAAGTACGTGAAGGTGAGCGTGAGCGTCTACAGGCTTTTGAAGGCATTGTAATTGCTAAGCGTAACCGCGGTCTAAACTCAGCGTTTACCGTACGTAAAATCTCAAGCGGTGTTGGTGTTGAGCGTGCATTCCAATTGCATTCACCAATTATTGACAGCATTGAAGTGAAACGCCGTGGTGCGGTTCGCCGTGCAAAACTGTACTACTTACGTGAGCGCTCTGGTAAATCAGCCCGTATCCGCGAAAAACTTGCTCCGCGTGCACCTAAAGTTTTCAAAGCAAAAACTGACGCTCGCGTTCCTGATGCAGTTGAAACTGCACCGGGTATTTAAGCAAAAGCTTGCCGTCTTTAGTTGGCTGTATAATTTACAGTTGATTAAAGTAAGGTAATAGTAGATACAAGCCCTTATTCATAGGTTTATCATATAAATAAGCGGGCCATACCAAAAAAGACAAAACCCCAATCTATGCGCATGCTAGATTGGGGTTTTTGTATGTAGGGTTCAAAAATGTATGTAAGGTTCACAAAAATGATCAGTAGCCGCTTAACGGTCAACTATTCTTCTAAGCAACCACTTCAGCTAATAAGCAACTAATAATTAACAACTGACTAAGTATCGAGCACATCCATACGGCTGC
Organism: Psychrobacter sp. 78a-MNA-CIBAN-0178; assembly: GCF_040309625.1. Taxonomy (NCBI): domain Bacteria; kingdom Pseudomonadati; phylum Pseudomonadota; class Gammaproteobacteria; order Moraxellales; family Moraxellaceae; genus Psychrobacter; species Psychrobacter sp. 78a-MNA-CIBAN-0178. The sequence goes on from NZ_JBEOOZ010000009.1 coordinate 60,993, forward strand.
TTTGATTCTTTGATTTGCTGTGTTTGCGCAAGCGTATATAAATAGTCTTGGTGACAGTAGCGATCAACTTCTGCTGATCGTCAAAGATATCCGCCTGATATTCACGAAATACAGCGTCACCGTCTTTGGCCAGTTCTTGAATAGTGATGAGTTCGGTACTAGGAATTTTCATCCGAGTAATTACTTTACTGTTACCTGGCGCGACAAAGTCGATATGTGAGCTTTTGTCCCACACCACATAACTACTGCCCAACTGGTGCATTAGCATGAGCATATAAAAGGGATCTACCATCGAATATAAGCTGCCGCCGAACTGGGTACCGACGATATTCTTATTCAGAGCATTGAGCCCCATGCTTACCACGCACAACCCTTGATCGAGACTGATGTGGTCGATTTTGATGCCAGCACCGATATAAGGCGCGTAAGTATTGATGCGCAGTTTAAGTAAATGCGGTGCCAGTAGCGGCATGATATTTTTTTTAGCCTTACGTTTTAGGGTCTCAAGATTTTTTGGTAATAAACTCATAGATATGTCCTGTTGCCTTTTTCAATCTTGTCTGCTGGGCTATTTTTAGTTTATGAATTATTTTATCAAAAGCGCACAAGCACCTGACGATGGTAGGTTTGCTATTGATTCATAGCCATGCAAAAGATATTTATCATAATAAAAAACGCCAACAGCCACCAGCGTTAAAGCGTAACTGATAGACGAATTTTCTGCTATATAAAAACCAGTTTTACCCAGCAAATTCTTAATTATAGTGCAGTAGATAAGTGACAGAGTTTTTAAAGCCAATTTTTCATCTTAAAATATATCATAAGTACTCGATTATTTTCTATTAGTACGTTCGTTACACAATATCATACTTTTTTATTTTATCTCTTCATCACATGGTTATGTTCATCATCATATGCCATTAATAATGATACAAATGGTCTCTTTTAAACAATAAAAACTCGCATTATGGCGGTCGATGACTTACAATACCCGCAAATTTGCTTTGACCGATTGGATTTATCAGGCACTAGCCAAATAAATCGGTAGGGCATAAACCTATCAGTCGACATAAGGAAGTGTGATGAGTGACCTCCAGATTCCCGTTTCAGGGTCCGATGCGCAACCGCCAAATTCGTCCGATCACCACAACGACCTATCAGGCAGCTATGTTGATTTGCATAAGCCAAGCTCAAGCTTTGATAGCCGTGATGATTATCTCAATCATGAACTACAGATTATGCAGCCAAAACGCTGGCGCATGAACTTGCCGTTCCGTGATTATCGTTTTGAGTATGAAGATACCATTCCGGCGATGGCAGCGACCATTGGTAAAGTGGTTATGGTGGGCGCTATTGCCGCCACTTTTGCAGGGCCACTTGGGTTAAGCGATGCTTTTGTCCTAGAAAACGTCCGTTATGAGCTATTGATTGTCTCGTTCTTCGTTATTTTATTCTCAGGATTTCTGCTACCGACCGCCAACCTTGCTGGTACGCATGGTCCACTGATTCCGCTCATCCCTATCGTGGTTGCCGCTGGTGGGCATCCGATGGCTTTTGGTCTGCTCATCGGTGCTTTTGGCTTATTACTGGCGATTAGCAAAGGGGGGAGTCTACTGGCAAACTTGACCAGTAAAGGTGTGTGCGGTGGTTTATTGCTTTATCTAGGCTTTATTGGTACTACCTCACAAGTCAAAAACCTCTTTGCTTGGGCAGAAGGCATCGGCATGGCGCATATTGCCTTCGTAGTGATTTTATTGACCATTATACTGTATGCGGTGTTAGAGAACTTCCAAAAGCGTTGGCTGGCAGTGCCACTTAGCTGCTTGTTAGGTGGTGGAGTAGCCTTTGCCATGGGCGCACCCTTTGCTTTTGAAACAGGGCCAGGCTTACCAAATATGAGCCCAATGTATTGGTGGGGTGAAGATACAGGTTGGATGCTTGGTCTGCCAACCGTTGAAAGCTTTATCGTGGTGCTACCGTTTGCAGTATTAGCAGTGGCGATGTGGTCGCCAGATTTTTTAGGGCATCAGGTGTTCCAAAAAATCAGCTATCCAAAACGCACTGAGCGTGTGTTAATGGATATCGATGATACGATGACCAGTGCCTCTATTCGTCAGGTGGCAGGCTCAGTATTGGGCGGTGCAAACTTTGCCTCATCATGGGGTACATATATTGTGCCAGCAGCGATTGCTAAGCGTCCTATTCCTGCAGGTGCCGTATTGACAGGGTTGTTCTGTGTTATCGCAGGTATCTGGGGCTATCCAATGGACTTGGCTATTTGGGAGCCCGTGATGTGTGTGGCACTGATTGTCGGCGTTTTTATTCCGTTACTTGAGGCAGGTATGGAGATGACACGCGAAGGAAAAACCACGCAGTCTGCTGCGATTGTCGTCTTTGCATCGGCACTGGTGAATCCTGCGTTTGGTTGGTCGATTACCCTTGTGCTTGATAATCTAGGGTTAATTGGTTCTAAAGAACGTAGTGCGAATTTATCAAAGATGAGCCGTTGGATTATTCCTGTGATTACTTTTGTGATATTGACTGGCGTGATGGCTATTGTCGGTATGTTACCGGGTATTCCAGCGCTAATGTCTAATTTTCGCCACTAGCAGCGCTTTATAAAATACAAGTAGCATTTTAAACTATAGAAAAAGTCAGCTTGGTGCTGGCTTTTTTTCTGTCTGACGTTACACTGATAGTTGCCTTGCAAAACTTTCGCTATCGCCCCATAAACAGCTATATATCAGTATCTTGAGAGCAATAAATTCTATGGTAACCGTCTCAGAAACAAGTCCCGTCGATGATAAAAAAGCCCGTCTAAAGCATTTGATTCAGCGCCTGCCAAATTTGCCAGGTGTTTATAAAATGCTGGGTAAGAATGGCGATATTTTATATGTCGGTAAAGCCAAATCGCTTAAAAGCCGCGTCAACAGCTACTTCGCTAAGACGATTGACCACCCAAAAACACGGGCATTGGTGGCGCGGATACATAATATAGAGACAATCATTACCCGTAGTGAGACCGAAGCGCTACTACTCGAGCAAAACCTGATTAAAGAGTACCGTCCACCTTATAACGTGCTACTGCGTGATGACAAATCTTATCTGTATGTGTTTATTTCAGCGGATAAGCCTTATCCACGGCTGGCGTATGGACGCGGTAAGGGCAATCACCAAAAAGGTCGCTTCTTTGGGCCTTTTCCCTCTGCTCACGCGGCAAAAGAGACATTGGTTTTGATGCAAAAAATGTTTCAGATGCGCCAATGTACCAATACCTTTTTCAAGCAACGTAAGCGCCCTTGTCTTGAGTATCAGATTAAGCGTTGCCGTGCGCCCTGCGTGGGCTTGGTATCGCCAGAAGAATATGCAGAGGATGTGAATAACACCATTCGCTTTCTCAAAGGCGACTCTAGCGACATTCATAGTGCTTTGATTGAAAAGATGGAAGGTGCCGCCGAAGAATTAGACTTTGAAAAGGCGGTCTTTTATCGTGACCAGCTGTCTATGCTGCGTGAAGTCCAAGCTAAGCAAGCCGTTTATACTGTGCAGGGCGAGGCCGATGTGATTGCTATTGCCAGTCAGGCAGGCATGACCTGTGTCAACGTACTGACCGTCCGTGGCGGGCGTGTGCTTGGCGGTAAGAACTATTTTCCTGACGTCGATAGTAGCGAGCCGCTTGCTGATAATTTATCTGCCTTTATTACCTCGTTCTACTTTCAGGTGACGGATGACTTGCCAGCAGAAATTATGTTAACTCATGAGCTACCTGATCAAGTTGCAGTGAGTGAAGCGCTGGCCAGCCATTTTGGTAGCAAAGTCGTCATCAAAACCAACGTACGTGAACATCGTGCCGAATGGTTAGATTTGGCAAAATTGAACACGAATAATGCGCTTAAGACTAAGTTGGGTGATTATTTAGAGCTGCATTCGCGCTTTGGCGCATTGAAAGACGTATTGGCCGATGTCACTGAGCGAACGATTGATAGAATTGAATGCTTTGATATCTCGCATACGATGGGTGAGGCGACCATCGGTAGCTGCGTTGTCTTTGACCAAGGTGGATCACGTCGCCGTGATTATCGTCAGTATGCCATCCATGATATTGTCGGTGGCGATGACTATGCCGCGATGAAGCAAGTGCTGACACGGCGTTATAAGAAGCAGCCGCTGCCTGATTTATTGCTGATTGATGGTGGTAAAGGTCAACTTGGCATCGCTAAAGAGGTATTGACCGAGTTGGGTATTCTTAATGATACGCTGCTCATTAGTGTGGCAAAAGGTGAGGGGCGTAAGGCCGGACTTGAAGTATTGCACTTTATCGATCATGAGCCGCTTGATTTGCCAATGGATAGCAAGGCGTTGCATTTATTGATGCACGTTCGTGATGAAGCCCATCGTTTTGCCATCACAGCGCACCGTAAGAAGCGTGATAAGCGCCGTTCATCATCAGTGCTAGAGGTCATACCGGGGCTGGGTGAAAAGCGTCGTCGTGACTTGCTGAATCACTTTGGCGGAATTCAGCAATTGCTTGGAGCATCACAACAAGAGCTGGCAGGTGTGCAGGGGATTGGTCCCATTTTGGCGAAAACGGTTTATAAAGTATTGCATGAGTAATCTGATTGATCGTAAAAAAGGGCTGTCCTAGAAATATCTAAGACAGCCCCAATTTTTCAGTCATTTCTAATGAGTGAGCGACAGTTATTCAGCAGCTTTTATTTTATAAGTCACAAATCTAAAATCTAAATCACTCTTTTCATCGTGCATCTGCTCAGACTCTTCTGCCACTGTAAAGTCAGTTGGTATTTTAGGATAAAAGGCTTCACCATCAGCGATTTCGGTATCTACATGAGTCAGCTCAATGCGATCGGTATACATCATCGCTTCTTTAAATACCCGCTCACCGCCAATGACCCAAATCGTATCAAGGTGCGCACCATGTGCCAGACTTGCCGCCTGCGTTAAGGCATCATCTAAATTATGTACGACATAAGCGTTGTTTTTGCCCACAAGGCCTTGTTGATCAGCATAATCCATCTGAGTGCTGATGATAAAGCTTACCCGCTTTGGCAACGGCTTGCTGCCCATTGACTCAAAAGTCTTACGCCCCATAATAACGATACCTTGAATAGCGCCATCGTTATCTTTGGTCGTCATTTTTTTAAAGTGCTGCAAGTCTGCTGAGATATGCCACGGCAGTGCATTGTCTTTACCGATACAACGATTGCTACTGATAGCAGCAATTTGGGCGACTTCAGTGTGGGCATAACTCATAAGGTATCCTTTTTATTATCTCTAAAATGCTATTCTTATTTAAAATATTCAGTCAGACAAATGCTATACAGCAACCTTTGCTTTGATAGCAGGATGCGACTTGTAGCCATCGACGGTGATATCTTCATATTTAAAAGCAAAAATATCATCAACCTCAGGGTTAAGTGTTAATGTTGGAAGTGTATAGAGCTCACGTGTCAGTTGCAGCTCGACTTGCTCACGGTGGTTTTGGTAAATATGACAATCGCCACCCGTCCAGATAAATTCACCAACCTCTAGTCCGCAAACTTGCGCGACCATATGGGTCAACAGCGCATAGCTAGCGATATTGAACGGCACACCGAGGAATAAATCCGCTGAGCGCTGATAGAGCTGGCAGGACAGTTTATTGTCCGCGACAAAGAACTGAAATAGTGTGTGACAAGGTGGCAAAGCGACTTGCTCTGCTTCACCGGGATTCCAGCCGGAGACGATCAAGCGTCGTGAATTGGGATTGGTCTTGATTTGCTCAACGACTTGGGTGATTTGATCGACACCATCGTTATTATAGCTGCCATCGTCACGCTTACTCGCGCCATAATTGCGCCACTGATGACCATAAACGGGCCCTAAATCCCCAGCAGGACGCTTAAAGCGCGCCGTCTGCTCAGCCGTTGCCCATTCATTCCAAATACGCACGCCATTTGCTTGCAAGTAATCAACGTGAGTACTACCGCTTAAAAACCATAATAGCTCATAAACGATAGATTTGAAGTGGACTTTTTTGGTGGTTAATAATGGGAATCCTGATGCTAAGTCAAAACGCAGTTGCGCGCCAAAGTGACTTAGCGTACCAGTACCGGTACGATCGCCTTTTTCAGTGCCTTCACTCATAACCTGACGCAGCAAATCCAAGTAGGCTTGCTCATTTTTACTCTGCTTGTGGTGACTAATGGAGTTGCTAGTGCTCATAAAGTTACTCTTCTACGCTGCTAAAACGCATCATTGATATAGTGATTAACAGGGTTTTTGGGGCAAAGTACTGCTTTATACAAAATAATGCTTAATAAGCCGCTTGCTTACCCCAGTCATAGATACCGCGTTTGTAAGCATAAATCAGTAGGATGAAGCCTGCAATAATCATCGGTGCGCTGAGTATTTGACCTTTGGTCATCCAACCCAACAACACAAACCCTTGGTCAGCATCTGGCTGGCGGAAGAATTCGATGATAAAGCGGCTAATACCATAACCCAACAAGAATACAGCCGTCGCAGACATACGCGGGCGCGGCTTCGATGAATACCACCATAAGAAAAGGAACAATAGCAGTCCTTCTGCCAACGCTTCGTATAACTGCGAGGGGTGGCGCGGCAATAAATACTGTCCATTTACCTCAAGCATCAATTCTTGTAGCTCAGGATTGGTCTGTAATTGCTGCATATCAAAGGCGGCCGCTTGCGGGAAATACGTCAGCCAGTTATAGCCGCCATCAGAGACACGGCCCCACAGCTCCCCATTGATATAGTTGCCGATGCGACCGAACAGTAAGCCCGTCGGTACACAAGGAACGATAAAGTCAAAGACTTGAAAAGGTGTCTTCTTATATTTACGGGCGAAGAACCACATACCGAGCATCACGCCGATGAAACCACCGTGGAATGACATACCGCCTTCCCAAACCTTGAGAAGGTACGCCGGATTTTGCAACAGCTCGCCGAACTGATAAAACAACACATAACCGATCCGACCACCTAAAATGACACCAAGCGCGCCATAAAAGACCAAATCAGAGACCATATCGGTGGTCCAACTGTCGCGTTTGGTACTGCGATACCATGCTAGACCGAACGCCGCGGCAAAGGCCAATAAATACATCAGTCCGTACCAGTGTACTTCTACCGGACCCAAGGACAGCGCGACAGGGTCATATTGCGGATGAATCATCATAAGGATATCATTATTATTGATAATAGAATGTGGGTCATAATAGCAAAAATAGTTTGTTAGGCATACCAAATTACTATTAGGCGAATCCCATCGTAACAACTTATCTGCTACTGGTAACATCTAGAAAGAAAGATAGAAAACCGCTAAGATATAAAAAAGCTCCTTTAGAAAAGTGCTTTAAGAAATAATGCTTAGAATAACGATTATAATAAATATAGCATCATGTTTAATAAAGCGTTACAGAGCATGGGCTTGCGCTAATGAAACCTATTAATGGATTAAACGTACTTTTAAGGAATGATTATGCAAGCTGATTTATCCAAAGTGGCAATATCATCTAAGTTGATTGCTAAAACGCGGTTAATGTCGCTGAGTTTATTTGGCATAGCGGCTTTAAGTGTGACTCCTGCTCAGGCAGCCAATAGCAGTATTGAGCAAGTGACGATTTATCAAGGCTTAGCCAGTGTCACCCGTGCGTTACCCATTACTAATAGTGGCGAGCAAACACTGGTTTTTTCTTGTTTATCCCCTTATATCGATAAAGACAGCCTGAGTGTGCAAGCGGCTAATGGCGTTAATATTGGCGAAGTTAGCATTGAAACCTTAAGCGCTGAACAAGCGGCGCAGTGTCAATATCAAGGTGATGCCAACGTACAGACGCAGCAGAATAATTTGGACGCGATTAATGCGGAGTTAGAGGCGGCACGCTTAGCAAAAGCCTACTTGCAAAACCTTACCAAGGTCACGCAAATGAGTACAGAGGGTAGCCTTGCCGATAATGCGCGTGAGGTAGAGACGCAAGCGGCCAGTATCAATAAAAGAATTTTGAATATTCAGCAGCGCCAAGCGCGCGCGCAAGATACGCTGAACCAGCTGATGGCTGGCAGTACAACTCAAGCACAGGATAGTGTGACGCAAGTGAGTGTGCGCGTCGCAAGTCGTTCGCCAAGCAGCGTCAAGCTGCATTATCAAGTGCGCGGCGCCAGTTGGGAGCCGACCTATCAAGCACGTCTCAACACGGAGAGCAAACAATTAAACATCATCGCCTCTGCCGTTATTGCCCAGCAAACAGGGGAGAATTGGCTAAAGGTTCCTTTGGTATTAAGCTCAGTTAATCCCACTCAAACTACGACCAGCCAACTACCAAGAGTCGAGCGCTTGTCATTATATGAAGAACAGCCAAATAGTAAATTGTCACGCTATGCACAGCCTATGATGGAGTCTGCTCCAGTCGTTGTTGTAGGTAGTGATAGCTATGGCGGAGCAGGGGCTGCAGAGATGCCACCGCTACCGAGCTTTAGCGTGAGCAGTCAGAATAAAAACGGCATCACCGAATATCGACTGCCGCAGCGTATTAGTATTCCAAGTGATGGCAGGCGGGTACGGACGGTTATTGATGAGCAATCAGGCAGTAGCAAGCTGTGGATTCGTAGTACCCCGAGTGTGGAAGCCGCTGGCTACTGGTACGCATCCGCACCGTTTTTGACTCCGGCTTGGGTCGATGGCTCTTTGCAATTGTACCGTGATGACAACTATGTCGGGCAATCGCGCTATAGCTACCAGAATCTAAAAGAGCAGGGTATTGGTTTTGGCATCGATCCCAGTATGCTGGTCAAGCAACTCACTGATGAAGACAAACAAGGTGATAAAGGCGTGTTTAATCGTCAGCAAACCAGAACGACCATCCAAGCCTATCAGTTCACCAACCAGCACAATCGTAGCGTGCATTTACAAGTTTTGGGTAGTGAGCCGGTTAGTAGTGATGACAGTATCAAAGTCACTGCGATGCACACCCCAGCAGTGAGCCAAAAAGACTGGAATGACAATAAAGGTATGGTCGCTTGGGAGTTTGATTTGCCGAGTAAACAGTCGCAAGTGATGCAGTCTACTTATCAAATTAGCTATCCGGCTGATAAGCAGTTAAACACCAATTAATGCTAAATAAGAACTAGGGTCTGTTGAACATTCAAATAGTAGGACTGCTGATACTAAAATCGTCCCAAACCTTTTATCAAATCAGGCGTAAACCGACGATAATGTCGAGACCTTAGCTAGGTTTACAACAACGTTTGGGATGATTTTAGTATCAGCCTTTCAGGGCAGGGCTATTTTTTGCCAATACATGGCGAAATTATCTAACCTAGAACGACTAGTCGTCAAAAATTTCACTGCGTATTGTCTAAAAAATAGCCACTGCCAGTGCCACACTTGAATGTTCATCAGACCCTATATAATCGATTCAATTGAAAACAATATAATACCGATGGGAGTGCTGTTAGGATAAATTTTTTGAAGCCTCTGGAGTGCGAAGCGCACAGCAAGCTAGGAAAATTTATACCAGCAGGACGCTATTTTGAACGACCCTTTTTGATATCGGAACGATTATATAATAATCATATAAAAGGAATGCTATGTGTATCGTCGCCATTGCTTGGCAATTATTTGATGAGCTGCCTTTGGTTTTATTATCCAATCGCGATGAGTTTTTGCAGCGCCCAACCGAGCCGTTACATCAATGGGCTGATAAACCTATCTATGCCGGACGCGATAAACAAAGCGGCGGCACTTGGTTAGGTATCTATCAAAAGTCATATGACGATTTATATGAGCAAAACGGACGTTGGGCAGCGGTATTGAACTTTCGCGATGGCGTGCAGGCAAGTAATGACGAACGCTCACGTGGTGAACTGGTCACCGATTTCTTGACCAGTACGCTAAGCCCAATAGAGTTTGCACGGCAAATCAGTTTGCAAGACTATGCTGGCTTCAATTTAATTATAGGTGATGCGACCCAAGCGGTCCTCGTTAATAATCGTGGTCATGCTCCCACGCCCTTACATGCAGGATTGCACGTTATCTCTAACGGTCAGCCAGAGGATAGCTGGTTCAAAACTGAGCGCCTACGTGGCAGACTGCGGCAAGAAGTATTGCCCTTGATTGCTGAGAATAGCTCACCTGCATACTGGCAACAGGCGGCCTTTGAGGTGCTGTCAGATAATATCAAAGCACCAGCGGACAAGCTGCCAGATACTGGCATGACCAATGAGATTGAGCAAACCTTGTCTTCTATTTACATCGAGCCTGTCGCTTTTGGCGATAGTGCTAAGAACGTACCAACTTATGGCACTCGCACTCAAAGTATCTTAACGTTGCGTGATGAGGATAAAGGCTCAAATTTTACAGCTCAGATTGTCAGTCGCGAGTACCCACACTCAGCAGTTGGTGAATAAAACAATCACTTATTTTCAGTCATATGCACCCTTGTTCTCACACGAACCAGTAGGCAATTTTAAAAACCCTAAAGTAATTGTGGTTTTTGCTTTAAAGTGTCGCGCTTATGGCTTACACTCACTGAGTAGGGGCTTAGAATTTACTGCTAGTATCTAATGCAATTACTGACTATTAAATGACAGCCAGGGCGTGTTTTCAATTCACTCAATACTCATCTAGATGGGCTAAAAATGGATAAACCTTGCCAAACATTGTCAAATAGCTGGTTAATATCCCGATATTATCTACGCTATTTTTCTTGTTTGACGGCAATTGATCTCATTTTTATCACCATTTTTGAAATGAAGACACGCCCTAGTATGAATCAAATAAGTGTGAAAACAGTGTCAAAACAAGGAGTGTGACATGAGTATGATGAAATCACTAATATTTGTTGCGCCAGGTAAAATTGAAATTGCAGAGAAGAAAATTCCCGATGTTGGGCCCAATGACGCTCTTATAAAAATCACTACAACGACCATTTGCGGCACCGATATTCATATTTTTAAGGGTGAGTATCCCGTTGCTCAAGGGTTGACCATTGGTCATGAGCCAGTCGGTATTATCGAAAAGCTCGGTAGTGCGGTGATGGGTTATGAAGAAGGTCAACGAGTGATTGCTGGCGCGATTTGCCCAAGTTTTACTTCTTATGCCAGCCAAGATGGCTTTCCTTCACAAGATGGTGGTTACATCGGGCCAGACGGGACTTGTCCTTGTCATGGTTATAAAGCGACTGGCGGATGGCGCTTCGGTAATATCATCGATGGCACGCAAGCCGAATACGTTTTAGTACCCGATGCGCAGGCCAACCTAGCGCCTGTGCCTAATGGGCTGACTGATGAGCAAGTGCTGATGTGCCCAGACATCATGTCTACTGGTTTTAAGGGTGCTGAAAATGCCAATATCAAAATTGGCGATATCGTGGCTGTATTTGCGCAAGGTCCAATTGGATTGTGCGCCTCTGCTGGTGCCAAGCTGAGAGGGGCGTCTACCATTATCGCTATTGATGGCAATAACGAGCGCTTAGCGATGTCTAAGAAACTGGGGGCCGATATTACCCTCGTCTAAGAAACTGGGGGCCGATATTACCCTCAATTTTAACGAAGTGGATATCGTTGACGAGATTATGAAAATTACTGCGGGTCGCGGGGTTGATAGCAGTATCGAAGCATTGGGCTTACAATCTACCTTTGAACAATGTCTGAAAATTTTAAAACCAGGCGGTACGCTATCAAGCCTTGGCGTTTATTCAGAAGACTTAAGCATCCCCATGTCACACTTTGCAGCAGGTCTTGGTGATCATACTATCCGCACCGCCTTGTGCCCGGGTGGTAAAGAACGGATGCGTCGTCTATTAAATGTGGTGGAGTCAGGGCGTGTCGATTTATCTGAGATGGTCACACATACCTACGCGCTAGACGATATTGTTGCAGCCTATGACTTATTTATGCATCAACGTGATGGCGTACTAAAGGTTGCCATCAAACCATAAATCTAGGGCGTGTCCTCATTTTCATCACCATTTAGATTGTTATCAGTTGAATTGAGGACACGCCCTAGCTATTTTAAATATAAAAAATCCTGCATCCATAATAGATGCAGGATTTTTTATATTCACTAACAAACAAACAATAAACCAGAGGCTAGGTAAGAAGCAAATGGTTGGTATGCTCAGGGATAATCAGTTCTTGTTTAAGCGGTAATTCACGTGCCAGCTCTTGCAAAGCACGACGGTATACCCCGCGTTTAAAGTGAATCACTTGTCCGAGTGGATACCAGTAGCTGACCCATTGCCAATGGTCAAATTCCGGTTTTCCCTCATCAAAGCGGATATGTTGAGTATTTGGCTCATCTAAGCGCAGCAAAAACCACTTTTGTTTTTGCCCAATACACAAAGGGTGCTGTCCATGACGCACATAGCGTTTCGGCAGCCGATAACGCAACCAATCTTGCGTGACTGCCAATAAATCTACATGACGCGGATGTAAACCGACCTCTTCCCAGAGCTCGCGATACATTGCATCCATCGGCGTCTCCCCGCGGTCGATACCGCCTTGAGGAAACTGCCAAGCGTTGTGACCAATACGTTTTGCCCACAGAACTTGCCCTTGTGTATTTGCCAAGATGATGCCGACATTGGCGCGAAAGCCGTCTGCATCTATCATGACTAACCCTTTTTAATTTGTCTAAAAATAGCTTATTTCAACATGACACAACGATAGCAATCATAATTATTATAGGGTGACAGTTATCAATATCAGGTAAAAATAAGATTCATTACCGTTATTAAACCAAGAAACAACCCAAATGTGTAACAGTATTTTGCTATAAAATGTTTCACGAGTTTAACCCTTTAAAATCAGACAGTTATAAATGGATTTTTGTAGGTAAGTTTTAGACGCCATAACGATAAATATAAGTTATATTTAAAAAAGCATATTCAGAGCAGAACGATAAATCTCACTAACCAAAGTGAACACTCAAAAATAGACTCATCAAACGCTCAGGGTAATAATCTAAGACAGTGGCTTTTTAAAATCTCGTTTTAGCTTATGCTACACTAGGGCGTGTCCTCAATCTGAACCCTAAATGGTAAGTGGGCTAATCTCAAGCAAAAATAAAATATTCAGCCAATAAAAAACGTTTAAATCACACATTAAAATAAGGGTAATCTAACATGTCAGAGTCAAAAGCAAGCGTTACGTGGCAAGAAAATAAAGCCTTTATGGGCGTGTCCCCATCGGGACATAACGTTCAAATCGATGCCGATAAAGAGAAGGGTTCCAGTCCCATGGAGCTAATCCTACTAGGGCTAGGTGGTTGTGCGAGCTACGATGTGGTAGCGATTTTACAAAAGTCACGTCAAGCAGTGACAGACGTGCGTTGTGAGCTGACAGCTCAGCGTGCTGAAACCGTCCCAGCGGTATATACTGATATTCATATGCACTTTGTGGTGACTGGTCAAGATATCAAAGATAAGCAAGTTGAAAAGGCGATTCATTTATCAGCAGAAAAATACTGCTCGGCCAGTAGAATGTTGGTACAAGGTGGGGTGAATATTACCCATGATTTTGAAGTGATTGCAGGGTAGGGGCAAATAGACTAATGAATGCACTCTTTGGGTTGATCCCTAATACCGCAGCGTCAGCGATTTGGGCGATGGTGGTGGCAAGTCTGTTACCACTCGCTATGGCACTGACTGCGAAAGCCATTGGTGGCTTTAACTTGGCTGACAATGCGCATCCGCGTGACTTTTTACACAGTACGACTGGCGCAGCAGCACGTGCTAATGCCGCTCAGCAAAACAGCTATGAGACATTACCCGTATTTTTGGCAGCGGTATTGGTGGCGATGTTGTTCTTTGTACCGCAATCAATTATCAACACGCTGGCTTGGCTTTATGTGCTGATTAGGGTTGGCTATTGCGTGGCATATATTACTAATTTGGCAACGTTTCGCTCGATACTTTGGGTATTATCAATTGCCTGTTGTTTGATGCTTTTTTATCTGGCCATTCGGGTAAGCGTCTAGCGTTCGTTTTTTATCGAAAGACCAGTTTAGAATAAAGGCAGGTATTATTATCGGACACTCATTCGTAGTGCGCTAATAATAGCTGCTTTATTTTTTTCTCGCTTTATACGGTCCCACAATATCTTTGCCTCGCTATAGCCTTTGGTGAGCATCGCTAACCACTGCTTATAACGTCCGACCAATACCACATCGCTTTTTGCGGCACCTTCTAAGAACTTAATCTGATGCACGATTAAATCTTCCCAGACTAAGGCGGTCAATGTTTCTGCATCATTATTATGGCCATCAACCTGCGCAATCAAATCGGGACGAGTAACCGCGCCGCGACCTAACATCAAATGATTGGTCCCCGCTTGCGTCATACAATTCTGTGCATGCTCGGCGTTCCATATTTCACCATTGGCAATGACGGGAATATCTAAGTTATAAAAGTTTTGGATTTTATCCCAATAGGCTGGCGGTTTATAACCTTGGGTTTTTGTCCGTGCATGAATGGTTAGCCAATCAGCACCACTGTCTTCAATCGCACTGCGAATATCATCCATGCGACTGGTGTCGGTATAGCCCAAGCGAATCTTTGCGGATACAGGAATATCGCTAGGTACTGCTGTTCTTACTGTGTTGATTATCTCGTACATGACTTCAGGTTCATCAAGCAGCACTGAGCCACCACGATGGCTATTTACCGTTTTAGCCGGACAACCAAAGTTAATATCAATGGCCGGCGCCCCAAGCTCGGCAGCATAAGCGGCATTGTCAGCCATCAACTGCGCGTCACTACCGAGTAGCTGAATATGAATCGGCGTACCGGATGCAGTTTTGGCATCATAATGCAGCTCTGGCACGTACTTATAAAACACATGCGCGGGCAAGACAGTTTGGGTGACGCGAATAAATTCACTCACTGACCAATCATAAGGACGACCCAAGTCTGTGGCAATCTGTGTCAAAATTTGCCGCATTAATGGATCGGTCAAGCCTTCCATTGGCGCGAGCAGGCGAACGGGATTGGCAAATAACTGTTGTATGGTGTTTTGGCGTGTCTGAAGTTGCTGATTATGATTCATGATCGGAGAGTCAACATTATAAATTGAGAATGACAAAGGCGATAAAGTGTGAGCTCGAGCAACATTAAGTATTGCCAAAAATCACTTTTTTACCCGTCTGCAATCCTGATATCAAGTCTTTGATATGATGGATGTCCAAATTGCTTTGCGCACGTGTGCAAGCAACATAGAGCAAACGCAATTCTTCTGGGCTTATCTTGACCGCATTGGTGGTCACATCATAATAAAAATCATCATCGAGCTGTACTTTGCCCCATTCAAGACCTTTCGCTTTATGCGCGGTTGAGATGACATAATCGGCATTTTCAATACTGGATAGGCTATTCACGGCTTGGCTGAGTACATTAGTCCCATGGTCGTCGACCAATTTAACCAGAGTTTTTAAGTCACTGCCTTCGTTGGTTTCAGAATATTCTTGTACGTCACCCCAATTATAAAAATATGCCAGTTCAGGGACGCCATACGCCGATTTACCATTCTTTAAATTTTCGGCTGCCTGACAGAACTTAAGCATACGATCGGTATCCGCTTGTAGTGCCACCCGGTGACCGAGTTTAAGTCCAGTCAATAGCTGCGACATCGCAGCAGCATTGGTACGACATAGGATGGCATCTTTTTTACTGTGTGCCATGCCTTTTTCGGTAGAAGACTGCTTATTGGGGTTGCCTTTTAACGGTACGTCTTCTTGCAAGGCTTTGAGCAAAGTATTGGCAATCTCAGCAATCGGTTCACCAAAGCGAAACGACTGCGTCAACAAGGTCTGCGGCAATGGCAGCTTTTTCATCGCATTGATCGCGCCGCGCCACTCATAAATCTGCTGATGGGCGTCGCCGACATAAATCACCTGCCGTGGCTGCTGGGTCAAAATCCCCATCATTAAGGGGTCGGCATCTTGCGCTTCATCAAACAAGATGAAATCCGCAGGAATACTGGGCTTCGATAATGCCCATAATTTAAGATAGATATCATGCCCAATACCAGCCGGATGGCGCGCATCAATCGATTGTAGCCAGCGTTGCTCAACGGCAGGGTAGAGCATCTCGCGCAGCTGCTCGGCATCAGAATCATCGAGCCAACTTGGAAATTCAATATGCCGTGGTGCAGGATAACTGGCATGCGTACTACAAAAATTGTTCACCGCATCACTAACGAAGCGCGACAAGCGTGCTGGCGTGAGGGTGATATATTTATTAACCCCATCCATTTGCCGACGTACTTGCACCGGTTGTAAGCCTAAATCATCACCCAGACGTTTGGGTGAAAAGCGTGGCAACGACAGTTTGGCGGTAATATCACGGGCGACATGACGATAGGCGAGTGAGTGAAAGGTACGGCAATCCACGTGACCTGGGAATTTTTGCCGCGCATCGTTGGCAATCGCCTTGTTAAAGGCTAGATATAAGCCGCGCCCACGTAAGCGTTCACCGATTAATTTGAGCGTCGTTGTTTTACCTGCGCCTGCATAAGCGACCACTTTAAATGACTTGTGATCCATTGCCATATTAAGCGCGCTCAGCTGCTCATCAGTGGGATCGCTCATATAAGCTGGCATAGATGCGGACATAATAAAACTACCTAAAAGACTAAAAGTGAGTAAAAACCATGGGGGTAAAAAAAGCCACTGGATAAACAATGGCTGGCGGACAATGATGACGCTTAGTAAGGCTAATAACTACTAAGCTAATAAATGGGGTAGAGGACAGTCGAAAACAATTACTATAGGGGCTGTGTTTTTTTACTCGTTATCTACGGCTGTCGAATCAGAATTAGGCTTTTCTTTGATTAAGATTTTTGCTAATAGAAGCCCTAACTCAAACAATAGCCACATGGGAATGGCGAGTAACAACATCGACACACCATCAGGCGGTGTAACGACTGCTGACACGGCAAAACAACCCACAATAATATAGCGACGTTTCTCTTCTAGGCTTTGAATGGAGACAATGCCCACCAATATCAACAGTAAGGTCACCACTGGAATCTCAAAAGTCAGGCCAAACACCATAAACAGCTTAAGTGCAAAGCTTAAATAACTGTCGATATCCGTCATCGGCAAGACATTCTGCGGCGCAAACATGATAAAGAATTTCAACACGCCTTTGAGCACGATAAAGTAAGAAAAAGCCACACCCGCATAAAATAAAAAAATTGATGACGCAAGCACAGGAATCGCGATTTTTTTCTCTTTTTTATACAACCCCGGTGCGACAAATGACCAAATCTGATACAAAATATAGGGCATGGCACAGAAGGCAGCGACAAAAACGGTCAGGCGTATCGGCGCCATGAAATTGGAGGTGATATCCGTGGCAATCATGGTCGAATTGGCGGGTAGCTGAGCGACCAATGGATCGGATAAAAAATTATAGAGCTCGCGCGAAAACCCAACTAACGCTAAAAATATGACCAACACTGCCACGCATATTTTGATTAAATGCGAGCGTAGCTCAATCAGATGCTCAGTGATTGGCATATCAGCGAGTGAGGCTAATATGTCATTAGAGTCCTCATCAATCGCGGTATCAGCTACTTGCTCTCGGTCTGCGTCAGCGACTTTTTCTTGGCGACTCTTTTTGCGTTTAAATAAACCCACTAATCAGTCTCCTGCTTATTAACAGAAAGCTGTTTGTTTAAAGCGCTGTCTAAAGGCCGGTTTAGTAACATATCTGCTTTATAGTTTGGTAAATAGGGCGCTGCAGGTAAGCGTCGTGCCTTATCATAAGCGCCCAAACGAAACCACATGTTTTCCCATGGCTTGGTGGTGATGGCTTGAGTAATTGGTTGAGTATTAGCAATAGAGGCAGTTTTTGAGGTTTCGTCGTCAGTAGCGTGTTTCAGCAATTGCTCAGAATCTGTTGCTGTTTCGTCCTGACCGTAGGCGTAGTCGAATACCTTGGGCGTGATAGATGGCGTGTTTTTTTGACCGCTAGCATCTTGCTGGTGATTGCTTTTGTCATTATTAGCATGATCAGCGTCTGGGTCATGCGCAGCTTTTAGAGTCTGGTTCTGTGAAGACTCAAACTCTTGCATACTGCCGCGCATTTCTGCCATCTCACGCCGCATCTCCGCCTCAGTCTCACGGATTTTAGCCAGCTCTTTTTGCATTTGTTGCCGCGTTTCAGCCAAGTCAAGCTCAGCCTCTATTTCAGACTGTAACGTAGAGACCGTACGGCGAATTTTAGCATACCATTGCCCAGCAGTACGCGCTGCTTGGGGAAGTTTTTCTGGACCCAAGACAATTAAGGCAATAACGCCAAAGAGCAGTAATTCAGAAAACCCAATATCAAACATAATGGTTGATTATCACTATCTAGATGCTAGCAGTATTATACCCAGCACTATACTCGGTATTATCAATGGTGCTTATCGTCAACAGGCACAGTGTCAATATCGCTATCTTTCACTTTATTGGTTGCGGCGCGATCTGTTGGGTGTGCATTGCCATCATGATCGAGAACCACCTGTTTTTTGGCATGCTCTGCATTTTCGTCTTTGACTGCCTCTTTAAAGCCTTTAACAGCACCGCCCAAATCCTTTCCTGCATTTCTAAGCTTTGAGGTGCCAAATACGACCACCACTACCACCAATAATATCAGCCAATGCGTAATGGAAAAACTGCCCATAATGGTATCCTTAATGTCTTGGTTGCGATATCTATATATGAATGCCTTTATTTTATAGAATATAGATCTATTAAACAAAAAATATAGACGTAAGATGCGAAGCTAAAAAGAGCTATATTATAACCTACCATTGTGACAAAAAGGTGAAAGCAATAATAATCAAACAAGGAAGATGCTTATTCTAGAGTTCCACAAGTTATCTTTGTAATTTCACAAGTTATCGAGCCGCTTTTTCATCGATGCCTGATAGTCCAAAGCGTCGTCCCAGCTCATTCAACACCGCGTCCGACTCTATATCGAACCATGCCAGCCCAACCAAAGTATGAAACCAAACGTCGGCCACTTCGTAGATAAGCTCGTGCCGCGCTTCGTCATATTGTGCTTTGTCCGTATTTTCATCACAATGGGCAAAATCTTTGGCAGCGATGATACTCTCTGTGCTTTCTTCGCCCACTTTTTCTAGGATTTTATTCAACCCTTTTGCGTATAAGCTTGCCACATAAGAGCTGTCAGCGTCTGCTTGCTTGCGCTCTGCCAATACCTTATCAAGCTGTTGCAAAATAGAGGTATTGTCCGTTTGGGTATTATGATTTTCAGCGGCGTTATTAGCATTATCCGCATTAAGCGCAGCAGTATCGTGGTTGTGATCAGTAGCGCTGGCGGTTTTATCTGATTGATAAATATCTGCAGGGTCTTTTAATACCTTATCGACAGTTTGCCATTGCGGCGTTTGCCCAGACAAATCCAAACGCTGATAAAAGCAAGACTCGCGACCCGTATGGCAGGCGATACCCCCAGCTTGAGTCACGCTCAACACAATCACATCGGCATCACAATCTAAGCGAATATCATGGACTGTCTGAGTATGTCCTGATGACTCGCCTTTATGCCATAACTTGGCACGCGAACGTGAAAAATACACGGCGGTTTTTGTTTGTGCCGTTAATTGAAGCGCTTCAGCATTCATCCACGCCATCATCAAAATGCGCCCCGACGCATGGTCTTGAGCAATCGCAGGAATCAAACCATCAGCGTTAAACTTTATGGCAGTTAGCCAAGCAGGTAAAGTCATAATCTGTCTGTCGTCTTATAATTAGGAAGTGGTCAATAATTAAGTGGTCAGAAATAAAAGTCAATATCAGTATTGGCTATCTACTGATAAGATAAATAAATAGCTTGCGTCTATTGATGGACTACGTAAATTGATGGGTTATATCAGTGTTTATCAGAGCTCGAACAACTGCGGATACAAGGCTTTTTTAATCGTATTATCCAGCGTGGTTACTTTATTAAGGCGAAAGTCATAATTGACAAAATGCTGTCTGGCCTTTGCCACTATTTCGCCATTGTGCATGCGTGTGGCTTTGAACACGATATTGCCGCCATTATCATAAAGTGGCTCAACGCCCACCTCAAACAAAAGCTCTTCACGCGCCCGTACACAGCTGAAAACATTCAGCTGTAACTCATTAATAATCAAGCCTTGATGATCAGCGTTAATCTCTTTAATACCTTTGGCGTATAAAAAACGCTGCATAGCTTCCGTCAGCAAACCGGTCAATGACTCTAGGGCTAAATGTTGACCCATATCAATTTCGGTATTGCGCACGCGCATCACCGTTTCAAACACAAATATTCCGTCATCAAAGTTTAATTCTTGGTTTGACAACGCTTTCTCCTAGAATGATTGTCCATAATCAATTTTTTGAGCGCTTGGCAAGCGAGCTTAGGGCGTGTCCTCAATTCAAGCGCTTGTATCTAAATGGGCTAAAAATGGCTAAATTTTGCCAAACATCGTCAAATAGCTGATTAATATCCTGATATTATTTGCGCTATTTTCCTCATTTGACGGCAATTTATCTCATTTTTATGACCATTTCTAAAATGAGGACACGCCCTAGCAGTCCAAAAGCAACGAGCCGCGTATAATCCAAGACAAATATAGGCGATAAATGGCGTCGTTTATCGTCGCTTTAAGGTATAGCGCCGCTTAGTGTCTACTTAAGCACAGCTCAAGCTGACATTCAATCTATTTGCAAAAAAAATCGTGATTTACTAGGGTCTATTGAACATTCACAAATAGCCGTCACCAGTGCCACATTTGAATGTTCAATAGACCCTAATAATAACCAGACAGAACCTATTAAGGTAAGGCTAAAACTTTCCTTGGCAAAACAGCGCACTATCTGCTAAAATAGCGCCTCCCACCTCGAGGCAAATAGAGGTTTAGTGGTTGTTTTTAAAGCCACTATTCGTTATTGACTATTTGACGACCAGGTTCTATTAAAGACAAAGAGGCAAATCATCATGAAAAATAAGATGAAAACCAGAAGCGGTGCAGCTAAACGCTTCAAAAAAACAGCGAATGGCTTTAAGCGTAAGCAAGCCTTCAAAAGCCATATCTTGACCAAGAAATCAGCTAAGCGTATTCGCCAGTTGCGCGGTCTAAAGATGGTGGACAAATCTGACGAAGCAGCAGTTCGTCGCATGTGCCCATACCTCTAGTCGACTATCGTCATCTATTTTTAATTAAAAATATGTGACTTTGCAATCTGACAACGATGTCTGTTATTTACTAACATTCATTTCATAACATCGTTAATCGCTTAACAATATCTTGGAGTAATTTATGGCCCGTGTAAAACGTGGTGTACAGGCAAATCGCCGTCACAAAAAAATCTTAAAGCGCGCAAAAGGCTACTACGGTGCCCGTTCACGTGTTTACCGCGTAGCGGTACAAGCAGTGACCAAAGCTGGTCAATATGCTTATCGTGACCGTCGCAACAAAAAACGTACTTTCCGTCGTCTTTGGATTGCACGTATCAATGCTGGTGCACGCTTAAACGGTTTAAGCTACAGCCGCTTTATCAATGGCATGAAATTGGCTAACATCACTGTTGATCGTCGCGTACTTGCTGACATCGCTATGCATGATGCAGCAACTTTCACAGCCTTGGTCGAAAAAGCAAAAGCAGCCCTAGCATAAATATTAACTGTCCTTTAGGCATGCCGCTTGTTAAGTGATTATCTATAGTTACTTACTCATAAGGGATTATCTAAATGGATAGGACTAATATTGATTAACAGGTCGATATTAATAAAAGCTACCGCTGGTCGGTGGCTTTTTTTATATTAAATTATTTTACGGTCGGTTTTATTACCGTTATGATGTAAAACGCTTTTAGGGAAGTTGCACTTTTCATTGTCTAAATATTCAAGCCATTTCTGTAACACGTCTTTAATTTACAATGAATGGGTAAATGGTTTGCAATATTTGGTCAAATCCCTACAATTATAAATCACTATTACTAATAGTCCGTTTAAATCAGGAAGAATGCGTCTTATGACTACCCCTGCTGCTACCACCGATTTGTCGGCGCTACCGACCTTGTCTACAGAGCTCAGCGAGCTAACTGAAGCTCAGCTCACTGAGCTGGCCAGTGCTGCTGAAGCGTTGATCCTACAAGTAACTGATGTACGTGCGCTGCAAGATTTGCGCGTACAATTGACAGGCAAAAAGAGCCCGCTAACTGGCTGGTCAAAGCAGATGGGTAAACTCAGTAGCGATGACAAAAAAACCTATGGCGGCTGGTTACATCAAGTCCGTAGCCGTATTCAAGATGCATTGACGGCGCAGCAGCAGCAGCTAGAAGTGGCTGCACTAAATGCTAAGCTTGCAAGCGAAAGCATTGATATCACTTTGCCTGCTCGCGGTGGCCAAAAAGGTCACTTGCATCCAGTAACGATGATTACTCAGCGTATGCAGCAGTACTTTATACAAGCAGGTTTTAATGTCGCAACTGGCCCTGAAGTTGAAAGCGATTATTATAACTTTGAGGCGCTTAATATCCCTTCGCATCACCCAGCACGGGCGATGCACGATACCTTCTACTTCGATGCGCACTATCTATTGCGTACGCATACCAGTCCCGTGCAAATTCGTACCATGGAAAAGAATGAACCTCCGATTCGTATCATCTGTCCAGGTCGCGTTTATCGTAATGATTCGGACCAAACCCATTCGCCGATGTTTCATCAGTTAGAAGGTTTAATGGTTACTGAATCGAGCACTTTTGCTGAGCTAAAAGGCTTGATTAGTGAGTTCTTAGAAGCGTTCTTTGCTAAAGAATTGACTGTTCGTTTTCGTCCGTCATTTTTCCCATTCACTGAGCCTTCTGCTGAAGTCGATATCCTCGATGATAATGGTAAATGGCTTGAGGTCATGGGCTGCGGTATGGTGCATCCACAAGTGCTAACCAACTGCGGTATTGATAGCGATAAATACACCGGCTTTGCTTTTGGTATGGGTATTGAGCGCTTTGCGATGCTGTACTACGGCATTGACGATTTGCGCCTGTTTTTCCAAAACGACGTACGCTTCTTAAAACAGTTTGGCTAGAGCGCTCCTTGTTCATATAAAAAGTGCTCCTTGTTAATACAACAAGTTGATTCGCCAACCTTTAATCCAAAATCTTTATTATAAAATTCTGATCCGAGATATTTATGAAAATTAGCGAACAGTGGCTACGTCAGTGGGTAAATCCAAACAATAGCAGTGAGCAATTGGCTGAACAACTTACCATGGCAGGGCTTGAGATTGACGATCGCTTTGCGGTTGCCCGTGCCTTTAGTGGTGTGGTCGTCGGTGAAGTCATCAGCGTCGAGCAACATCCAGATGCTGATAAACTGCGCGTTACGCAGGTGAATATTGGTGCCGCTGAGCTGTTACAAATCGTTTGCGGTGCGCCTAATGTCTACGTCGGTATGAAAGCACCTGTTGCGACCGTTGGGGCAGTGCTCCCAAGCGATGATAAGAAAGGCTTTAAAATTAAAAATGGCAACCTGCGTGGTGTCGACTCTAACGGTATGCTTTGCGGTGGCTCTGAAATTGATTTGGTGGACGATATCGATGGCCTGCTTGAGCTACCAGCTGATGCACCAGTCGGTATGGATATCCGTGAATACTTAGGCTTAGACAATCAAATCTTAGATATCTCTATCACCCCAAACCGTGGCGACTGCTTCAGCGTACGCGGTATTGCGCGCGAGATATCGGTTATCAACGATTTACCGATGCAGCAGCCTAAAATTCCTGCCAACGTGGCAGTTACTGATAACGTTTCTACTACTACGCCAGCTGTCACAGTTAGTGCAGTTGAAGCGTGCCCGCGCTATTTACTACAATCAATCAGTAATATTGATCGTAGCATCGACACCCCAAGATGGATGCAAGATGCGTTGGTTCAGTCTGGACTACGCTCGCATAACTTCTTGGTTGACGTGACCAACTATGTATTGATGGAATTGGGTCAGCCGCTACACGCGTTTGATGCTGATACCATTGAAGGCGATATCGTGGTACGTTTGGCACAGCCTAGCGAGACCCTCACTTTATTAAATGAGCAAACCATTATCTTAACCGGCGATGAATTGGTCATTGCCGATGATAAAGGTGCATTGGCACTTGCTGGTATCATGGGCGGTCAACGTAGTAGTGTCACTGACAGTACCACCAATATTATTGTAGAAAGCGCTTTCTTTAGTCAGCTTGCTATTGCCGCTCGTGCACGCCGTTTTGGTCTGCATACCGATGCCTCACAACGCTTTGAGCGTGGTGTCGATTTTGAATTGCCAGAGCTTGCTTTGGCACGCGCTGTTGATTTGATTACCAGTGTCACTGGTGGTCAAGCTGGGCAAATAGTAAAAGTGGAAAGCAGAGAGCACTTGCCAGCACGTACGCCGATTACTTTGCCAATCACTAAAGTCCGTGAGGTCATCGGTATTGAGATTGAGCCAGCCGTGATGGTGCGTATTTTGACTCAATTAGGCTTTGAGGTAGATCAGCAAGTCGATAGGCTGATTTGCACGCCGCCATCGTATCGCTTTGATATGAGTATTAAGGAAGACTTAATCGAAGAGATTGCCCGTATTTACGGTTATGACAATATTCCGAGTGTGTTGCCGCATTTGCAAGTCAGCATGGATTATGACGATACTGCGGATTTAACGCATGAAATGAAGCTGGCCTTGGTCAATAATGGCTATATGGAAGCCATTAGCTTTAGTTTTAGTGATGCAAAAATAGAAGCCTTGCTCGATGATAAAGCGCTTGGAGAAGTGTTGGCACTGGCCAATCCTATCTCTAGCGACTTGGCGGTGATGCGCCGTACTTTGCTATCAAGCTTATTGCCTTGTGTACAATATAACCTTAATCGGCAACAGCCGCGCGTGCGTTTCTTTGAAACGGGTCTTAGCTTTGTCGGTCAAAGTATTGGCGAATTGGTACAAACGCCAAGTATTGCATTGGTCGCAGTGGGTGACATTTGGGACGAGCAAGCGTATCAAAACCGTGCGTTAGACTTTTATGACCTCAAACACGACATCGAACAATTGCTACCAGCGCAAATCGATAGCGCCCGCATCCGCTATGAGCGTAGTGCGCTTGCTTTCTTGCATCCGGGTCAAAGCGCAAAACTCTATATCGATAATGAGTATGTCGGCTGGTTGGGTCAATTGCATCCTAACACCGCTAAGCAGTTAGATTTGCCAGCTACGTGGGTGGCTCAATTATCACTTGCGCCGCTACTAACACTTGCTCGTGAACAAGATGCGATTACCACGCCAAGTAAATTCCCACAAGTACGTCGTGATATTGCCATTTTAGTAGATAGCGATATTAGCTTGCAGACCTTAGAGTCGACGATACGCACGGCAGCAGGTGAGCTATTGACTGACCTATGGTTGTTTGACGTCTATCAAGGCGACAATGTACCAACTGGGCAGCGTTCATTGGCTTTTGCTTTGGTATGGCAGGATAGGTTACAGACCTTGTCTGATGAAGCAGTCAAAACCGCGACTGACAAAGTGGTACGAGCTTTAACTGAGCAACATGCTGCGAAGTTGCGTGACAGCTAGCATTTAGCATTAATAGTAGAGCATGCTCTGTAGCCTTTATAATTGTGAGGCTATAGGGCATTGCTATTTATAGCGTTTTTTATCTTATCGATAGATTTTATTTGTAAAAAAAGTTAAGTGGTTATTAATAAAGGATTTTAATGCAGACTTTATTAAAAAGACGGTAAAAAACCTTTATAATGACTAGGGTCTGTTGAACACTCAAATATTAGGACTGCTGATCGCTAAAGTCGCATCAAACTAGGCGTAAACCGACGATAATGTCGAGACCTTAGCTAGGTTTACAACAACGTTTGGGGTGATTTTAGCATCAGCCTTTCAGGGCAGAATTATTTTTTGCCAATATCTGGCGAAATTGTCTAACCTAGAATAACTAGGCATCCAAAATTTCACTGCGTATTGTCTAAAAAATAGCTGCTGCCAGTGTCATATTTGAATATTCAACAGACCCTAAGATTAACCTGATACCGCTAATCCATGATATTCGACATCACGACATAGCATAGGAGTCGTACTGTGAGCACCTTAACCAAATCTGACATGATTGAGCATTTGATGAGTCATCTGAACCTGACACGCCAAGAAGGCCGCTGTTTGGTAGAGAATTTTTTTGATGAATTGTCAGAGAGTTTGATTGATGGCAACGAGGTCAAGCTTTCAGGCTTTGGTAACTTCGAGCTTAAAGATAAAAGCAGCCGTCCAGGACGTAACCCTAAGACAGGGGAGCCCGTGGCAGTATCAGCACGTCGTGTGGTCACCTTTAAAACAGGGCAAAAATTTCGTCAACAGGTTGATGAGCGCCTATTTGATGAGTAGTAAATAGCAGCTACTGAGTCTGAGTCCTACCTAACGCTTGTCATTGCGAGATCTTATAATATCGCGATGTTGTTAAAACTGACATGAGTGCTCTATAGTTGTAAATATACTAAATAGCAGACATAAAAAAAGAGAGCATAGGCTCTCTTTTTTTTACTACAGTATGTTTACCGTCGAGACGATAAAATTACTGAGCTGGCTCTTCAACAACAACTTCGTCAGATGCTGCAACAGCAGTATCAGTTTCGCTAGCTACGTCTACGCTAGTAGTAGTACCGTCTACAGGAACTTCAGCGTCCATTTCGTCAGTAGCAGTTGCAGCTTGTGCATCAGCGATGTCAGCTTCAGCACCGGCAACAGCAGCTTCAGCATCAGCAGTAACTTCGCCTTCAGCAGCAGCTTCGTTTAGCTCTTCAGAAGCATCTTGCACTTCTTCTTGCGCGTCAGATAAATCTTCAGCAGCGTTTTCTTTGTTGCTATCACAGGCAGTAAGGCCCATAGTTGCAGTCATGATACCAGCTAGAGCAAGTAATTTAAGTTTCATATGGTTTTCTCCGGAAAAATGAAATGAGCAGTAGCAGCGACAAAGGTTGAATGTCCGAGATGTCTCAGAATTCAACTAGTCTTAGTCACAGCTACTCAGCTTCCACGCATTCTATATGTTTTCTTTTCAAATGAAAAGACCTTGTACAATTGAGTAACAATAAAATTGTAAAAAGTATTTTACATAGCTCATCTAATATAATTTTTAATACAACAACCTCAATGAATCTACGTATAATTAACCAAAACCAAGCTGTTTTTAGACCCAATAAACGTCCATTATTGTTTAATATTTTCTTTTAAATATATATGCTTAGACGGATTACCTTAAATAGTACAGGCATAAAATTAATGTCTTATTAAGGCTAGGTAAATATTGTTAAGGATAGGTAAGTATTGCAAAAAGAAATGATACAAATAGGACCAAGCTTTAGATAACTAACAAGCATGGTTGTAGCAAAAGCGATTCAAAAATTATATAACATGAATAACTATCCATACGAATAGCAGGATGTATCGTATGTTTCTGGAGTAAGATTATGAAATGGCAAGGCAGACGAGGCAGCTCCAACGTACGTACGAGTAGCGGCGGTGGCAAGATGATCGGTGGTGGTATTGGCGGTATTATTATCGCGGGTATTTTGTGGTTAGTGTTTGGGGTCAACCCCATGACAGCCTTACAGACGGGTCAAGTAGTGGCCGGTGGTAGTAATACCTCGACTGAGCCGGCGACCAGTGATGACCGTGATACACAGTTTGTGAAAGTCGTGCTCGCTGATACAGAAGAAGTGTGGCATCAAATATTTAATGAGGGCGGTAGTACTTATCAGGAACCGTCGTTAATTCTTTTTAATGGACAAGTCAGTTCAGCCTGTGGCAGTGCCACGGCAGCGACAGGACCTTTTTATTGTCCAGGTGACCAGACGGTTTATTTAGATACGTCTTTTTTCGTAGAGATGCGTCAAAATCTAGGCATCGCAGGTGATCAGCAAGACTCTGGTGGTCAAGATAATGAAGGTAAGGCAGGTGACTTTGCCCAAGCCTATGTGATTTCACATGAAGTCGGCCACCATGTACAGACACTATTGGGTATTACTCAGCAGGTCAGTGAAGCCAGTCGTCAAGTCACGCGTGCAGAAGCCAATAAGCTCTCCGTGTTACAAGAACTACAAGCTGATTGCTTCGCAGGGGTATGGGCGCAGCGTAACCAAGCGCGTGTCCAGTTCTTAGAAGCAGGCGATATAGATGAAGCCATCAATGCTGCCAGCCAAATCGGTGATGATCGTCTGGCACGTGCTAGCGGTGGAGCGGTAGTTCCTGATAACTTTACTCATGGTACCAGTCAACAGCGCGTTCAATGGTTCACTCGTGGTCTAGAGAGTGGCAGTGTGCAGACTTGTGATACCTTTAGTGGCGCATTGTGAGATAGTAGCGCGTTGTAAGAATATTCTTAAAGTCATCAATGATCTATTAGACACAAAAAAGCCTGCAATGATTTGCAGGCTTTTTATTCTTACCGCTATCGCTTAATAGCTTCGATATTTATAACCAATTATTTGGTTTGGTCATAGATGTAACCACCAGCACCACCAAGTGCTGCACCAGCTAGTGCGCCACGTGCGATATCTTTGCTATCGCCTTTGCTTCTGATAAGGGCACCAGCAGCAGCGCCAGCAGTCGCACCTTTTACAGTGTTGCTTGCATTGCCGTATGGACCTGAGTTACAACCAGTCATGATTAGTGCTGAGCTAGTAATAGCTGTCATTGCAAATGTTTTAGCAAATTTCATAATGTCACCTGTTAAGTTGTTAAATTAAAAATACAATATACACGATATTTTTGAATACGTTTTACTACTTTTCATAGTAGTCGTTTAATACCTTTCTAGTCGTGGTAAAAACGCTAACCTTTGCAAATAGAGTGTAAAATATGTTGCTTCACTGTATCGATGGTAGTGCTTTTGATGAGGTTTATTGTATTTGATTCGATAATACGCTAACTGTTTTCATCTCTATTACTTATGTGAGTCAGAAAAAAGACCGCTTATAAGCAAGCGGTCTTTTTGTATAATAGCAACGATAAGACGATTAGTTTTGAGATTTACGTTTCATTTGCTCAAAGAACTCGTCATTGGTTTTCGCTTCTTTTAAGCGATCCAATAAAAATTCAGTGGCTTGTACACCATCCATCGGCTGCAGCAATTTGCGTAAAATCCAAACCTTACGTAGTTTGTCTTCGTCTAGCAAACGCTCTTCGCGGCGTGTACCAGATTTTTTGATATTAATCGCAGGGAAGACACGTTTTTCAGCCAAGTCACGCTCAAGCGTGATCTCTTGGTTACCCGTTCCCTTAAACTCTTCAAAAATAACGCTATCCATCTTACTTCCAGTATCAATCAATGCACTGGCAATAATGGTCAAACTACCACCTTCTTCAACGTTACGCGCAGCACCAAAGAAACGTTTTGGACGTTCTAGGGCATTGGCATCCAGACCACCCGTCAACACTTTGCCTGACGATGGGATAACCGTATTATAAGCACGTGCTAGACGCGTAATTGAATCAAGTAAAATCACCACGTCTTGCTTGTGTTCAACCAAACGCTTGGCCTTTTCGATGACCATTTCAGCAACTTGTACGTGACGCTGTGGAGGCTCATCAAAGGTAGAGGCGACCACTTCACCGCGTACCGTACGTACCATCTCGGTCACTTCTTCTGGACGCTCATCAATCAATAGTACGATCAAATAGCATTCAGGATTATTACGAGTGATTGATTGCGCGATGGTCTGTAGCAACATCGTTTTACCCGCTTTTGGCGGTGCGACGATGATAGAACGCTGACCTTTACCAATCGGTGCGATCAAGTCGATGATACGACCAGTCAAATCTTCAGTGGTTCCGTTACCAAGCTCAAGTTTTAAATGCTCAGTTGGGAATAGGGGTGTCAGGTTCTCAAAGATAAGCTTATGACGTGAGCGATCTGGCGTATCAAAGTTGATTTCGCCAACTTTTAATAGCGCAAAATAACGTTCAGAATCTTTGGGCGGGCGAATGGTGCCAGCGATACTGTCACCCGTTTTTAGGCTAAAGCGACGGATTTGACTTGGGCTGACATAGATATCATCAGGGCCTGCCAAATAAGAGCCTTCGGAGGAGCGCAAAAAGCCAAAACCATCAGGGAGAACCTCAAGCACACCATCACCGTAGATGGCTTCACCGTTACGAGCATGGGTTTTTAGGATAGCAAAGATAATGTCTTGTTTACGGCTACGAGCCATATTATCAAGACCCATTTCTTTGGCGATAGCCAATAGCTCAGCGATTGATTTTTTCTTTAATTCAGTAAGATTCATAGATAGGTCATTAGCAATTGATCAGATGAGAGATGCCATTAGCAGCACAAGTCACGACAGTGATTAAAATAACGGTAATATGATGATATGGGTGTGTGCACAGCGCTGTAGTTTATGTAGTTTTGGTTTTATATGTCTGCTTATGTACGCATTGCCATCATCGGAGGCAAGGTAATAAGAAATAAGGATAAAAAAGGCTACATAAGAGTCTGCGTCAAAAACTCAATATCAGTAATTGCGTTTAGTCATTTTGTTCAGCAATGGTGTTTATAATGACGATTGTGTTTTTGTTGATAAACACGAGGAGAATAGCGACAAGATACTTAGGAAAACAGTTGGTTTTCTCTTGTCAGCAGACTATACGGTCTTCACAATAGCGTTGTCAATAAATTTTGCCAAAAAAGTCACATTATCGAGTTTTTTGCACAAAAAACAAGCAAAAAAGCCACTATCTTAGTCAGATAATGGCTTTCTCAGTTATTCTATTTTACCCGCTCAAGATAGTCTGAAGCGAGAAAATTCAACTTATAAATGCTTGTCTAGTACTTTAGCCAATTCAGCTTTTGGCTGTAGGCCCATTACTGAATCAACTTTTTCGCCATCTTTGAATACAAATAGCGTTGGGATGTTACGAATACCAAAACGGCTAGCCGCTTGTGGGTTGTTGTCTACGTCTACTTTGACGATTTTAACTTTACCTTGGTACTCAGTCGCTAGATCTTCTAAAATAGGGGCGATGGCTTTACAAGGACCACACCATGGAGCCCAGAAGTCTACTAGTACAGGTACGTCTGATTGTAGAACGTCTTGATCAAAGTCTGTATCGGTAGTATGTACAATAAGGTCTGACATAATTTTATCTCTCTTGTTTTATTACTTCTATCACCACTCATCGACCTATATATCGGTTTAATAATAAATCAGTTGGTGGTCAAAGAATTGTTTAGAAGGGGTGAAAATGTGCCATTATATTAACATGTTTGGCAACGATTGGCAGACGCCAGCTGGTTAAATTGCTTAACAATTACTATTAGCACAATAAATCGAAACATAACTAAACAGGTTATGTTCTATCTGTCACTTGCATCCTCTGTTGTCATTTTAGTTTTGCACTCACACCTGACCTTGGCTTTGTGCGCTAAGATTGTTTTTATGCTCAGTTTCAGTTTCAACGTTAGCTAAAAGACTTAGTGTCAGTATTCAGTTTGTATACTTCAGTGTAGATAATTCAATTCAGATGCTATTGTCAGCTTGGCTTTTTGATACACGCTAGTCCCCAACTTTAAATCCAATAATATAATTTAAGTCCAATAATATAAGTAGCTTTTTTTATGCCTTTTACTGACGACAAAATCCTGACCCTTAACGCCCAAGAAAAGGACTATCCGCTTGAATTTTTTCAAGAATTTGCGCAAGCCGTTACCGTCTATGAAGATGATGACATCTGGGTGGTCGATAAGCCAGCAGGACTATTGAGTGTCGATGGTAAAACCCTAAAGGTGAGTTTGCTCGCGCGGCTTGAACGTGCCAATCCGGCGGTTAAATTGATTCATCGATTGGATATGGATACCTCAGGGCTGCTCATTTTTGCAAAAAATGCCGAGGCACAAACCAATATCAGTAAGCAATTTATTGAACGGTTACCACAAAAGAAGTACCAAGCACGGGTTTTTGGCGCGTGGGAAAGCGTAGGGGCAACGGGTAAAATCTCAGTGCCAGTGCGCTATGAGCCAAGCACCAAACCGCGCCATATCGTCGACCACGACTGGTCAAAGCACGCGCTCACTTTGTATGAAGTACTGGCGCATGAAGACTGCAATGGTCAGACGGTCACGCGCGTGATGCTAAAGCCAGTCACCGGTCGTAGCCATCAGTTACGTGTCCATATGGTACACGTCGGTCACGTCATGATTGGCGATCCCATTTATGCTGAAGGGGAGGCCCTAACGATTGCACCGCGGCTCAACCTGCATGCACAGCAATTGCGCCTCAAACATCCTACGCTTGGCGCGTGGATGGATTGGGAAAGCCCCAGCCCTTTTTAAAAGCTCTGTTATTAGGATCTATTGAGCATTCAAATGCTAGGACTGCTGATCGCAAAAATCACACTAAACTAGGCGTAAACCGATGATAATGTCGAGACCTTAGCTAGGTTTACAACAACGTTTGGAGTGATTTTAGCATCAGCCCCAAGTACAGAAGCAGGGGCAGGACTATTTTTTGCCAATACATGGCGAAATTGTCTAACCTAGAATGACTAGGCATCAAAAATTTCACTGCGTATTGTCTAAAAAATAGCCACTGCCAGTGCCACATTTGAATGTTCAACAGACCCTAAATTAATAATGTAAAAGTCATCATGCAAATTAAAACCCGTCATGTAAAAACAAGGAACGTATTATGCTTGATATGACTGCAACCAAACAAGCCATTAGCCAGCGCTTTAAACGCAAAAAATCACCAGCAACGCCGCCAGTAGATTGTGATGTTCTCATCATTGGTGCAGGGATTGCTGGCATCGGCATGGCCTGCCATTTACAACAACGCAAGCCAAAGAAGCAACCACGTATGGACCCAAAAACGCCGCCATTTATCGTGTTAGAAAAACGCTCAGATTTAGGCGGCACGTGGGATTTATTCACTTATCCTGGTATTCGCTCAGATTCTGACGCTTTGACCTTTGGCTATAGCTTTAGACCGTGGTTGGATCATCGCATGCTGGCAGCGGGTGAGGATATTAAGCGCTATATCGCTGATACGGCATGCGAATTTGGCGTGTCGGAACATATTCGCTATCAGCATGAAGTCCTGCAATTGTCGTGGTCCAGTCGCGATCAACGGTGGTCAGCCACGATTAAAAATCATGCAAGCGGCGAGATGTCTACCTTGAGTGCCAACTTCGTCGTCGGTGCCACGGGCTATTACGACTACGAGCAAGGCTATCAACCGTATTTTGAAAAGGAAGAAGATTTCCAAGGTCGTATTGTCCATCCGCAGCATTGGCAGAATGTCGATTATGATGATAAAAAAGTGGTCATTATCGGTAGCGGCGCTACAGCAATGACCTTGCTGCCTGCGATGGTCAATAAAGACGATGGTCAATGCGTGCGCCATGTCACGATGCTGCAACGTTCGCCGACTTATGTGGCAAGCGTACCCGGTGATGATTATGCGCTTGACTGGCTGTCTGCTAAATTTTCGCCTTTATCAAAACAGCAAGCTTATACGCTGCTGCGGACGCGTAACGTCTTAAGACAGCAAGGTGTTTATCAATTTGCTACCCACGCACCGAAAGTGTTAAAAGCGCTGTTAACCCATGGCGTAAAAAAAGAGCTAAAGGGTAGTGGCGTGAAGGTTGATCATTTTGTACCGGCTTACAATCCGTGGGATGAGCGACTATGTGCGGTGCCAGATGGTGATTTATTTAATGCCTTGCATAGCAAACGAGCCGCGGTAGTCACTGATCAAATCAGCCACTTCACCAAAACGGGTATCATGCTTGAGTCAGGCAAACATCTCGATGCTGACATTATTGTCACCGCAACCGGATTGAAGTTGCAAATGCTCGGCGGTGCAGCCTTATATATCGATGGTCAGCCTGTCGATGTGGGCGCACGCATGACGTATAAAGCAGTCTTAGTTGAGGGTGTGCCGAATATGGCCGTGTTGTTCGGTTATATTAACGCCTCGTGGACGCTAAAGATCGACTTGGGCTGTCAGTATGTCGTACGGCTACTTGAGCATATGCAGAGCCATCGCTATCAGGTCGCTGTGCCAAAAGCTGAGACCAAGCACGAAAAAGTGCAGGTTCAGCCTGATACGGTGATGGGTGCACTATCGGCGGGCTATGTGCAGCGGGCGCAAGATGAGCTGCCCAAGCAAGGTGATCGTTATCCTTGGCACGTGACCAACAACTATGTCAGCGACCGCATCATGCTCAAGTACCGTAAAATAAAAGACGACTGGTTACGTTTTAGCCGTTAAGTGCGTTAGCGCCCATTCTTAACGGCAGTTCTTTGTTCACGATCTTTTATTGGTTGCCATTTAGTGCTTATTGATAAAATCAGCAACTTGTTTACTTAGCATTTCCCATAGGGTCTCTTGCGCGCTTTTGCTGCCCCAAGCGTTATGCGGGCTAAAGATGACGCGGGGATGATCACTAATGCTGAGTAGTGGATCCTCGTCGGTGATAGGTTCTTGCTCAAACACGTCGCTAGCATAACCGATGATTTGCTCGCTATTAATGGCATCGGTCAGCGCTTGGCTATCGACAACGCCGCCACGAGCAACGTTGACGATAAGTGGTTGCTTAGCCATTTTTGCCAGAGTATCTGCATTAATAAGGTGCTGGGTTTGCTCGTTTAATGGACAATGTAAGCTCAGCACATCAGACTGCGCCAGTACCTCTTCAAACGCCGTATAATCCTCATTACGCGGCGTACGGTCTTGATGTTCTGCCCACAATACGCTCATACCAAAGGCACGGGCAATCTCGGTGACGCGCTTACCGATAGTACCGACGCCGATAATTCCCAGCGTTTTATCTTCCAAATCTATCAGTGGAATATCCAGTAGGCAGAAATTACCGTTACCTTGCCAAGTACCATCGACCACTTTTTGATGATAGTGAATGCTGGCGCGCATGGCAGTTAGCATCAGCATAAAGGTATGCTCGGGCACGCTTTTGACCGCGTAACCGGCAACGTTATACAGCGCAATATTGTGCTTAGTACAAGCGTCTTGATCGACATTATTCATACCTGTCGCTGTCAGCTGGATAAGTTTAAGCTTGGGTAGTTTAGCAATGACGTCAGCATTGATTTGGACTTTATTGGTGATGATAATATCAGCGTCTTTGCAGCGCGCCAAAATAACGTCATTGTCTTTTGGCGTATCATCATAAGTCACATAATCACTGATGCCTGTCGGTGCTGGCAAGTCGACGCCATCAGAAAACGTACCTTTATCTAAAAAAACGGCTTGCATGGTTATTCCTTATTTATTATTGTCGTATAGATGGTCATCGGCTTAATGTATGGTCAGTGAAAAGTAATATCGAAACATCACGCACCGCTGATATCCATTTTTCTTGCTTGCTGTACCTGCGCAGACAGAGTCTACGAAAAATTGATATCAGCAATACCGCAGCGCTTTTAGGATATTTTGACTATAGCACGTTGCAGTCTTTAGTCAAAAAACCCCGTCAAAAAGCGTCCAGCAAAAAACCTCTATTTTATTGAAATAGAGGTTTTATTTTTTGAGACAGTCGTTTTTGTGCTTACGTCGCTTTTACGCTTATAAAGAGAAACGCTTACGCAATTTACCTATTAGACTACGTACGCGACTGCTTAAATCAATACGCACATCGTTTTCAGGGTCGTGCTCGACTTCATAGCGCTTAACCAATTCAGGACTGGCTTTCAGTTTTGTATGATGCTGGAACGCACGGTTGACGCTAATCTCAAGGAGGCTAGCGCGCATTGGTTTTGGTAAGCAGCGATAGACCTGACCTTTATTAATCAAATCAATCAACAAGCCTGCATCTTGGAATTCAGTTTGTACTAAAACCACCAAGTGCGGCGCATCTTGTTTCAAGGTAAAGATAATCGGCGCGATGTTCTCGCCGCTGACATTGATGTCGGTAATACAAACACCGATATCTTCATTCGCCAAATAATCATAAGCTTCTTCTAAGCCTTTAGCATGCAGGACTCTATAGCTGTTCGAAAACTGCTTACGTATTTGCTCAATCAGATCGTTGGTTTCATCGATGACCAATAGCGTTTGTTTGTTGCCTGAGCTGTCGAATTGTTCAGCGTCTTCGTCTGGATTATAGGTCAAAGCTATTTCGGTGGCGCGACCGACGACGGCAAGCAGCTCTTCAGATTTACAAGGTTTGGTCAAATAACGATAAATCTCTCCATCGTTAATAGAGCCGATAATCGCGTTCAAATCAGCATAACCGGTCAATAAGATACGCATGGTAGACGGCGATACTTCTTTGACTTCGCGCAAGATATCGACACCAACGCGCTCAGGCATACGCTGGTCACTGACCGCCACGTGTACGTGGTTGTTTTTGATATAGTCGATATATTCAGTCGGGTCAGTGGTGATAAAAACGTCATGCGTTTTACGAAACAGCAGTTTCATCGAACGTAAAATGCGTTGTTCGTCGTCAATAAATGCCAGTTTTGGCTTTGGTTCAGACCCTAACTCCGTGCTAGGGGTTTCCATTTCAAATTCATTCATGATGGTATCCTTATGATGAATAATAGTGCTATAGCTTTATATAATCATTAAAATATCAATTATAATAAGACAGAACCTAGCGTTTACGCTGCTAGGCTTTGTTCCGTTAAGTCATTATCAATCGGTAGCGTTAAGGTAAAGGTGGTGCCAACGCCTTCGGTCGAGACCGCTTGAATGTCGCCATTATGCTGCTCCATAATCTGCTGACTGATGGCCATACCAAGTCCAGTACCTTCGCCTGCGCCCTTAGTGGTAAAGAACGGCTCAAAGATTTGATTGAGAATCTCTGTGCTCATACCTTTGCCGTTGTCGCTGACATCGATATAGACATTGCTGTCATCAGAGCGCGTCCGCACTTCGATTTTGCCATCCGGTTTTTCTCCCATAGCTTGCGCAGCGTTATTCAATAGGTTGACCAAGACTTGGTTAATCTGTGACGGCGAGCATTTAATCTCAGGCGTTGGGGCAAAGTCTGTGACAATTTCTTGATGTCTGATAGAGTTGCCAGCGATTTTCAATGACGCTTCGATACACTCGCGTACATCGATGGTTTTCACTTTTGACTCATCAAGGCGGGCAAAATTACGTAGGTTTAACACCATTTCAGTGATTTGCTCAACGCCAAAGAGTGAATCTTTAATCAGCTCTTTTAGCTCAGACGACAAGTCATCTTCTTGGATTTCATCGGAAGCACGGACGATATCTGCCAATAGCTTATCAATTTTGCCATCAGCAGCGGCATCCGTTTTAACGGCTTTTAACCCTTGTACCAGTTCAATCAGCTCTTCGTATTGCTCAGTCAACTGACCGATAATTTCAAGGTTGTTTTGCACATAAGATAATGGCGTATTTACTTCATGAGCAACACCCGCAACCATTTGACCTAACGTCGCCATTTTTTCTGAACGAATCAATTGCAGCTGAGAGTTTTTCAGCTCTTTTAGCGTATCTTGCAGCTCAGCGGTACGTTCTTCGACTTTAATCTCTAGCTGCTGATTGATATTGGCAAGCTTACCTTCGTTAGATTGGATACGGCCTAATAGGTCATTAATAGAGCCGTTTACCAGTCCAATCTCGTTGCGACCTTCAGCGAATTTAACCTCGCTTAGCTTATTATATTGCTTATTGTTAATCAGGTTTTCCGCTTTAGAGATTTTATCGGTGGTTTCTTTCAACGGTTTGAATGCCAAGAATGTCAGCATAAAGTAAATCACACCCGCTGTGATTAATAGCGCCAAGGCAATCCAGTTAATCAAGTTTTCACTGAGATTATCGGCGATAGCGTTAATTTCAGCATCAGGCTGGACAACGATAAGCTTCCAATAGGTCTCAGGAATCTCAAACACGTACGCTTGACTGCCGTTGTAGAAGTTGTCTTTAGTCAGCTCAAAGCTCTGCAATAAGCGACTATCCATAGCGTTTTGCTTGTTTTCGCTATTATTGAGATAAGCGGCATAATTGACCAAATAATAACCTTTGGAATCACCCGTTTCTGCTTTATCAATCGTATTCAATACTTGCTGTACTTGCGGCGATACGCTAGCAGCAACTTGCTCAATAGTCTCGTTACGTTGGACATCTAAGAAATCAAGCACCGGTTGCCAAGCAGGGTCTGAGTTGATAACTTGCTTAATATCAAGTGGCGTGCCTGTCTTTTCATCAATATAGCTCAAGCGTTCAGGGTTAGAAGAAGCGATAACCTTGTCACTGTTATCCAAGAGTAGAATGTAACCTGAACCTGAGCTTTCACTTAACTGAACGATGTTTTCTTGTAGCTGGTTTAGGGTAAAGTTGACCGTACTGGCACCCCAAAACTGATTGTCACGCTCGATTGCCACACCGCAGCTCATCGCCAGCTCGCCTTTGGTTTGGCTCGCGCGTACATGGTTCCAGATACAGCTCTCGGGTTTGAGCAGCTTTAAGACGCTAAACCAATCTTCCTGATAATAAGGATTGGCTGGATTTGGGTCGCTCAACACCGCTTGATAATCGCCGTTTTGACGTACCATCAGGAACGGGTGGGTAGCAGTATTTGCCCCAAGCGCACCGTTATCAGGCCAAATACCACCACTGCCTAACAAACTATAATCACGCTTATCAAAGGCATTGGCGGTACTGGCTTGTAAAATCGCCTCTTCTGTTGGCAAGGTTTGTGCGCTTTGTTGCAGCAGCAACGCACTACGCATCACCCGATTGATATCAGCAGAGATACTATTGACTGCCGTATTACCACGTTCAGCCACCAGTTTTGCAGATTCAAGGCGGATTTTCTCATAGCCTTCTTTATCAACAACATAAACGACGACGGCGAGTACGATTGCAAAAGCAATAAATAGAATAGTAGTCACTTGGGTACTGACTTGATTAAAAAAGCCAACTTTTTTGGAGGCACTCATGGTGGTGATGGTCGTTGGATAATGGTGACCACAAAAAAAACTGCCAATACAATTTAGGGTCTGATGAACATTCAAATGTGGTACTGGCAGCGTCTATTTTTTAGACAATACGCAGTGAAATTTTTGACGCCTAGTCATTCTAGGTTAGACAATTTCGCTATGTATTGGCAAAAAATAGCCCTGCCCTAAAAGGCTGATACTAAAATCACCCCAAACGTTGTTGTAAACCTAGCTAAGGTCTCGACATTATCGTCGGTTTACGCTTAATTTGGTGCGATTTTAGCAATCAGCAGTCCTAACATTTGAATGTTCAACAGACCCTAATGATCGCAATCAATCAGGTGGTTATGTGTAATTTTGATTAAAATGGTCTATGTATAACGGCAAAACACCTAAAAGTATAAAAGTTATGGCGGTATAACTTAATCGACTGATTAAATTTAATTGCCATAACTTTAAGGACTATAATTTTAAAGACTATAATTTTAAAGACTATAAAAAGCCACGCTGTGCTTAAGAACACCGTAAAGCAGTTAATGACGAATAATGAGTATTTAAAGGGTATATTTAGAGGAGCGTTTGGACAGTTCAGATAATTCAGGTAAGAAAAAAGAAATGTTCTATTGCATTTGTTAACAATACAGAAGCAATTTTATAATGACAATATTTTTTCTTTACTTGCGAGTCGTTATCTTCTTGTTTTATATGACTAACTTATGCTTGGCATTGCGGTAATCTTGCACGAATCTGCTCTTGAAAACTCAACTAAACGCACTCATCTAGCCGCTAACGTTATATAATGGTCGGCTTTATCTTGCGACCTAGCTAATAAACTGATGCTGCCGGTATGGCCGGTGACCTATCAGACTATTGATGAGTGATATCTGATGAATGATATCGCGCTAGTGACAACCCTAGCGACTCTCATTGTGAGCTATCTATTTTTTCCTATTATCTGAGTACAAAAGACATCGCCTTATGACTATCTCTATTGCTTCATTGCACAGTACTGAATTCGCCGTTGGTCAACGTTATTTATCTGATACGGAGTCTGAGCTTGGCTTGGGGGTGGTCATCGATGTTGATGACCGCTGTGTGCATATTTTATTCCCGCAAAGTGAAGAGACGCGCGTCTACGCCAAAAATTCTGCGCCATTATCACGCGTGGTGTTCAAGGTCGGCGACAGCATTTATGACCAAGATGGCAAGTGCTACATGGTCAATGCCGTTGATGAGGTCATGGGTGTACTCAAATATGGTGTCGATGAGCATGAGCGCGGCATTATGGAAACCCGCCTTGCTGCCAATATTACCTTGGCTAAGCCGCTTGAGCGTCTACTTGCTGGTCGTATTGAGCGCGGCGATTGGTATGAGCTGCGCCAAGATATCCTGCGTATGCAATCGGCGCTGGCCGGTCATCCACTCAAAGGTTTGATGGGCGCGCGCGTCGATATTATTGAACATCAGCTTTATATCGCTCACGAAGTTGGCAAACGTATCGCCCCGCGTGTGCTGCTCGCTGACGAAGTGGGTCTGGGTAAAACCATCGAAGCGGGTCTGATTATTCATCAACAGCTGCTAACGGGTAAAGCTGAGCGTGTGCTTATCCTCGTACCAGACAGTTTGCAATATCAGTGGATGATTGAGCTGCGTCGTCGCTTTAACTTAAACTTTGCTTTATTTGATTTGGTACGTACGGCAGCCATTAAAGAACACGATCCTGAACAAAACGTCTTCGCCACCGAGCAATGTATCATTGCGGGTATGGATCTATTGCTCGATCATCCTGACTTATATGACCAAGCGATGGAAGCTGGTTTTGATTTATTGGTGGTCGATGAGGCGCATCATCTGCATTGGGATGAGGCACAAGGCGGCAATGATAAATATGACTTGATTGCTGACTTTGCCGAAGAGACGCCAGGGGTGATGCTATTAACGGCAACGCCTGAGCAGCTTGGCGCGCAAAGTCACTTTGCTCGATTGCGTTTGCTCGATCCAGATCGCTTTGATGATTTGGATGAGTTTATCGATGGTCAAGAAGCCTTTGCTGAAACGGCTGCTGTCGCTGCTGTGTTAATCGAAGACAAGCCTTTGAGCGACAGTCAAATTGCCGCGTTAAGCAGCTTGCTAGACATCAGCCTTGATGAGTTGGCAACGATTAATGATGACGAAAAACTGCGCACACATGCCCTTAACGAGCTACTAGATCGTCACGGTACGGGTCGTATTTTATTCCGTAATACTCGTGAGAGTGTCAAAGGGTTTTATGGTCGTAGCAGTCAGCCGTATCCACTGGCATTGCCTGAGGCGTGGATAGACAGCTATCAAACCAATGGTAAATTGCGCGAGCAGCTATGGGGCGAAGAAAACCAACCTGACGGCGGCTGGCTAGAAGACGACCCACGTGTGCCTTGGTTGATTGATATTTTGCGCGGTGAGCTTAAGCATAAAAAAGTGCTATTGATTGCCCGTAGTGGCGCGACCGTTGAAAGCTTGGAGGCGGTATTACGTCTGCATGCAGGCATTAAGACGGCTATCTTTACTGAGCAGATGACATTGCTTGAGCGTGACCAAGCAGCCGCATTCTTCGCAGACAGTGAAGGTGCACAGATATTATTGTGCTCGGAGATTGGCTCAGAAGGTCGTAATTTCCAGTTTGCCAGCCAGCTGATACTATGGGATTTACCCGCCAATCCAGATACCTTGGAGCAGCGTATCGGTCGCCTAGATCGTATCGGACAAACCCAACAGATTATGCTGCATGTGCCTTACGTACAAGGGACGGCGCAAGAGCGACTGTATCAGTGGTATCACGATGCGCTCAATATGTTTAATCAGATTTCACCGACCGCACAGAGCGTGCAAGAGCAGTATATTCAAGACCTAAAGCCGATGCTTGAAGGCGCGGATACCGATGCTAATCGTACGACCTTGCAAGATATTATCGAAGAAGCACAACAGACGCGATTGGGGCTGGAAGCACAGCTACAAGCGGGTCGTGATCGCCTATTAGAATACAACTCGTGCCGTCCCCGTGTGGCTGGTCGTATCGCTGATGCCATGCGTGATTTTGATGGGCATAATCTATTGCCACAGTTTATCGAGCGTTTCTTTGCTTCTGCCAATATTGACCATAATATCCAACGCGATGGCTCGTGGGTGATTGCCCCTATTGATAGCACTGAGATTAGTGATTATATCGATGGCTTGCCACTTGGCGATGAAGACGGCATGACCTTGACCTTTGACCGTGAGCAAGCGCTACAGCATGAAGATATCGAATTTATCACTCATGAGCATCCATTGATGCGCGCGATTTATGAGCTAGCAAGTACCAGTACCTTTGGTAATACTACGGTGGCGATGTTAAAAAGTGCTGCCGTACCACAAGGCATGGTGTTGCTCGAAGTGAATTTTCGCGTTGAAGCCATTGCGCCAAGATTGCTCAATTTGCCAGCGACTTTAACCACACAAAATATCCGTGTGTTTATCAGTGAGCAGGGCAGTGATTTATCCGCGCGTATCAGCGCCGATATGATTATGCCGCATATTGAGCGTTTGGATAAAAACCGTGCGCGCCAAGTGATTAAAGTGCGCGGCGATGTGATTGAGCAGCGTTATTATGAAGCAGAAGACATTGCCCGTCAGCAGCTTGCAGAGATTGGTGAGCAAGCGAGTGCCCGCTTTAGCCAGCAGTGGTCACGTGAAATCAAACGCCTAAAGCACCTGCAAACCATCAATCCTAACGTCCGTCCTGCAGAGATTGAGCGTCTTGAGCAGCTAAAAGCCCAAGGCGAGCAAGCCTTGAGTAATTTATCGCTAGTGCCAGACTCTATCCGCGTGCTAGTGGCAGTAAAACCATAAGTTAAAATTCTGATAAAAAAACGAGGTGCTTAATCGTCTCGTTTTTTTATGATTGATTCATGACAATGGATTTCGCCTATCTTATCTGTTATCCCAATACATGAGACAGAGACTGGCTAGTAAGTGGCTATTATCTAGCCAAAGCCCACAATTTTGGGTAAGATGTTGGCCTTCTTGCCGAATAATGAATGTTTAGTCATCGTGCTACTACAACTGTATTTTTTGTTCTAGAATCTCCCTTGTGTCTTTCTAACAAGTGATTTCAAATTATTTTACATTCAACCGCAAAGGATCTTTCGCGATATCATATCGATATCGTTGAGTGCGTGTTTTTAGAGGCTCGTTTTTAGATGCTTAGCGTTTTTGATAAAAATAAGGAAACATATCGTCATGTCCGATTATTCGCAACTGATTGATGAGCTGCTGGCTACTGTAGCGCTTATTGAAGTTACCCCCGATGTCTTTGAGGGTAAGAGCCATGACTATGTTGGCAGTCGTATTTTTGGTGGGCAAGTGCTGGCGCAAGCGATCATGGCAGCGGCTCATACACTCGATCAAGAAAAGCCTTGTCACTCACTGCATGGCTATTTTTTGCGTGGTGGTGACATCAATCAGCCGGTGATTTATCAAGTGCGTCGCCTACGTGACGGTCGCAGTCTGTCTGCGCGCGAAGTAACGGCGATTCAATATAAAGAAGTACGTGGCAAAGCGCCGATCGAGCAAGTGATATTTTCGATGATTGCCTCGTTTTCGCCGATGGAAGAAGGCTTGGAGTATCAAGAAGATATGCCAGTCTATCCGCCGCCTGAAGATTTGCTCGCCGAGCAGGATTTAAAAGAAGAGTATGTCGGAAAAGTCCCAGACGCGCTAAAAGCCCGTTTTATGCGCCGTCGTCATGTTGAGATTAAGCCGGTCAAACCGCGTGACCCGATTCATCCAGAGCCGATGAAGCCTAAACAGGCGAACTGGTTGCGCATTCGTGAGCTTGGCAAGCAGCCTATTGCTATTCAGCAAGCACTGTTGGCATTCTCTTCTGATTTTTATCTGGTTGGTACAGGGCTGATGTCACACGGCGTTAGCTTTATGACCAGCGGCTTACAAGCGGCCAGTATTGATCATTCGATGCATTTTCATCGCAATTTTGATTTGAATAATTGGCTATTGTATGACATGTGGAGTGATACTACGTCTAATGCCAAGGGCTTAAACCATGGGCAGTTTTGGCAAGATGGTCGATTGGTAGCAACGGTACAACAAGAAGGCTTGATGCGTTTGCGTGTGCCAAAGTCTTAATCTTCTAGTATTTCTTAAATAAAAAAAGCGACTCATGATTCATTGTGAGTCGCTTTTTTTATGAATTTTATTTAAGTGAATTCACTTATTGTTCTAAAATCTTAACCATCGCTCGTGGCAACCCAAGGGTTGCCTGAGCATCATTAGCATTTAACCAATGAATATTAATCTCTGCCGCTTGTAAGGCTTCGGTCATTTCGGCAGTTTGCTTAGCGTTTAAAGTGACTGATTGCGGTGTTAAATACCAATGAAAATGGGT
Source organism: Psychrobacter sp. 78a-MNA-CIBAN-0178 (assembly GCF_040309625.1). NCBI lineage: Bacteria > Pseudomonadati > Pseudomonadota > Gammaproteobacteria > Moraxellales > Moraxellaceae > Psychrobacter > Psychrobacter sp. 78a-MNA-CIBAN-0178. The sequence continues at coordinate 105,379 of NZ_JBEOOZ010000009.1, forward strand.
CAGCGAATGCTTAATAGGGGCATCGTCTAATAAAGTTTTACTGACTGTTTTTGCAACTATTTTATTGTTATTCAGCCACTCGTTAATAATCTGCTCAGCAGTGGTAAATTCTGTTTCATATACTTTTTCATTGCTAGCAACTTTTAACGGTTTATCATCGCTCGCTTCTGAATTTTTAGCAGTTGTTTTGCCACTTATTTTACCGTCAATTTTTTCAACAAACTGCAAAGGCAAACTCCATAGTCCGCCCCAAATACCGTTATCGGGGCGCTGTAACCACAGTATTTTGCCATCCGTATTTTTAATTAATAGCGCATTGCTATACTTACTGGGTTTAGGCTGCTTTTTTGCTTTGACTGGATAATCGGTTTCGCGACCTTGCGCATGGGCAATACAATCATCTTGCAGCGGACACAAAAGACAAGCAGGCTTGCTACGAGTACATAAGGTTGCGCCCATATCCATCATCGCTTGCGCAAATAACCCTGAGTTTTCCCTAGGGGTTAAACGTTCTGCCAATGCCCACAGCTCTTTAGTGGTGGCAGATTTAGTTATATCGCCATCAATTGCTGCCCAGCGTGTCAGGACGCGTTTGACATTACCGTCACAGATGACGCCATAACGATGTAGCCCCATCGCCATAATCGCCCCAGCAGTCGACGGGCCAACGCCAGATATCGCTTCCCAACCGGCTAAGGTTTGCGGAAAATCGCCCGTCTCATCAATAACTTCAACCAATTGCTTCGCACCTTTATGCAAATTACGCGCGCGGGCATAATAACCCATACCTGCCCAATGCTCAGCGATGGTGTCCCAATCTGCGGCTGCTAAATCTTGCACCGTCGGAAACGACTCCATAAAACGGGCAAAGTAGGGCAGTACAGTGGTCACTTGTGTTTGCTGAAGCATGACTTCGGATAGCCAAACAATATAAGGGTTTGGCGTATCGGTTTGATGCTGTTGCCAAGGTAAATCGTGGCGACCATTTTCGGCAAACCAGTCGAGTAGGCGTGGGGCGAAGGCGTTTAGGGAAGAGGTGATGTGGTTAAAATTAGTGGTTATCATAGGCGATGGGCGAGCAATTCAAAAAGTATGAGAGTTATATGAGGGTCGCATGTGGGGATTAAAGGCGTTATCGATAGATGCTGTCTAAAGTTTGACCTGCGGCATTTTTCCATTCAATCCAGCCGTTAGTCGAACGACCTGACACTAAAGAACTGGCTCCACTGGGTGTTTTAAATAAATGATTTTCAGTGAGCTTATAGCTTGTATCATTTACCGCTATGAGTTTGCCACTACTGAGTAGACTCTCTTTTAATTTAGCCACAAATGGTGGAGCTGATGACGTTTGTGTTTGTCGTATTAAAGAGCCTGCTAATACTACAAAGCCATCGTCATCATAATAGCCTTGTGCATCGCCATCTTTTACCTTGTAATAAAACAGGACTGGGATAGGTTTCGTTGGAGATATTTCAGCTGTTTTTTTAACTTTAACATCAGTGGGTGTGGTCAGTTTATGTGCATCAGTCTCGTTGCTATAAAGGCTATCGTGAATAGCTAAAGATTCAAAAATAGGTTGACCCAAGGTTGATAGTAAAACATCAAGGGTGTGAAACAACTCTTCGCAGTCAGCTTTTAATGGGTCGGGTGTATGCGGCTTATTACCACTATTACCATTTTTTAGCTCATAGCGCCCCACGTCAAGGGCAGTGGCAATTGCTTTATGCTCCATATACAGCGCATGGGTTTGGGTCATGGAATTATTGGTTGAAAGCATGACAAAAGCCCGCGTCCAAAAGTCTTTTTTATGATGTTGATTGAGACGAGTTTTCAAATCGCCAGTTTGCCCGATATAAAGTAATGGCTTATCTATACTGTCGGTGTCACCAATCAAAAAATATAAGCCAACTTGATTGGCATCTGGCATCGCAAAAAAATCATCAATATGAATGCGTGGAATCTCAATCAAACGCACCGTACGCGTGGTCATCTCTGCCAAGCGCAATCCGCGAGGATTACCTTTTGGCAGATAAATCTGAATGGTTTTAGCAGAGGGTATTAACGGATTCATAGTAGCCAATATTCTTTATGCAATTTATTTACGATTCTTCCGCGTTTTTAATCGACGTAAGCGCTTTTCTTCTTCTTTAGCAATTCTTTTCTCTTCAGCAGCCAGACGTTGCTCAGCGACGACGACTTCTTCAGCTTCCGTCATGGCTGGTGTCTCAAGCGTAATACGCCCAAGCTTACCACTACGCAGCTCATTAATCAGAATCTCAGACATACGGTAAGTATCGACTTTATTACCCGAACGTACACAGCCGCGATTACGTCCCGCAACTTCAAAAAACTCCCAATCTGTCTTAGGTAACTCTTCAATTTTATAGCGAGTTTTTAGCAGCTCAGGATAGGCATGCATCAAGTACTCAGCGGTGTAACTGGCCACATCAGCGAAGTCAAAAGCGGTATCACGAATACCGCCGGTCGCCGCCAAGCGATAGCCAGAGTTTTCATTTTCGACCTTTGGCCATAGCATACCGGGGGTATCATAGAGCATGATGTCATCGTCAAGCTTAATCAGCTGCTGCGACTTAGTGACCGCTGGCTCGTCGCCGGTTCTTGCCACGGCGCGTCCAGCTAAGGTATTAATCAACGTTGATTTACCAACGTTTGGAATACCCATAATCATGGCTTTTATTTGGCGACCGGTGCCGACTTTATTGGGTACAAGTTGTTTACAGATGGCGATAATACGCTTTACATCATTGGCTTTTTCAGTATCACAAGCAATGGCTTTGACACCGCTTTGCTGCTCAAGATAGTCCATCCATGCTTGGGTCAATTCAGGGTCAGCAAGGTCGGCTTTGTTCAGGATTTTGATGACTGGTTTTTCGCCGCGTAATGCTGCGACCATGGGATTTTCACTGCTATAAGGAATACGCGCGTCAATCACTTCAATGACGACATCCATCTGCGGCATGATTTCTTTGATTTCATTGCGGGCCTTATTCATATGCCCAGGGAACCACTGAATACTTACTCTCTTATCCATCTGCTTTACTAACCTTTTATAAAAAATGCTCAAAGTAAGACGATCGTCATTTACTTTTTATGGCGTTCAGTTTACTACAGAACCACAGTGCTCACGCCACAATTTCGCCCAACCAGATGTGCGGCTACTCTTGTGCCTGATTGACGCTTTCCTCGCGGGCAGGCGGCAACGGTGCCAAATAACCAATTAATAATATTAAACTGCCTGCGCCAAGGAAGGAAATCACTCGCCAAATT
>NZ_JBEOOZ010000010.1:0-101471 GCF_040309625.1 Psychrobacter sp. 78a-MNA-CIBAN-0178
CTAGTATCATTTGTCTGTAATCTTTAGAGTATGCCATAGACTTTAGTGTAACTGTTTATTGGTTCTTTGACTATAGAATTAATCCAGAAACTAACCAATTTTATCGTGAAGTCATTGATGGTTAATTTTCACAACTAGGAGCTACTATGAAATCAATAAAACTATTTACACTCTCTATTTGCACCTTAAGCTTAACCGCGTGTTTTACGCCTACAGGTCAACTCTTTGGCGAGCAAAAAGACTATCTAAAAAATGATCTAGGTCAAATTGTCAACGAATGCACTGACGAGATAAATCCTATGACTGGAGAAATAACTTTTAATGGCGTTGCTAAAAGTAAAGCTAATGCATTTTGGATAAGAAACAATTTGCCTAAGGGTACTTTATACTATGTATGCGAAGGTGCTCAAACAGTCCTGCCTAAAGACTGTCAGGGTAAACCACTGACCACACCTGAGATACGTCGCTACTGGAAGAAATACAATCTACCAGTAGGAACAACTGAATTTAATTGTAGTAGCGGTGTGCCAAAAGTAGCAAATGATAGCTAGGTTTATCAAATTAATCGTAACCGATATGAAGTCTAAAGAGACAGCACATGAAATCAATCCTATTAATCGCGCTCTCCGCTGTCGTTCTCTTATTATCGGCGTGTCTATCATCGCAGGGCAAAACCTTAGCCACCTCTATAAAGGATAAGTTTATGAATGAGCAAAAGACCCCATGGGAAACCTTTATATTTGCACCGCGTCATTATCCAGTAGAGCTGGTGGCAGGTGAATCCTTTTGGATGTACGACAATGGCGCAAGAATAGGATTTACAGCTCACGCAAATGGCGGTTGGCGATCAGCAGGGGCACAAGCAGGTGGTGGATCGATGCTACCTGACGGTATTAATCTAACTTGGCTGTCGCCTACCGAAGGTAAGTACTATCATGTCAGAGCGAGAATACCTAAAGAAATAATTCTACGAGAGTTTAATCGAAAATTAAGTATGGATATAGAAAACAAGTTAAAAACAGAAAAATTTAAGGAGATTCATTTCGCCTTAGCTCCTGGTGGTTTTGTCTCTATGCGCCTTGGCTGGGCACAAGTAGAAGAAGTGGCACAGTTTCAGGCTAAAGAAGTGGACATCTCATGGGAGTACTTCGCAGAGGCTAATCACTTCAATCCTGAGGGATTAAGTGAAGAAAAATATTTAGCAGGCTTTACTGACAAGCTACCTGAGCATATTCAAGTGCAAAGAGCTGATGGCACTGTTCCGTACGATAGATGGAAGGCGTTTAACACCCAAAAGTTTCCTTGGCATTTAGCCACTACGCTTGACTTACATGGTTATACTGAGTTTTTAATAAATGGGAATATGTCGTTCATAGCAAAACCTGAACTTGATTTATCAGTCTATACTGACAAACAAACAGTCCCTGCATGGTATCGAATATACTTTAAAAGAGAGGGCAAGCGTTATAGAGGCAACATCATTGTTACTCAAAACGATCCAGATCAAAGAGAACAACCTGAGGGTGATGTAGAGATATTTAATATCTTTAGACAGTATTTTGCAGAAGATAAAAGACCTGCCGCTTTGGTTATAGATATAATAGACGGTCAAATCGTCGCCTATCTGGACAATGGTATAACTAAAAGAGATCTACCCCTATACGATAGTGACTATCGGGTACTTAAGGATGATGAATATCCTTGGTTTAAATAAATTATGTCTAAAGACAACAGCACTTCTTTTATTAAGAGGTGCTTTTTTTTAGATATTTAACGAATGGCGTGAATCAGACTAAAAAATCTACGTACAATGATAAAATAAAGTCGGGCAAAAAGTTTCAAGGAGGAGCTCATACCAGTTGGTATCCTAAGAATCAATCCGTATACCTGTCAATTTTACCGTACAGTTATCTCTGGTTAACTATTAAAAGGGAATTAGTTGTGAAATCATTTAAGTTAGCATTGTTGTCAGCAAACATAGTTTGGTTATCGGCATGTCTACCTCCTTCTGGAGTCTTTTCAGGAGAACAGACTGAATATCTCACTAACGATATAGGTGTGTTAAGCGAGTGTACAACTCAAACAAGTTGGAAAACAGGAGAACGTCGTTTCAATCCAGTGCCTAAATCGCAAGCAAACTTTTTTTGGAAAGAAAATAACTTACCTAAGGGCACTTTATATTATGTCTGTGAGGGTGATAAAGCAGTGCTCCCTAGGGACTGTCAAGGTAAATCACTGACAACTCCTGAGCTTCGGAGCTATTGGAAAAAATATGACTTACCTGTTGGTTTAAAAAAATTCAACTGTAGTAGTGGTGTGCCTAAAGATCCTAGACTTACCTAATTATATTTATAAAGTAGGTGCCATCGTTGATAGGATATGAACAATATCTTAATCCGTCACGTTAGATCACTCCCAAACTATTTTAGGTCTTTATTTATGAGAGATAAAAAAATCAATTGGACTACGATTATATTTGCACCACGCTACTATATGATTATGCGGTGTTTAAAACGCCAGAGGAATATCGTCTTGTGGCTGGTAGTAAAACGCTAGGCACGCTACCTGTTACAACTGTGCTCATACCTAAACAGTACATTATTTTTGGCGGTAGGCGCTGGCAAGTAGCAGATATAGATATGGATAAAAAAGTCGTCTATGTCGTTGCCGCTAAAGGTGGCGGTGTGCCTCCCGCTTTTGACAGCGGCGGTATGTCGATACATGACCGAGTGCGTCAAGAAATGTATGACATATTAATTAGTGGCGATTATCGTATTGCAGTCGGTGATAAAAAAGTCGATTTCGCTGATAAAATAGCACGCGAGCTGTTCGCAGAAAGCCTTGATACTTTTGATAGGTGTCAACTGCGTCATCGACCACTTATAGACCAAGATGGTAATACTTATATCTTTATGTGGCGCGGTGATAAAATTGTCAACACCTTAGCAGCCCTGCTGATGCAACATAATTTCTCTACTGAGAGGTATGCGGGCGTGATATGTGTTAATAAAACCGATTCAGTGCAAGTTATGAAATTCTTACAAGCGTTAACTCATAAACCTTTGCCAATTGCGACTGAACTTTCCGAGAATGTACCCAATAAGATAATCGAGAAGTTTGATGAATATCTGCCTGAGGATTTACTAAGTATTGGTTATGGTGCAAAAGCCTTTGATATTAATGGTCTCAGTGACTGGTTGCAGCTATTTGCTAAAAACGAGCCGTAAAATGAAGTTGTTTTCTAATTACTTTAAAATTATTTTTTAAGTCTATTTTACCTAGAGTTATATGGTCTAATTGACTATATTAATGAGAAAAATACGAATCAAATGATAAGAAGGTATCTATTTCATTAAAGGTATAACTGATTATCTAAATACGTTTTTTCTTGAAACGATGACGATTTCTTCACTACTCACTACTAACCTTATTCCATTCCAAAATACTTTGTATAAAATCCTATAACCAAAAGTATCTGATAACAAAAAAATCCGTTAGATATGGGTTTATTAATTGTCAGGTTCGCGTTATTATCACCCCCTATTAAGCAAGACTCTACTACCTATCAGGAAAGGATATTCTATGCGCTATGAGGTTATTGTTATTGGTGCTGGTATGGTTGGCACATCGATTGCGTGGCATCTACAAAAGAACGGTTCGCAGGTGTTGTTGTTAGACAAAAAGCTACCCGGGTCAGAGACCTCATATGGCAATGCAGGCCTCATCCAGCGCGAAGCGATTCATACGCATCCATTTCCGCGTCAGTTGACTGAGATGATCAGAGTATTACCCAACCAAGGGACGGATATTCGCTATCGTATCCCAGCTATCTTGCGTTATCATCAGGCGCTTTTACAATACTGGAAATACTCTACGCCCGCCTCTGTCAAAAAAATAGAAGCAGAGTGGCAGACGTTGATTGAGCATTGCACCAGCGAGCATCAAACCATGATTAGCGCCTCTGGTGCTGATGAGCTAGTTACTCGTGATGGTTGGTTGCAATTGCATCGCTCGGAGGAGACCTTTAAAGAAGCGATTGCCTCTGCTATTGATGCTCGTAACCAAGGCGTTGAGCATAACGTATTAGACGTTGAAGCATTAAAAGCCATGGAGCCTAGCGCCAATTTTGAAGGTTTCGTTGGTGCAATTCATTGGAAAAACTCTTGGCAAGTGTCAAACCCAAGCTCGCTTGTAAAAGCCTATGCGAAAAACTTCCAAGACATGCAGGGCACGATAAAAGAGAGTGATGTAAAAGAAATCGTGCAAGACGGTGAAGGTTGGAAAGTCATCACTGATAATGACACTTACTATAGTGATAAGTTGGTGATTGCAGCAGGCCCTTGGTCTAATGACTTGATCAAACCACTTGGCTACAATTTACCCTTGTTCCCGATGCGTGGCTATCATCAGCACTTTAAAGTGACGGATAAAAACAATATCAATCACAGTATGTTTGATATGGATAAAGGCTTTGTCATGGGGCCAATGCAGCAAGGGATTCGCATCACGACCGGTGCTGAGATGACCACAATGGATGCACCAAAGAACTTCGGTCAATTAAAAACGGTATTGAAGTTTGCTCGCAAAATCTTACCATTAGAAGATGCGGTTGAGAGCGAAGCGTGGGCAGGATCACGTCCTTGTATGCCGGATATGAAGCCAGTTATTGGGCCTGCAGACAAGCATGACAAACTATGGTTTGCGTTTGGTCACAGTCATCAAGGCTTTACATTAGGGCCGATGACAGGTCGTTTGGTTGAAGAGATGATTCATGACAAGCCGGTACTGGTAGATGTAGCGCCCTTTAGCGCTCAACGTTTTTCTAACTAAGCTCATATCAGATTAACAGCATATCTGAATAGCTCAACAAAGACTTAAATTCATAAATTGAAGGTATACAATATGATAAAAAAGCTACATAGCAATCAGCGTATGAGTAAAATTGTCGTTCATAATCAGACCGTTTATTTGTGTGGTCAAGTAGGCAATGCGGAAGATGACATCAAAGCACAAACCTTGACTTGTTTGGAAAAGATCCAAACGTTGTTAGAAGAAGTGGGTAGCGACAAGTCAAAACTGCTATCAGTGACAGTCTGGATAAAAGACATGTCGGACTTTGCCGAAATGAACGAAGTATGGGATAACTGGTTTGAGGGTATCCAGCCGCCCGCGCGTGCTTGTGGCGAGTCAGCATTGGCGCGTCCTGAACTACTGGTTGAGATGATAGCCATCGCGGCTGAGTAATAGACTGATTGTAATATAGGTATGAATAAAGAGGGCATGATAGCAATATTGTGTCCTTTTTTATTTGTCAGATCGCTAAAGTTAACCGTACTTTCTAACATTCAGTAGTATGAATAAGCCGCTTTTTTAGCGGATTTCTTAATATCTATTGTTTTGTGCTTAATGCTTGCAACCTGTACGACGCCAAAGTCAAAGAATATATAGTCAGTGAAAAGTAATATCGATAAGTAAGCTCGATTAAATTTGTTGCACATATGTCTAATATTATTATACATTCTCTAAGTCAGCTGTTATTATGTTTCAGCAATAAATCTGATAGTTTACTTTACATAAAGATGTCTTTGAGGAGTGCAGTATGGGAATCGTAGGAATTGCTTTATTTTTTATCGCTTTAATTATATGTATAATTTACGGGATTAAGTTGATTATCATTGCCTTTCAAGAGTCGACTGCTTGGGGACTCATGTACTTATTTGTACCTTTTGCTAATTTGTATTTCGTTTTTACCAGATGGGAAAAGACCAAGTATCCATTTTTGAAAACCTTAATCGCCATCCCGTTATTGATTATAGGCGCTATGCTAATGCCAATGCAGTCAGCTGTTGGATATTAGAGCACGTCCTCAATTAAACCGATAGGGCTCTAAATGGGCGCGCTTTGGAATGAGTAGCGCCCATTGATTGATAGTCAAGAAATTGGCTTTATATTGTTGCTTGCGGTTATCATCGAGTAGTAATTGAGACGTATTAACAGCTACTTCATACTTTGACCCAAGCGTATCGCTGCGGCAATATTGACCGCAGTCGTTTCGATATTTTTATAAGCGTTTTTAAATACCTTATCAATAGAATCTAATTTTTGAATACTAGGCATGACAACATCGAATTGGCTGGTCTGAGCAGGGTTGAGTCCGTCAACGCTACCACAAATAGCAATCACAGGTTTGTGACTAGACTTGGCGAGTTGACTAATACCGCTAGCTACTTTGCCCATAGCAGACTGCACGTCAAGCTTACCTTCGCCAGTAATAATCAGATCAGCATTTGCAATATGCTGTGATAAGTTGGTAACTTTTGCCACTGCATCAAAGCCTGATTTTAACTCAGCTTGGCAAAAGCTCATTAACGCATAGCCAAGACCACCTGCAGCACCAGCACCCGCTATGTCTTGGTAATTCTGATAGCCATGTTGCTCACATACACTCGAAAAATGCGTTAGCGCTTTATCCAAATCATTGATTTGTTGCGGGCTGGCGCCTTTTTGAGGGCCAAATATTGCACTGGCACCCAACTCGCCACATAAAGGGTTGGTGACATCACAGGCTACTTCAAATACTGTCTCCAGCACACTAGTATGGAAGTTTGTCGCATCTAATCGTTGCAAGTTGGCCAGCGCGCCGCCGCCTTGGGCTAACGTATTGTCGTCACTATCATGAAACGTCATGCCAAGCGCCATCAACATACCAAGACCGGCATCGTTGGTGGCACTACCGCCCAGACCGATAATGATGCGTTTAACGCCTTCATCTAAAGCATCCGCAATAAGTTCGCCAACGCCGTAACTACTCGTAATTAATGGATTTCTTTCTTCAGTCGTTAATAAATGCAGACCACAGGCTTGAGCGATTTCAATTACGGCTGTCTCATTTTTTAATAGCAGGTACTTGGCAGTAATTGGTCGCATGAGTGGATCGTTCACCACCACGTTTTTCCAGCGCCCACCTAGTACATAAGACAATACTGCAGAAGTTCCTTCACCGCCATCTGCCATGGGTAGCAGCTTATAGTCAGCGTCAGGAAACACTTGACTGAATCCAGACTGGATAGCGTGGCAGACATCCAATGCTTCTAGGCTTTCTTTAAATGAGTCAGGGGCGATTAAAATTTTCATGAAATACTCTACGATTATGCGAGTTGGAATTGTGCAATTAGGCCAATCATATCATTATAAATTGGATAATCTGCTACCATAGTCTCCTGTTTCATTTATAACCTTTAGGATGATTGCCTTGATCACATTTACTGCGCCCACTATTGCCAATATAGAAAACAATGACCTACGTCAGCAGCTACAACAAATTATAGATCTAAAAACCAAACCACTTGGCGCACTGGGTCGCTTAGAGACACTGGCACTGCAATTGGGCATGATCCAAGGGACGCTTACACCGAATATTACCCAACCACAGATTCGAGTGTTTGCCGCCGATCACGGTCTAACCAAGCATGGCACATCCGCGTATCCTAGTGCGGTCACTGCGCAGATGGTTTATAACTTTTTGCAGGGCGGTGCTGCTATCAACGTTTTGGCGCGTCAGCACAATATCGAGCTAAAGGTAGTCGACGCTGGTGTAGATGCAGACTTTGCCAGTTCTCCTTTTAAAGACCATCCACAATTGCTCGATTACAAAGTCCGTCATGGTAGCCGAGATGCGCTAACAGAACCTGCCATGACAGAGCAGGAATGCTTAGCTGCGCTAGAAAACGGTATGAACGTAGTAAAGGATATGGTTGGCAACCTATTAATTGTCGGTGAGATGGGTATCGGTAATACTTCAGCGGCGAGTCTTTTATTGGCACGATTGGGTAATGTAGCAATTGCTGATTGTATTGGTCGTGGTACTGGTCTTGATGATGCAGGGCTACAGCATAAGACAGATATTTTAACGCAAGTATTAGCGCGGCACAGTGAAGTGCAAGCGCCATTTGATATACTTGCGGCATTAGGCGGGCTTGAGATTGCTATGATGGCAGGGGCGCTGATTCAGGCCGCCAGTGAGCGCCGCATTTTATTAATCGATGGTTTCATTGCTAGTAGCGCGTTGTTGGCTGCTGAGCGCCTAGCGCCCGGTGTTGCTCAATATGCTATCTTTGCCCATCATTCGGTTGAACCGGGGCATGCGCATTTATTAAAGCTGCTGAATGCTGAGCCATTACTCAATATGGGTATGCGCTTGGGCGAGGGTAGTGGGGCCGCGCTTGCATACCCGCTATTGCAGTCAGCTTGTGCCATTATCAATGAGATGGCAAGCTTTAGTGAGGCGGGTATTAGTGAGCAAAATAACTAATGTCAAAGCCACTAAAGCAAGAATCAAAAAAGCTATCAAATCAACCAGAGCCTTCACAGCAGTCATTGTCTAAACTAAGTGTTGGGCAATTTATAAAGCATGAATGGCTATTATTACTGGTTGCCACTCAGTTTTTGACACGATTGCCTGTACCGTCATTCAAAAACTATAATCCGCAGTGGCTACACGAGAGCAGCCGTCATTTCCCCGCAGTCGGTTTGTTGGTTGGGTTACTTTGCGCTGGCGTGTTTTGGCTCGGTAGTATTTTATTTACGCCTCTAGTTGCTGCAGTACTGAGTACGGCTTTTGGGATTAAGCTTACGGGCGCTTTTCACGAAGATGGTCTTGCAGATAGCTGCGATGGTTTGGGCGGTGGTCTGACTCGCGAGCGCACGCTGACTATTATGAAAGACTCGCGCTTGGGCACCTATGGCGTGTTAGGTTTGGTGTCAGCATTACTGCTAAAGATTTCCTTATTAGCCAGCATGTCATTATCGGTGGCTATCGTCGCACTGATTATCGGACATACGGCTTCACGTTTGCTATGTATTAGCCTGCTTGCTCTATTGCCTTATGGCGGTGAGATAGAGCATGCCAAGGCCAAACCTATGGCGCAGCAGCTGACAGCGTTACAAGGATTGTTCAGTAGCGGCTGGTTACTGGTGGCAGGCGTTTTAATGATGGTTATATTTCCTAATGCCATACAGCAGATTGGCATCGCTCAATGGCTATTGGCCTTAGTGTTGGCTTTAGTTGCCACTGAGTATATGCGGCGCTTATTACGTAGGCGTCTGGAGGGCTATACGGGTGATGGACTAGGGGCGACACAACAGCTTAGCGAAGTTGCGATATATGCTGGGTTGGCAGCGGCTATACCTTTTTTATAATTCAAAAGAAATCTTTAGAAAAGGCTAATCAATCAATGGTTCTTTATATCTGGCGTCATCCAAAGCCTATTGCAGCTAATGGGTTTTGCATCGGACAGACGGATATCAATGTCGATAAACGCAAAATTAAGCGTCTGGCTAATAAAATACAGCGCTTTGCCCGTTTGCATCAGTTGCCTAAAGTCATTTGGGTAAGCCCATTACAACGCTCATTGAAAGTTGGGCAGATATTAGTGCAACGAGGTTTTCACTGTCGAGTCGCGCCTGAGCTTGCTGAGATTGATTTTGGCGAATGGGATGGCCGACCTTGGGAGCAAATCGCAAAGCAAGAGATTGATGACTGGTGTGATAATTTTGCAGACTTTGCGCCCGATAATGGGGAAAGTTTGCAGGAGTTATTTGACCGTGTTGAAGGCTGGTTAAATAAAGCTTCAGCCGTACAAGACCACACATCAATACTAGCTGTCGGTCATGCTGGCTGGATAACAGCAGCTAAGATGATTGAAGCTGGACAGAGTGTGCCAAAGATAGCAGCTGATTGGTCTCAACCTGTAAGCTATCAGCAACGTAGTAGATTAGATTTTCATCCAAAAAAACTGGCCATATATGATGACCAGTCCTTGTAAAAAGCTATGATATGTACTCATAAATGAGCGTTTTATTAAGCTATCTTATCGAACCAAGCTTTTTTGCTTTGAGCAGTCATAGAATCGAAGCTGACATAAATACCTTTATCATCTAAAGTCGCATACCAATGATCGTCATTGCTACCCGTTAATAATTGAAAGTATTTATCATTAACGATCCGACCTACCGTATAGGTTTCACCTTCTAAATAAAAGTCATTACCTTGTGTGCAAAGTAACTTATCGTTAGTGCTTATCATATGATCCTGTCTTATCTATAAAAAAGATAGAATTATAATATCAACTTAATCAGTGACAATAAAGAGGCTTTCATAGGGAGTATCTTATTGTTAAGTATATGTTTTTAGGTTATTTGTTGCTGAATACTATCAACATAGACTTTGGTATGACAAAGAAGATTTGAATGCGGGTTTTAGTCAGATATCAGCTGTATGAGGATCGCATCGTTATGGTTGCTTCATCTCTATACTATTAAGAAAACAAAGGAAAGGACAAAAAAAGCCAGCAACATAAGTTACTGGCTCTTTTTTAGACTTGAACTAGGGTGTGTCTTCAATTCACTCGATAGTCATCTAAATGGGCTAAAAATGGCTAAATCTTGCCAAACATCGTCAAATAACTGGTTAATATCCTGATATTATCTACGCTATTTTTCTTGTTTGACGGCAATTTATCTCATTTTTATCGCCATTTTTGAAATGAAGACACGCCCTAGATATTTTGAAGATTACTCTTCAGAATAGTTTTCGTTCTCGTCTTGTGCTTCGTCTTCTTCAGCTGAATCTTCGTTATCACCATCTTCAGAAAGAATGGTCACTAAGATGCTAGCAGTAACGTCATGGTGTAGTTGAATATCAACATTATATTCACCAATTTGACGTAAAGTGCCTTCAGGTAGCTTGATTTCAGCACGGTCTACTTCTAGACCTGAGTTAGTCAATGCTTCAGCGATATCGCGAGTACCGATAGAGCCAAATAGCTTGCCTTCGTCACCTGATTTAGCACGCATGATAACATTAACATCAGTCAATGCATCAGCACGTTCTTGAGCGATAGCGACTTCTTTAGCTTCTTCAGCTTCAAGCTCAGCACGACGTGCTTCGAACTTTTCAATGTTAGCTTTAGTAGCAGGTAGTGCTTTGCCCAAAGGGATAAGAAAGTTACGTCCGTAACCTGGTTTTACATCGACAGTTTCACCGAGTTTACCAAGGTTGACGATACGCTGTAACAAAATAATTTGCATGAGTCACTCCTAGTTAACGGTTAACCCTGATGGTTGTCAGTGTACGGAAGTAGCGCAAGATAGCGAGCTTGCTTGATAGCAGTCGCCAGCTGACGCTGGTATTTAGTAGACGTACCGGTAATGCGGCTTGGTACGATTTTGCCATTATCACTGATGTACTGTTTTAGCAATTCAACATCTTTATAATCGATGTGAGTGATGCCTTCAGCAGTGAAACGGCAGAATTTGCGACGGCGATAGAAACGTGCCATGAGTATTCTCCTTTAATTAGTCTTCACTGTTGTCGTTGTCGTCATTATCGTTTTCACGACTGTCTGGACGACGAGTAGTTGCTTTGCGTGCGCGTTTTTCATCGGCATTCTTGGCTAACTGCGACTCTTCAGTGACAGCGTCGTCACGGCGCATAACTAGGCTACGAATGATCGCGTCGTTATAACGGAATAATTCTTCAAGTTCAGCTAAAGTCTCACCGTCAGTTTCAACGTTGAAAAGAACGTAATGAGCTTTGTGGATTTTGTTGATCGGGTAAGCCAGTTGACGACGGCCCCAATCTTCTAGACGATGGATAACACCACCATTGTCTTGAACCAATTTGATATAGCGTTCGACCATGCCGACCACTTGGTCGCTTTGGTCTGGGTGTACAATTAACACCAGCTCGTAATGTCTCATTTGGACTCCTTACGGATTAGTAGCTATTAACCCTATGTTAATAGCAAGGAGATTTATAAGGTAAACTCAGTCTCATAGAGAGAGGGTAAGCTTAGGTTATAAAGCGCCATATTATAGCAGTAGTCAGGCACTAAAACAAAGGTTAATACGCGACTACTGCTAATAAACGAAAAAAGCAACGGCTAAGCGCTGCTTTTCTCATAGCATCTGTGTTTTTAAGGTGCGATATTTTTGACTATTTTACTTTTGGTTGTTTGACCAATTGACTGCTATCCGCTTTTACCACTAAGGTTTTGGCAAGTTTGTCATGCCAACCGATGTTTTGCGGGCTTTTAGACGCCATATAATAATGAATGGCAACAATCACAAAGCCTAAGAAGCTGGTGAATGAAAACAATAAGTTGTAAATGATAAACAACAGCAAAGTACGCGTACCGATAAGCTTAAGAAAAGAAGGCAAGCGGTGCGTGTTCTGATCCACTACCCGAATACCCGTAATCAGCTTACCTAATGATTGACCACGCAAAGTGATAAATATCAATTGTAGCGCAAACAAACCAAAGACCATGACTTGCGATATCATCAATGTGCTACTAGGAAGACTCTCCATCAGCGTCATCGAATATTGATAAGCGGTGTCCATATCTTGAATATTTTGGAATTTGCTATAATCCACATCCATTTTGGTCAATGCCAACACCAGTGGAAAGATAGCTAATAGGTATAATAAGCCATTGAGTGCAGTCGCCAATACGCGCGACATAATAGGCGCAAGCACCACATTGCCAACGACTTTGTCTTTGGCTGTACTTTTCTTATTGGTAGCCGTTTTATCTAATGACACGTTATTATGCGGTGTATGATGACGGTTGCTTGTCATATCTACTTTCACATTTTTAGCGTTATCTTTTGGACGTTCAGGCTTGCCATATAGTCTGTCTAATGACACGCTTTTTCCGTCTTTAGCGCTGCTGGTTTCAGCATCTTCGGGAAACACGGTGACATTATTGATAATAGAGTCATTAACTTCAGGGCTGCTGATATTGGCAGGTCGATACGCCCGTTGGTTATTGGTTAAATTGCCAACTCGCTGCCATTGGTCTAAGCCGTCGTGCCAGATCAAATCATCCAGCAAAACCTCACCAGATGTCAGCATAATATTGAGCTGATCCAAAGTGTATGGACCGGCTTGTACGTTATTTCGAGCTAGGAAAATCTGCATAATTGCCTGCATAGTTAGTCATATATTAAGTCGCTACTGTAAGACATAGTATTAGGGTCTATTCAAGATTTTTCAAATAGACCCTAATGGTTGTATCTTCAATGACTGTGTGAATTACCGCTGTGACTTAAGTTACGGCTTACTTTGCTTCTTCACCAGCTAAGAAGAACCACGTATCTAATACTGAATCAGGGTTCAATGACACTGAGCTGATACCTTGCTCCATGAGCCAGAACGCAAGATCTGGATGGTCTGATGGGCCTTGACCGCAGATACCGATATACTTATCAGCTTTGCGGCAAGCATCAATCGCCATAGACAGTAGTTTCTTAACAGCAGGGTCACGCTCATCAAATAGATGCGAGACGATACCTGAGTCACGGTCAAGACCAAGCGTTAACTGGGTCAAATCGTTTGAGCCGATTGAGAAACCATCGAAGTGTTCTAAGAACTCTTCTGCCAATAGCGCGTTGGTTGGTAGCTCACACATCATGATAATGCGTAGACCGTTTTCACCACGTTTCAGACCATTTTTCTCGAGCAACTCAATCACTTGAGCGGCTTCATCAACGGTACGCACGAATGGAATCATAATCTCGACGTGGGTCAGACCCATCTCGTCACGTACGCGCTTAAGGGCTTTACACTCAAGCTCAAAGCAATCGCGGAAGTTGTCAGAGACGTAGCGGCTAGCACCACGGAAACCAAGCATTGGGTTTTCTTCTGATGGCTCGTATAACTTACCACCCAACAAGTTAGCGTATTCGTTTGACTTAAAATCTGACATACGAACGATAACGGGCTGATCCATAAATGCTACAGCTAGCGTTGAGATGCCTTCGACCAATTTATCAACATAGAAATCAACTGGTGAGGCATAACCTGCGATACGCTCATTGATTGCTTGTGATATTTCACGTGGCAAGCTGTTCATATTTAGCAAGGCTTTTGGATGCACACCAATCATACGGTTGATGATGAATTCTAGACGTGCAAGACCAATACCTTCGTTCGGCATTTGGGTGAAAGAGAAGGCGCGATCTGGGTTACCAACGTTCATCATAATCTTAAAGGCAAGCTCTGGCATAGATTCAACAGAGTTGGTCTGTATTTCAAAATCAATCTGACTCTCGTAGATAAAGCCGGTGTCACCCTCAGCACAAGAAACGGTGACGTCTTGACCATCAACCAACAGTTCAGTGGCATTACCACAACCAACGATAGCTGGAACACCAAGCTCACGCGCAATAATAGCGGCGTGACAAGTACGACCACCACGGTTGGTGATGATGGCAGAGGCACGCTTCATGACTGGTTCCCAATCAGGATCAGTCATATCTGAAACTAAGACATCGCCATCTTGGACTTTGTCCATCTCATTTAAGTTGCTAACGATACGTACTTTGCCCGCACCAATGCGTTGACCAATTGAGCGGCCTTCACACAAGATTTTTGCATCAGTTGTATTAATGATATAGCGTTCCATGACATTGCTGTCTTGGCGGCTTTTTACGGTTTCTGGACGGGCTTGAACGATAAAGATTTCATTGGTATCGCCATCTTTGGCCCATTCGATGTCCATTGCTTGACCATAATGCTTTTCAATGGTCATTGCTTGCTTGGCAAGTGAGGTCAGCTCTTCGGTAGATAATGAGAACTGCATACGATCTTGTTTTTCGACATCGACGGTTTTGACAGATTTAGTCGTGCTGCCTTCGTCACCATAGATCATTTTCTTATGTTTGCTGCCTAGGTTACGGCGAATAACCGAAGGCTTGCCATTGGCTAGCAATTTCTTAGAGATATAGAATTCATCTGGGTTCACCGCACCCTGTACGACCATTTCACCTAGGCCATAGCTTGAAGTGATAAAGACGACTTGATCAAAGCCACTCTCGGTATCTAGGGTGAACATCACACCAGCGGCGCCAGTTTCTGAACGTACCATGCGTTGTACAGCAGCAGATAGAGCGACGCCTTCATGCTCAAAGCCTTTGTGCACGCGATAAGAGATAGCACGGTCGTTATAAAGAGACGCAAAAACTTCTTTAATCGCGATTAGGACGTTATCAATGCCGCGAATGTTTAAAAAAGTCTCTTGCTGACCGGCAAATGAGGCATCTGGCAAATCTTCGGCAGTCGCAGAAGAACGTACAGCAACGGCGATGTCTTCGCCGCCACTCATGGTTTCGAATGACTGACGCACTTCTTGCTCTAGATCGCTTGGCAGCTCTTGCTCAATAATCCACGTACGGATTTTTTTACCCGTAGCAGCCAGCTTATTCACATCATTCACATCTAATGTTTTTAGCTCGCTATTGATTTTGTCAAGTAAGCCTGTTTCTGTCAAAAAGCGATTGAACGCATTTGATGTGGTGGCAAAGCCGCCTGGAACGCTGACACCCAAATCAGATAAATGGCTGATCATCTCGCCAAGCGAGGCATTCTTGCCACCGACCATCTCAATGTCGTCTTTTCCTAGCTGATCAAGATTGATTACAAGTGCTGTAGATTGCGCTGCCATGATAACTCCAGAAAATAAGGTTATTTAGTAAAGATTATAACGGTCGATTATACCCCTATATTTAAAGAATTTCGAGACCTTGAACCAAAAAATTCGTCAAAAAGATACAAATTGTCGGGATTGCTACATAATTTATGGCAGCCGCCTGAGTATTTTATTTTTGAGATCCCTCTAAAATTTTAATATTACTAGCATAGCAGGGTGTCATTATGGTTATTTAAATGTCTAAAAATGAGTAAATGCTGGCCAAAATCGCTTTTACCGTTTTCATACTTATATTTTTCATACCTATATATAAGACACAATCTATAAAATATAAAACACAATCCATAAAATATAAAGTTAGGTTTTATATAGTCGATGAATAAAATCATGCAGCGCAATACAGACCGTAAAGGCGCGGGTGTGTCACTGTTTGCCGACAACATTGATTTCTATTGAGCCGCTATTATGCGTATAATGAAGCGTGCAATGACTTGCATAAATAACCTAACAAATAATTAAAATAGTAATATTGATTAAAAGACGAGCAAAAAGCGACAAGCTAACTCTAGGCCACTATTAGGGTTTTAACCGAGGTGTTAAAGAGGTGTTAAAGTTATGTACTCGAGCAATCTATCCGAACAAGATAAGCCCACGATTCAAAATCATGATGCGTTAAACTTAGACAATTCACAAACCATAAGAAGTGCGTTTTTTATCTCTGATGGTACGGCTATTACGGCTGAGACCCTTGGACGCGCTATTTTAAGTCAGTTTGCTTCAGTGCCTTTTGAGACCCGCGTGCTGCCCTATGTTGATAGCTTAGAGCGGGCTGAAGATGCCGTTGAGCAAATCAACATGGCTTATCAGCGCGATGGTGTGCTGCCTTTGGTGTTCGATACCATTGTCAGCCCTGAGATTCGCGAAAAAATTAACTCAGCAACCAGCTGTAATCTAGACATGTATGAGGGTTTGATTGGGCGTGTCGCTGAAGAGACTGGGGTAGAGCCAGACGGACATTCAGGTCATGCACACGATGATGTCGACTCTGAGACTTATAAAGAACGTATCGACGCGGTTCATTTTGCCTTGGATAATGATGATGGCGCACGTACGCGTCATTATAATGCTGCTGACATCATTTTGGTGGGCGTGTCACGCTCGGGTAAAACCCCAACGTCATTATACTTAGCCTTACAATTCGGTATCCGTGCGGCCAATTATCCGTTGACCGAAGATGACTTGTACGACAACCAATTGCCAAAAGCATTGCGTGAGCACAAAGACAAATTGTTCGGTCTGCTTATTGATACCGATCGTTTGGTCAAAATTCGTCAAGAGCGCCGTGCTGGTAGTCGTTACTCAAGCTATCAGCAGTGCCAGCAAGAGCAACGGGCGATACAAGGGATTTATATTACTCACGGTATTCCGAGCCTAGATGTCTCAGAGATGTCGGTGGAAGAGATTGCCACGCGTATCTTACAGATGACGGGTCTTAAACGCCGCATTGGCTAACGCTAGCGGCTGGTCATACGTCAGCGTTGACCAAAAAAATTTGTACCACTTTATATATGACAGTCTCATCTAAAACCATTTCACTTAAAACCATGCCTTTATCATATAGAGAATATTATGAGTTCACCTTATAAGTCTAGAAAGACACCTTTATTACTTACTAGCCTGTTGTTAAGCGCGGCTACTTTGCTTAGTGCTTGTCAGACGTCACTATTTGCACGCGAGCCGGTACCTGAGCCACGTTATATTCCAACTATCGTGTTGGGTGAAGCGCAAACGCTTACCGTGACGCCAAATCGTGTGGCATGTGCTTCGGCCTTACCGATGCAGTGCCTGCTGGCTAAATCGAGCAAAGATGGTAGCGTGTTTCAGATTCCTTATGATTGGATCGATGATTTTAAACCAAGCCTTGGCACTGAGTATGTGATTAGCGTGCGTCCACAAATAGATGAAGGCAAGCAAAGCTTGACAGGGCATTGGACATTGCAAAACATCCTATCACAACGTATGGTGGGCACTCCTTAGCAGCATGACCATGGCTCATCTAAGCAGTGATTCACTCATAGCCTAAAGACAGATAAATAAAGAAATAAAGAGGACACGATGGGAAGCAAAAAACCAAACGACGCTACCAATGATATCGGTGAAGACATTCATACTGAAGTGTCTAATAAAGAGAGCGGCACAGCGCCGACGCCTGAACGCACAGAAGGGCAAAACAAAAAAGAAAAAATCGAACAAACGCATGAGCAAGTCAACGATGACATCATGCACCATCCTGACTTAGTCAACCCGCTAGATGATACTCGTATTGATGTAAAGTCAGGCTTTACCAAAGACTCTGAGCGTATCAAGGGTGATAAGCATCAGTTTGAATATGATGCGGTGGTATTGGGCGCAGGTCCCGCTGGTGAAGCGGCTGCCATGAAGCTTGCTAAATCAGGCAAAAAAGTTGTAGTCATCGATCCACGTGAGCAAGTCGGGGGCAACTCTACTCATGTCGGCACGATTCCGAGTAAAGCCTTACGCCAATCGGTATTTAACTTGATTAACTTTCGCCGTGATCCGATGTTTACCAAAGCGATGGAGTATCATCAAGTACCGCTAAA
This sequence comes from Psychrobacter sp. 78a-MNA-CIBAN-0178, assembly GCF_040309625.1. Lineage (NCBI taxonomy): Bacteria > Pseudomonadati > Pseudomonadota > Gammaproteobacteria > Moraxellales > Moraxellaceae > Psychrobacter > Psychrobacter sp. 78a-MNA-CIBAN-0178. The sequence goes on from NZ_JBEOOZ010000010.1 coordinate 18,113, forward strand.
TAAGGTGCTCGCCAACGCCCGCAAAGTGATACGCAATCAAGTCAGTACCCATACCCGCTTTTATGAGCGCAATCAGATTGAAGTGATTCATGGCTGGGCAAGCTTTACCGACGCGCATACCATCCGTGTCGAACTCGACGAAAATGTCTTTGAAACCGTTACTTTTAATAAAGCCATTATTACGGTCGGTAGCCGTCCTTATCGGCCAGAGATTTTAGACTTCAATCATCCACGCGTTTTTGACTCAGATAAAATCCTGCAAATGGATTATGTGGTCAAAAAAATCATCATCTATGGTGCTGGGGTCATTGGCTGTGAGTACGCCTCTATCTTTACTGGTCTGGGCTATAAAGTCGACTTGATCAACAATCAGAGCAAGCTACTCAGCTACTTAGACAGTGAAATCAGTGATGCGCTAGCGCATGACTTTAGACAATTTGGCGTTCTGATTCGCAACAATGAAGAGATCGATCATCTTGAAACTCACGATGATTGTGTCATTTTGCACTTAAAAAGTGGTAAGAAAATCAAGTCTGATGCGATCCTTTGGTCCAATGGTCGCTCAGGGAATACGGAAGGCTTAAACTTAGAAGCTATCGGCTTAGAAGCCAATAGTCGTGGTCAGCTAAAAGTGGATGATACCTACCGTACTGATATCGAAAATATCTATGCGGCTGGCGATGTGATTGGCTGGCCATCTCTGGCTTCTGCCGCTTATGACCAAGGTCGCTGTGCGGCAGCCTTTATGGTTGGTGATAGTGACGCAGAGCCAGTCTCGAGCGTCCCTACTGGTATTTATACCATTCCAGAAATCTCTAGTATCGGTAAGACCGAGCAGGAGCTAACGGATGAGCAAGTCCCTTATGAAGTAGGACAGGCTTTCTTTAAGCATCTAGCCCGTGCTCAGATCATCGGTGAGCGCACAGGTGTATTAAAGATACTATTCCACCGTGAGACCCTTGAGATATTGGGGATTCATTGCTACGGCAACCATGCCTCAGAGATTATCCATATTGGGCAGGCGGTCATGAAATGTAATAATACTCTTGAGTATTTCGTTAATACGACCTTTAACTATCCAACGATGGCAGAGGCTTATCGCGTCGCGGCACTCAATGGTCTTAACCGCGTTTTCTAAGCGGTAATAAAGACTGAGTTCATAAGTAAGAAAGCGCCTAACTATAATGTAGGCGCTTTTTTTATGTGTTAGGGCGTGTCCTCATTTTAGAAATGGTGATAAAAATGAGGTAAGTTGCAGTCAAACAAGGAAAATAGTGCAGATAATATCGATACATGATGCATTGCTGATATCCATTTTTCTTGCTTGCTGTGCCTGCGCAGACAGAGGCTGCAAAAAATTGATATCAGCAATACCGTTGTGTTTTTAGGATATTTTGACTGTATAAAGCTATAAGGCACTTATTTTTTGTGAGGTGCGCCAGCGAAATAGCAGCAGTAATGCAAAGTAAAATGCCCACAAGCCTGCCAGCGCATAAAAGCTCATAGCGACTTGAGCGATACTCGCGCCCATTTGATTAAGCTGCACAGAGGTATTGATAGCGGGGGTAGTCGGTATCAACCAACGTACAAACTGCAGTATTTCTGGTAGTTGGTCGGCAGGCCAAGGATAGCCACTGATAAAAAATAACGGTAGCGAGCTAAAGATTAAAATTTGCAAACTGCGCTCACGTTGCCGGAACCATAGTCCGAGCAAGCAGCCAAGCGTCGCGACGGTCGGACAAAATAATAGCAAGAATAACAAACTGCCAGCCATGTTTTGTCCGCGTGCATAATGATGTAGCTCAAACGCCCAGCCATAATAAAAGCAGCCGATGATAAAGCTTAGCGTGCTGAGCGCAGCAATACGTCCAAGCCAGCCGCGTATCGTAGTCCTGTGGCGGCGCTGCTCATACCAAGTACCGATCAGCATCGCAGTGGCCATGAGTAACGTCTGCTGCAAGATAATAATGGATACCGCTGGCACTACGTAAGCACCATAACCTTCGGTTTGGTTATATAAAGGAATAATCTGTAGCGGTACGGCTTGGGTGTTTTTGGCAGCGGTAGGCGAATACGCGCCTTTTGCCACGTTTTTTTTCACTTCAATGCCAGCGGATACTGTACTGACCGCTTTTAAAAATCCTAACTGTACGTTTTTATTTAAAATAAAATAACCACCATTACCCAGTACGCTCACGCTAGCCGCTTTACCCGATAGCACTTGCTGTTCAAGGCCACTGGGTATAACCATGTAACCGGCGATTTGATCCGACCATATGGCCTCAATGGCATCTTGCTCATTGACAAAGCGCTGGGTATTTAATTGCGGGCTGGCACTCGCATAACGGACAATTGTCCGAGATAAGTTGCTATTGTCTTTATCGATAATACCAACGGGTACGTGATTGACTACTTCAGTGGAATACGGCCATGGATAAAAGAAGCCATAAATAATAGGGGCGATAATCAACATCAAAACCACGCCTTTATCGGTAAAGATGTCTTTGAGAGTCTGTAAAAAACTGCCCAAGAAGCTCTGTGACGATGACAACGTGGCTGATTGCGCAGGCGTCTTTAGTGGCTTGTTTTTCGGTAATGATGACATTAGCGTGCTCCCCAACGTTCAGGATGTGCCAGTGCGCGTTTGCTTAACACAGCAGTCAGACCCATAGCAATAATGGTCGCTAGTGTTAGTCCGTAAATGATTGGCAGCGATATGGCAACAGGGGCGTTCATCTGTAATTGGGCGATATGTAGTTTTAAATAATGGGTGAGCGGTAGGGCATTTGACCAGTGCTGGGCGCTATCACTAATGGCGATATAAGGAAAAGTGACGCCTGCAAAAGCGTAAGAAGGTGCCGAAATAAAGCCTGTAGATGACAAGCCCATGCGCAACGAAAATGAGCCTAAGGTAAATATGGCTCCCAGCCAAAATGACAGCATCATCAGTAATACTAGACCGATATAAGTGACAATAATTGAAGCGAGAGCGACCGCTTGTTGCGGCGTGGCGAGCCATAGCGCCAATGCGGACCAAATACTGTAAGCCAACATCGGCCAAAAATATTTGCCTAATAAGCCAAATACTAGGACGGCAATACTCACTTGCTGAGTTTTTTTGATCGCTGCTAATGGTTTGGTTGCATCGCTACGGCTTTGCTTATGGTCTAGTGTAGAGACTGTGTCACTGTCTACGAGTGCCGTCAAATCGGGTCGACCGGTATCAATAAAAGTGTACCAGCGTCCGATGCGTCTATCCCGCAACTCGCGTCCAATCGTCGTTGCGCCAATAACCATCGCCAAAATATGAAGCAGCGCAGGAATCACGGTGGAGGCTAAGAACTGCTGATAATCGGTTGCCGCATTAAACAAACTGATGCGCTGAATACTGATTGGTGAGTAAGCAATCGCCGCTTGCGAGGGTGCCATGCCTTGTTTAACCAACCGCTGTATCTCAACGCCAGCAGATAAGGTACCAGCGACAGACTGAACGCTTTTTTGAATGATACCCGAGTGTGTACCATACTGGGCATTTACTTGTAAAATCAGCGGTGCTGGTTTGCTAGACAAAATATTACGCGAAAAATCCTCAGGGATAATCACGACTGCATAAATATCTCGTTGCAGGATTGCCGCTTCAGCAGCGGCGGGCGAGTGATAAAGTTGTCTGACAGTGATATCAGGACTGGCCTCAAGGTAGCGCACAGCGGTATTGGCAATCGGGCTATTGTCTTGATCAATTACCCCAATCGGCAAGTTGGTAATTTGCGTTTGCGAAAAAATCCACCAAATCAGCAGCACCGTGACCAAGGGTATCCAAATCACCATGGCAAAATCCCAAGGATTTTTGGCTAAAAATCGCCGCTCGTACACGGCACTACGTACAAAAGCATCCCTGAGCTGAGCTTTACGCATGGCTTACTCTTGGCTCTGATTGGCAGCGGTTGGATTGATACGGACGATGACACTCATTCCCGAACGAATCCGCGCATCAGGTTTGCTCGGTCGCGCCTTGACCTCAAAGGTACGTACATCAAAGCCATCATCATTATTGGTGGGTCGCCACGTTGCAAAGTCAGACAATGTAGACGTTGCATAGACAGTAAACTGTTTGCTGTAAGGCTTGTCCGCTGATGATAATGCGGGAATAGTACCGGTAAATTGCTGACCAATGGCAAACTGGTTCAAATAGGTTTCAGTGACATTCAGTACCACCCATTGATCGTTGGTATTGACCAACGTTAATAGCGGTACACCTTGACCAATAACTTCACCGGCACTGACTATTACGTTATCCACGATACCAGCAATCGGACTTTTTAAGTTGGCTTCTTTTTTTGCAGCCAGTGCCTCGTCTAACTGAGCATCGACTTGCGCCACTTGGGCGCTAGCGGCAGATTTGTCTTCACTGCGCGCACCTTCCATTGCCAAGTCGTACTGCAAACGTGCGGCCTCGGTTTGATCTTGGGTTGCAAGATACTGGGCATAAGCTTCATCGCGCTTCTGTCTTGCCATGAGACCTTCTTCATAAAGGCGATTGACACGCTGATAGGTATTTTCTGCCAAGTCAGAGGCCGCTTTATTGGCTTGCCACGCCGCCTTTGCTTGGGCAATCTCTTGCGGACGTGCGCCATTTTCGGCTTTGTCCAGCTGACTTTGTGCCATCTGCTTACCAGCCTCAGCCTGATTAATCTTTGCATTAATCTCAGGCGAATCCATCTCAATCAATTGCTGGCCAACCGTCACCTCATCCCCTTCAGTGACCATAATCTGAGCGATACGCCCTGGTACTTTTGCAGCGATGGAGGTTTGCTGCATTTGCATTTGCCCTTGTAGGGTAATGATGTCAGGTTCGCTGCTTTGGTTACTTTTATACAAACCATAAGCGATAACGCCTAAGGCAATCAGCACGAATAAGGCAAGCAACGCCTTTTTTATCATGGCCGACTTATCAGATTTAGGATTATCACGATAAGTAGGCGTTGCCTGTTCTGGTTCCACGTCAGGTATGTCTTCTGCAGAATCGACTGACGGCTGATCATTATGAGACAGCGTTGACTCATCAGTCGAACCAGTTGATTTGCGTGAGTCGTCTGATTCGTTTGGAAATTCAGTCATGACAGTGAGATTCCTAAAGCAATAAAGTTGAGAGTGAAAAGGGTAGGGTAAATTCGTTTTGACCTAGTACACTCGAATAGCATAAGGCTTGGCGTTTTCTATGGTTTCAAAATTAAAAATAGCACCAAAAGCGACAATAAATGCTGAGTAATAAAGCCACAGCATAATGACTACCGCTGCTGAAAGTGCACCAAATTCAGCGCTATAGTTATTAAAGTTTTGCACATAAATCGAAAATAACACAGACAATAGAATCCAGAGAACGGTAGCTAAGGCAGCGCCTGGCACTAGATTTTTTAGCGCTACGGCGTCACGGTTTGGCGCAAAACGATATAGGCTTAAGAAGCTTAAGAATATAATACTAGCCAATATCGGCCATCTACTCCAAAGCGCAATGGTCTTAGCGATTTGCGGAAAAGGAAAATAAGCCGCCGCCAAAGGAATAATAGCGATAGAGGAGATGGCTATAATCAAGACCACAACGGCAGCAAAGGTTAAACTAAGTGCTCGAATGGTGCCCTGTATAAAGCTGCGCTCTTGAGTGATATGAAAGGCAATATTAACTAGGATAATTAAGGATTTTATGCCTTTGGAGCCTGCATACAGGGCTAGTAGCGTCGATACAATCAAACCAAAAGTCAGTTTGGATGCGGTGTTCGAAGCCAGCTCGCTTAAGCGTGAATTAAGAATCTCATAGACAGACTCAGGGATAAACGGACGTAAAAGTGAAATCTGCTCTTGCATCTCAGCAGGTGAAAAAGCGAGACCATAAAGCAGTACAAACACGGCCATTGCTGGAAAAATAGATAAAAAACCAAAAAATCCTACGTTCGCGCAATGTGCCCAAACATTAGAATTGTTTGCTATACGCCATGTTTGAAGCAAGTGCGGTAGCCAATGGGTTACTTTAGAAGTCAGTTTTTTCATAAAACGCTTATTCACAGTAGAGCTAGGGTTAGTAGTATCGTAAGGTCAGTAACAATATAGCCATTAGCCATTTAATCATCATCAGCATAAGCGCTTATCAAAACGCTCTATTACTCATCACACGAGATTATTATTCACTATATAAGGTAGGTAACTGAATATCTGCTGCATTAAGATAGGCGTTAAAGGCCAGTGGCGTCCCGCAACTTTGCATAAGGGCGGCAAGCGCTTGCACATAACTGTTGGCTGCCTGAGCTTGTTCAGTTCGTGCTTTGAGAGACTGGGTTTGTGCCTGCACCACGTCAACCGTTGTATTTACGCCTTCTTGAAGACCTAACTGACGCAAGCGCAATACTTCTGCTGCCAAGTCAACATTGCTCTGTAATGCCTGATAACGTGACTGGGCATTATTGACATCGTGCCAGTTTTTTTCGACCAGCAGTAGTAGATTGTCACTGACTTCAATTTCAGAAAGATCTGCTTGGCGTATTTGTGCATTGCTTGATGCCAATGATGCTGTTTTATCGAGTCCGCCCCATAGCTTCCAAGTGGCAGAAATACCAGCGACCCAACTGGGATCTTTTTCGACTTGTCCGTAGCCGTATAGCATGACGGTCGGCTTGTAACCGGTATCTGATAGCGCATGCAGTTGCTGAGCCTGTGCGCGTTTGGCGGCGACTTTTTGTAACCCCGGATGATTGCTAAGTGCCAAGTCTTGGAAGTAGCTCACATCAGGTAGGGGGCGACTGGAAACAAACAAAGGCGTCGTCGGTTTGATACGATAGTCGGTACGCAATAACCGCTGCAAAGCAATCATCGCAAGGCGAGCATCGTTATTGGCATTGACCGATTCGCTTTTGGCATCGGCTAAGGCAGACTGCGCTTCTAGGCGATCCACACGTGAGATAAAACCTTCTTCAAACAGGCGCTGCGCCATATGGTCGGTCTGCTGCAAGGTATCATAAGCGTCTTCACGCAAGTAGGCGGCAATGATGGCGAGCTGCGCCTTAAAATAGCGCTCAATCAAGGTGTTATAAAGCTCGTTCTTATCGAGTAGGCTATCTGCGACTGCTTCTTGGGTGCGGGCATCGGACGCGCCTGTTAACGCTGTTGTCCGCCCAGCAGTATAAATAGGCCAAACAACGCCAATACCTGCGCCCGTCGTTGAGCCTGAACGATTAAAATCATAAGAATTTGGGAGGCGTTCACCGACCAATTCACCAAAATTTGGCAAATCTGTGGTTGGCGGAGCGGGGATAACGTCATCGACGCCATTATTGATCTCATTGACGATGCCGTTTTTGAGCGATGATAAGTCAATGTCTTCTTCTACATGGTAGGCACTGGCCGATACGCGGGCGAACACCAATGGGTTGTCTATGGTCTTGAGGGCATCAGTTTGAAATTGACTGGCAGCAATAGCGGCTTCATTGGCCGCAAGCTTTGGCGAGACTTGTAATAAGATGTTTTGCGCCTGCTCAAGACTTAAAAAGCTAGAGACTTCTAAAGGGTAGCTATTATCAACCGCTTTGTGCGTGATGGGATCTATCAGTGTGGTTAAATTGCTTTTCTGCTCAATGCCTTTTAGCTCAATGCTTTGGTTATGAATAGTCGTCGCAGTGTTATTGACTACAGATTTATTATCTGCTGGCGCGATGGTATTGGTCTGGACGGCTGCCGTATGGCCAGTCTGCAATGGATTGTCAGCGTCAACGATTTGGGTTACCGTGACTGCTGGCACGTCATTCTGTGGCTCAACGTCATCCACGTTAGCGCTTACTGAGGTGGCGACGGACATCCCCATGAGCATAACCGTAATCACAGCAGTAGACAGAGTTGATAATGCAAATTTCATAAGTCACATAAGCCATTAATTAGAATGCAAAGTTTTTTAAAACAACGCGCTATATTCAGCATTTTGATCGATCACACAATAGCGTCGTTACGCTATTATAAACTATCCGGCAGCCAGCAAATTAATAGCGCTCGAATAAATTTTAAGCAAAAAACATGAATAAAATACGAGAAAAAAGATGAGGATAAATAATAACTGAAATATTGTTGTACGTAATACGAAGCACACTTTAGAGCCACAACCGTGACGGGTCAAGCCTCAGTATCTTGCCGTCGTCTATTGTATAATCAGTGCTGATGTGATAAAGAAATGATTTCGACTTTTATCATAGCGTTATTATTTATTTTCCAACAAGAACATTGTCGTCATCATATACTGAGTTTTTGAGCTGTGAGTGCCTTGATATTGCAGGGATTTTTTGTACTTTGATATTTCGATTTTATTGCTGACGAATCATAATGAGCGCCATGTTTTGACTATTAACCCGATGAATCGGTGCTTAATTAAGCGCGTTAATTTAGTTATAGAAGCCGCTGAAAATAAAAAGAAACCGCTGACTATAAAAATATGAGAGTGATATAAACTATCAACCATAGAATAAATAAGACCAGTAAAGGATATGAGTGATGGCAGGATATATTTTGGCTTTAGATCAAGGCACCACTTCGAGTCGCGCGATATTATACGACGATCATGCCCGACCGATAAAAATGGCGCAACAGCCAACCACATTACAGACACCCAAAGCTGGTTTTGTGGAGCAAGATGCCCAGCAGATTTGGCAAACTCAGATTAGCTGTGCGCATGACGTCATTAACCAAGCAGGGCTGCTCGCTACCGATGTGACTAGTATCGCCATCACCAATCAGCGTGAATCTATTGTCATGTGGGACAAAAAAACGGGCAAACCCTTAGCGCCTGCGATTATTTGGCAAGATCGCCGTACCGCAAACTATTGCAAAACCCTTGCAGCTGAAAGTGCGAGTACTGGTGTTCATAGCGATGAGACGGATGACGGTGATGATATGGCACATCGAGTGCAAGGTATCACCGGGTTACGTTTAGATGCTTATTTTAGCGCCAGTAAAATCGCATGGTTGCTGGAAAACCATCCAAAGCTTAGCGTGCGTGCGAGCAAGGGTGAGATAGCTGTTGGCACTATTGATAGTTGGCTTATCTATAAATTGACAGGCGGCGAGCATGTCATCGATATTACCAATGCTTCCCGCACCCTGTTATACGATATTCATAAGCTGGAATGGTCAGAGGAGCTGTGCGCCCGCTTTGCTATTCCGATGAATATCTTACCTAAAGTTTTGCCCTCTGATGGGGATTTTGGTAAGACTAAAAAAGGCTTGTTTGCCAAGCAGATTCCTATTCAGGCGGTATTAGGCGATCAGCAAGCGGCACTTTTTGGCCAAGGCTGCCTCGATGCTGGTATGGCCAAAAATACCTATGGGACGGGCTGTTTTATGCTGATGAATATCGGTCAACAGCCCAAACTTAGCGAGCATCAGCTGTTGACGACGATAGCGTGGCAACGCAAATCGGCAACACTGCGCCCAGACAATTTATCCTTTGATCAAATCGTGCAGTCTGGCAAGCGTATGCTACAGCCGCCCAAAAAAGAAGTCACCTACGCGCTAGAGGGTAGCGTATTTATGGCAGGGGCAATCGTCCAGTGGCTGCGTGATAATCTGGGAATGATTCAACAGAGCGGTGAAGTCGAAGACTTAGCGCGGCAGGTTGATAGTAGCGAAGGCGTGGTATTGCTCCCTGCATTTACGGGACTTGGCGCACCATATTGGCGCTCGGACATCAGTGCAAGTATTACAGGTATGAGTCGCGGCACGACCAAAGCGCATATCGCCCGAGCGGCGTTAGAAGCGGTCGCCTATCAAACCTATGATGTCTTAATCGCTATGCAAAAAGACAGCCCGCACCCTTTAACCGAATTGAGGGTCGATGGCGGCGCTGCCAATAATGATTTGCTCATGCAGTTTCAGGCAGACTTATTGGGCGTCCCCGTACTGCGTCCTAGAGATACAGAAATTACTGCCAAAGGTGCTGCGCTGCTTGCTGGTCTAAAAACGGGGTTATACGATGCGGCCACTATGAAAGCATCTTGGCAAGTCGATCGCATTTTTGAGCCAAGCATGTCTGCTGACGAGCGCGAGCAACACCTGCACAAATGGCAACAAGCGCTTGAAAGAGCATTAATGAAGGTCTAAAAAGAGCGGCAATAAAGCGTCGATTCAATTCTTGCATTCAGTCTGTTTTATTAATAAGTTTGTTTAAAATTACTGAAATGCCTAGGCCAGTGTACACAATCGTCATAAAGATACAGGCTGTAACGCAAGACAATCGAGATTTGGACACAGTTTACATAATCTGCCTATCTGTCTTTGTCCTTAAGTTTCTATACTTTAGATGAATGGAGCAACACTGCTAACTTTCAATCATAAATCTAATATATAACAAATAATTTAAGGAAAATATTATGAGTAACCATGACGGTATTGATCGTAGTGAAGTAAAGCACATGTCTAAAGAGACTAAGCATGACCTAAATGCTGACATCATCACTGGTGAGCCAGGATCACATCCAGTAGGTACAGGCATAGGCGGCATAGGCGGCGCAGCAGCAGGTGCGGCTATCGGTACGATGGCAGGACCACTCGGCACACTCATTGGTGGTGCTATTGGCGCTATCGTCGGTGGCGGTGCAGGTCATGCGGCCGCTGAAGCTATTGACCCAACGCGCGAAGAAGCTTACTGGCGCGCAGAGTATGCGAATGCAGACTATTATAAAGAAGGCCATGATTTTGACCGTGATTTACATCCTGCCTACGCAGTCGGTTACGCCAACCGTGCCCGTTATCCTGCAGATGCTCGCTTTGAAGATCATGAAGCAGACTTAGAAAACTCATGGCATGAAGTAAAAGGTGAGTCACGTATGGAGTGGAATGAGGCACGTCGAGCATCACGTGATGCATGGAATCGTGTATCGTAATATTGGGAAATAGAGAATTTCGGCATCTTAATCAGTACCATCATTTGTATTGATAGCTTAGTCAGTATCATCGATAGTATGACTGATTAACGATACAGTATTTTTATAGCCGAGTTCTTACCCTTGATAATTGCAGTTATATAAAAGCCTCTAGAGTATGCTCTAGAGGCTTTTTTACATGTTGCACCTTTGATAGTTGTGGTAATCTTAACGATGTCTCAATAACCCATAGAGCGACCATGACTGACTCTTCTTCTGAAACGTATGAACTTGCCCCTGATATCGCCAGATTTTATCAAGGCAAGTCTTTACAAGGTCAGCCACCCAGTCTTTGGACATTGGTATTGTCTCAGGTTACTACTTGGATATTTGCACGGTCGCTCATGAATGCGGCCGTTTTAGGTTTTTTCTACGGTATCGCTGGTACTTTGGCTTATGGGATGTACTATTTTAGTTTTATCACTGGCGCACATATTGTTGATAGCTTACGATTCCAACATGGTTTTAATAACATACAGACGTTCATGCAAGTCAAGTTTGGGGCAACTGGTGAGCATCTTTATAATGCAGTGATTGGTTTTCGATTAGTGAGCGAGGTATTCAGCAACTTACTGGTGTTTGGGTTTATCACAACCTTGTTCGTGGGCTTTAATGAGAATTATTTAATACTGATTATAGCGGTCGCTACCTTAATTTATTCTTCAATTGGTGGGCTACACACTGCGCTGAAGACAGATGTGGCTCAAGCGCTATTTACGATCTTCGCCATTATTGTTTTAGCGGTTGCCATGTTTGCACATCCCTTGTTTTCTTTTAATGCCATCATTAGCTCCTCCAATTCCGCTGACAACAAGGGATGGATATTAATGATAGTTGCATTTATCCAAATATGGAGCTATCCCGCTCATGATCCTGTCATGACTGACCGAGGATTTTTAGCAGATAGGGCGACTACTAAAAAGTCATTTTACTATGCCGCGCCTATTTCGATGGCTTGCATCTTGTTATTTGGTTTGCTAGGTGTGTTTGCACAGCTGAACAACGCGGAAGGGGTCACTGAAGTGACGCAAACGCTGAACACTCTATTTTCACCAGCGGTAATGATGTTGTTTAGCTTCGCGCTGATTATTTCAGCGATATCGACCTTAGATTCTACCTACGCCAGTGCCGCAAAATTGATAGCCATTGATATGAAACTTGTCAAACCAACTGTAAAAAATGGCAGGCTGATTATGCTAGGGTTTTTGCTGGCAGGCTTGGCCTTCATTGCAACTGGCAGCAAAGACCTATTCGATGCGGTCGCTATTAGTGGTACCGCTTCCCTGTTTTTAGCACCTGTCGTATTTTTTAGCATTTGGTCAAGTTGGGAAGTCAAACCTTGGGCCATTGTAGTCAGCTTTGTATCAGCGCTCATGGCAGGTATTATTTATATGTTAGAAAACGGTGGCTATATTGCAGTGATGGCGCCAGTGTTTGGCGCAGAGCACAAATACGTGCAGCTGTTAGTATTGTGTGTCATCGCTTCTATGATTGGCAGCGCCGCCTTTGTACTGGCTCATAAACGAGTATGATCAACCAATATTTAGTACAAGGGCTTTGATAGAGTGCGCGTTAATAGAGCAAGCGTTCTCTACATTATCAATGAACCCAGTTTTTCTAGCTATGAAATAGTAGGATAAAATAATACGAAACACTACAGATTTAGTGGAGGCGGTCTATTATTATGAACAGCTTGCGTTGTTTATTCATAATAATGCATACTATCCAAATAGCACTAGGAGTTTTATGAGTTACTCTGCCAATAAAGGTAGCGATAAACAATTTTATATCGCTACTGCCAATTTGCTAAATTTTGCCAATCCTAATCGCATGTATTATGAAAATGCTGAGCCGTACAGTAATAAAGAGTATGAAAGTAAATTGCGTGGCATCAGCGACTTATTAGCAAAAGCCCATGCCGACATTATTGCCGTACAAGAAGTATGGGACAGCGAGGCGCTAGAGGCATTGGCAGTATCGTTAGGATTTAAGCCCGAACATGTGGTTATTCCGCTAGCAAGCAATGACAGTTCGAGTGCTTATACTCAAGGTAGAGGGGCGCAAAATACACCTGCCGTAGGTATTATTAGTCGCTTTGAGCAATTAGAGACGACTTTATTAGAGCAAGTGGCGCCAAAGGCGGTGATTGATATTCCTGATATTGGTCCTTATGAGCGTTTTAATCGTCCACCCTTGGTATTGCGAGTAGATGCATTCGGGCAGCCCATTACTATTATTACAGCTCACCTTAAAAGTAAGCGCGCTTTTTTCTTACGAGATGAAGCCGGCAATTTGTTAGAAGATATGGATGACCCCAATATTCGCATTCGTGCCAAGCTTCGTAGCTTATGTATGCGGGCAGCAGAAGCGGCATCTATTCGAATGTTTATCATCGAACGCTTGAAGCATACTCGTGAGCCCTTAATCTTACTTGGTGATATGAACGACGTCACCGGTAGTGTGACCACGCAACTAATGACCGAGACTGGCGAAGTCAATTATGATAAAAGCATGCGTGATGTTGCCTTGTTCGACGCCGCTCGCATTCAAGCGCGTTATGGTTGGATGAAAGACGTGGCATATACCCACATTTATCAAGGTATGCCAGAAGTAATTGATCAGCTGTTCGTTTCAGAGGAATTTTTGCCTGATAGCAAGTTTGCAATCGGTCAGGTTGAGCGAGTTGACTATTTTAATGACCATTTAAAGTGGGATTATGCCGATAGAGTCATCGATCATGGTATTATAAGGGCGAAAATAAAACTTCATTATTAACCCTAATATACTGTTAATCGATACATTATTTTTTAACCCATGCACGTCCCTTGCTTGATAGTGTACAAGCGTTTATGATGCCTCTTCATTGAGCATAGAGCGGTAATATTAGCCCGTATTACCAACTAACAAACAGTCGTTCTTAAATTTAGAATGAATACTGTCCAATGAAGACCATATTTATAAAGATAGGGCACAACATTAAGAGACTTACAATGAGTGAAAATAGAGACGACAAAATTGAAGATGTACTGGTAGATTCGGAACTGGCAAAGAAGCTGGTACCTAATAAATTTAAATTTACCAGTCAGCAAGGTCGCGCGCGCCGTCAAAAGCTATTGATGGGTGCCAAAAAACTGAGTGAAACGCAGTCTATCAATGATATTACCTTGGCTGCTGTTTGCGAAGAAGCTGGCATTCCAAGAGCATCTGCTTATCATTTCTTTCCGAATATCGAAGCCATATTTTTAGCATTGCGCTTTTTGAATGCTATCGAGATTTTAGAGATTTTGACAACTGTAGAAACGGTTGATTACGACAGATGGCAGGGATATTTAACAGCACTTATCGATCGCTGTGTGCATATCTTTCATGAAGATCAGACCAAAGCAAAATTGATCTATGGTACGAATACACCTGATTTTGAAGGTGATAGTTTCGGTGAAGATATGGATCATCAAGTGGTTGAACTGGTATATAAACGTTTAGCAGAACGGTATGAAGTGCCAAAATTTGAAGATATCCAAGATGTTCTTTTGGTCACTTATAGTATTATCAACGCTATCTTTACGGTTTCTTACCGCCGTCATGAGAGCATTACAGAGAAGTATCTGCAAGAAGCAAATACTGCGTCAATTGCTTATCTGCGCTGTTATTTACCAGAAAAGCTACCACGTAAAAACCGCTAATTTATTTTGTGCTAAACGTGGATGATATTATAAAAGTTAACTGAAATTTTAATACAAAAAAGCCGACTATTTATGAGTCGGCTTTTTTAATTTCTATTTTTGTGACGGTCTTTTGTTTGCCTAGGTTCAATAATAACGAAAATATTGACAAGTAGCTGTCAGAAAATATCTAAGATGAGCGACATTTGGTGCCAAAAACACCTTGCTCATTTTTGCGATTGCTAGGTTATTGAGCGATAGAAAACAGTTTTTGCCCTTGGCAAACATCCTCACTCGGATCCAAAGGGGCATATTGCTTGTAATAACGCACGATCAGATTCTCTAAGGCGACGTTAGCTTGCGAATCATGGGCGTTCACATAGGCCTCACGCGCTTGCTCTAGCCAGCGATCTGCCATGCGGAAGTGACTGCCTGACTCTTTTGAGCCACGCTCACACTGATTGGTTGCTGCCCATATTAAAGCCACTTCACTAAATGCCATTTCACGTGGCGCAGTACCAATACCGTCGCTGTCTTTTAAAGCACTCAAAGTTGCCCAAAGATCAGGACGCATCAAAGCAGATTCAGACGGGATATCCTGATATAGGCTTATGTCTTGTGCGGTATCATTTTTTAGCGCTTGCAATATCGTCTCTGCCGACTGCGCTGCGTATGTACCAGCCGGTGAGCGGCTATTAATACTGTCTTGATGAATAGCATAGTTAATCCACGCTTGCGCTTTATACGCTAGATACTGCTGCTGCGCTGTCATGTCTTTTTGCTGATAAGCTTGTAGTTGCGTCAACAGGCAACTCAGCGCTCGTTGCTGCGTACTTTGGTATTTATAAGCAGAGGGTTGTGTCTGCAAATTACCATGGCAATAGTTAGAAGCTTGTAGAGTAATAGCTGGAGCCTCTTTGGCTACTGCCAGCGCTGATGAAGCAGTCGTCAGGAGCAAGACTGCTGCGAGCGTAGTATAGATAGGCTGTTTATTGGTTACAGCTTTGATCGCAGAGTACAACATAATGCGAACCTTGTGTTAAGGTAATGAGTGTGGATATTGGTTTTTATTAGCACTGACTTTATAAGCCCTTAATCGATAAAGGACTGTAAATCGGCGAGCAAATTATCATAAGCCATGCCTATGATAATTTGGCTAAATTATAACGTAGAATCGCTGGTTAAACGTTTATTTTTGCGTGGATCTTCACGTTTGAATAAATCTTCATCAAATTTGAAGCGTAGTCTAAAATAAGCGCCTTCTTGCGTGCTGTCATCATAAGCGATGTCTTCATCTTCAAAGCCCATAAAGTTGTAGCCGAGTGATAACCACAGGTTAGTCATCGGGCTGTAGCCAACTTCTGCACCAACCAGATAAGCCAAGTCATCCGCTTGTTTATTCCAGTAAGTACCTGCTTGTAGACCAATATCCCAACGCTCGCTAATGTCATATAAGCCGCGTGCATAGACCGCGTGAGCCGTGTTATCGCTTACGATATTGTCAGCATCATATTCTGTATATTTACCCGCATAGCGACCTGATAACGTTAATGGGCGCGTCGGATGATAGTTGCCGCTCCATGACCAGACAATCGCATCTTTTTGATAGGGATCGTTACCGGTAGCGTTATCATCTAAACGGTACTCAAGCTTGGCAAGCATATCGAGCTGATTGCTATCATAATCACGGTAAGCGGCACCAAGCTGGAAACGATTGATAGTGCGATGACCATCGTCATAATCCACTTGCGAGTAGATATCTTTTGCTAATAGAGTAATGTCATCGGTGTAACGATAAGCAATGCCAGCGCTACCGAGTAGGGTATCACTGGTGTCGCCCCAGCGTTTTTCTAGACGCCCTGAAGCTTTGTAGTTTTCTTTGGCTAGGTATTCAACACCGACGCCCGCTGCAGTTGCGGTACTGTCTTCATCACCTTCTAGAGACTCGACACGCTCAAATAGTGTGCTTAAGGTCAGACCTTCTTGCACATACCATTTGTTTTTTAGACCGATAGCGGCTTCTGCTTCGCGGGCACTGATCGCATCACGCATACGGTATTCGCTGTAGACTTTACCGTCTTTCATATAAGTGGCATCGAAGCCTACGACGGTACGCTGACGTTCTTCGGTATCATCTAAACCGTAGCTACCTGATAAGCTATTAATTAAGTCATGACGCGCATATAAGCGACCTAAGTTACCTAGTGGTGTTTCGCCACCGATAGAGGTTGCATTACGCTCGCTATTGTCAATATCTTGCTCATATTCGGCAAATACCAAAGAGTTATTTAGTTTTGGCAAACGCGCTGTCAGACGAGCGCGGGCAGTCGTTCCCTCGATATCTTTGTCAGCGTTACTGACGCCATTGAGTGCTGATTGATTGATAATGTCATCATTGAATATTGTATCATCAGTAATATCTAGCACATCAGTGGCCGCTTGGGTATTACGTGAGGCTGCGGTTGCATCCTGCTTGTAATAGCGCACACCAATCTCACCAACGATATTCTGACTGAGACGCTGCTCAATACTTGCTTCTACACCCTCGCGACTGGCCTCTGTCGTATGATCTTCAGTACGTACGCCTTCAAGTTTAAGCGCTGTCTTTTTATCATTCAGAGTGTGAGTGACTTCTACACCTGATTCCGTACGTCCAGCGGTTAATGGAGAAGCACCAGTGACAAAACCTTCTTCAGCATCGTTGTAATAAGCTTTGGCACGGGTGTTTAATTTATTGTCGTAATCTAATTCTATACGTAGCGCATCACCTTTGGCATCGCGGCCTTCTAAGAGATCCGCATTAATCTGGTTACTTGGTTGAAAGTTTGGATTTTCTGCTTTGTTTTTGGCATATTCTGCGACCAGTTTTAGCTTATCGTTGAACTTGATAACGCTGTTAACACTCGCGAGCTCTTCTTTATTTAGTGGGTCATCACTATTGACATAGCTGCCACCGACAGCGATTTTAGTGGTCAGTTGTTGCTTGGCTGCAATACCGCCCACCCAATATTTTTCGCCGCCTTCATCTACTTCTACGGTAACGCGTAGATAAATAGGGTTGCCTTCCAAATCTTGACTGGCAATTGGCGCTTTTAGGTATAAACTGCGGCTGATAGGGTCGATTTCATAATCAGCGAATCGTGTCAGCGTCTCACGGCGTACGATAAGTCCAGGGTTATTCGCATCGCGAGTAATGACCTCAATGGTTTCGGAATTCTCTAGTACCGCATCGAAGTCGTTAGCCAGTGGATAAGGACCGGAAATGCCAAGCCCACGAGTTTCGTTGACGCGTTGTGATGAGCTGGTTTCAGCGATAAAGGTGGTGATACGGGTGTTGTTGTCTTCGTATTGCGCTTTGGCACCAGTCAACGTACGGTTGTACTGGCCAAGCTCGATACCTTCGTCGTTATCTATTTGAGTCTTGAGATCACCGTACATGGCGAATGAGCGACCTTTATCTACCCGTACGTAGAGCTTGCTAGTAGACTGGGCGTCGAAGCCTTTTGCCGATGAATCGCCATAAACGGGATAGTATTCACCCGGATCGATATCACGGAATAAGCGTTCGCCTTTTTTGTCACTGTCATAGGCAAGGGTTAATAGATAATCACCGCGTACTTTGCCTTTTAGGAACATCGCCGCACGACCAGTGGCTGAATAATCGTCACCGCCAGCAATCTCATTCAATTCTTGCTCAAAAGCCCCTTGAGCATCGGTAATATTACTGCCATCAAAGTCTTTAAGTGAGATAGCCCCTTCGACGATACCGACTGCGATTAGTGGACGTAGCTTAGCAGTGAACTGTAACGGAATCACTTGCTTGCTACTACCAGTGTCAATTACCAGCTCGCCTTTACCCGGTACACTTGGCGCGATAATCGAAACTAAAAGCTCGCCACCATTCACAGTCACTTGAGTGCCTGCTGTATCTTTACTGCCGTCATCAGTACTAATGCGACCAATATTGGTATCAAGCGTAAGCGAAGTAGTACCAATATAGGGACGGTTGTCACGGTCTTTTAGACTAATAACTATCTGATATTCGCTCACGCCATCAGCAGGCACTAGCTGTTCTTGAGTACGATAATTAATAGCTTGCAAGCTATCAGGCGTCGTCACTTTAATGGTTTGTTCAGAGATGACTTTGCCATTCACGTCAGTAGCGACGCCGCGTAGGGTGTTATTACCGCGCTGTAAATCAACGGCATAATAATCAAACGCAGTTACATTCTGCTTTTCTTGCTCAGCAGTTTTACCGATTTTCTCTTCTGATACGGCTGTACCGTTGGCATATAGCGTAAAATTGCTACCCAGTGGCGCTTGTATTTGTACCATTTGCTTATAAGTACTGAGCTGCTGGCCTTCACTTAGATTAATAAAAGCGACGTCATTAGTAGCGACTTCTTTTAGATACTCTTCTAATTCTTTTTCTACTGGGGGTGCTACTGTGGTTATAGCCATCTCGACACGGTTGGCAGCTGGATTGACCATCTCATTAACGATAGCAGAGTCGCAGTTACTACCAAGGTCTAAATCACCATTGATGTTGCAGCCGCTGGCTTCCACATTATCATCGTAGTCGCGGTTGTAGTCGGGCTCTAAGGTCAGCTCCGTTTTTACGGCTTGCTCAAGGGAATCATTCTTAGCGCTCACTGATTTGCTACGAGCAACCAGCTCTGCGTTCAAGCGCTCAGTGCTATCGCCCATACCACCGACAATAGCGAAGTCAGCACGATGCAGCTCACCATACTTTAAGTCAACAAAACGGCTACCGGCATCGCCAGCGTTACGGTTGCTTTGGATAACCATTTCGGTCGCGTTAGGAATAGTCGTGCGATCAACTTTTAATACGTGAGTTTTGGCGCTAACCCCATAAAAGTTATATTTACCTTCGGGATCGGTAACGATAAAGTTACCGTTTTCCATATAAATACGTACGCCTGCAACACCCAGCTCGCCATCACCTTTTTGTTGGATGCCATCACGGTTAATATCGTGGTACACCTTACCGACGATGATACCATCTGTATTCATCACGCCGCGCTCAACCTCGATTTTCCACTGTGCTTCTCTTGATACTAAGCTTTGACCTTGCTTATTATTAGCTACGGCAGTCGCACGGTTGATACCGTCACCACCTAAAGATGAGGCACCGATTAATACGCGATAAGTGATGTTCTTAGTTTCGCCAACCGTCATGTTACCTAAATTTAAAACCTGATATTTACCATCAGCTTTAAACTCAGTAGTTTGCGTTTGACTGATATTAGTATCAGCAGTTTTACCAACACGTACACTACCATCGACATAGTCAAAACCACGTGGTAAGGCGTCTTTTAGTTGTACGTCATAAGCAGTGGATTTACCATCGTTCTTAACACTAATGTTGTAGTTGACATAGTCACCAAGCTCTGCTGTTTTGACATCACTCTCTTTAGTCACTTGTAGACTAGGAGAGGTATCGTTAATGGCAATAGTGGCATTAATATTACGGTCGATAGCGGTTAGGTCTGATGGGTTAGGCTGTTGATCCAGTCCAACAGAAGGTACAACACAAGCATCCAAAGTGGCAGTCAGAGTATCGCCATCTAGGGTCTGGATGATATTGTCATTAATGGCGTTAGCGTTATTTTGTGTAGGGGCTGATAGACGATATTTACCAGTATTATTGCCGGTCTCTATCGCTTTTAGTGAATAGGTATCGGCCGTTATTGGTGCATTGATAGTGACCCATACTTGGTCAGGCTTATCTAGCTGAACATTACATTGCGCGTAGCTGGCTTCGATATAAACGTCCTCACCAATTTGCGAGGTACTTTTACTGCCATCAAAGTTAAAGGCGTTAAAGTCAAGACTTGGGGTAACAATGACTAGGCTATCAGTGGCTGCTGCCATTACTGATTTATCTTCGACGACTACCGCACCGAGTTTGATATCAGCAGTGTCACCGTCATTACCATTAGAGTCAGATAGCGCTTGTAGCGTAAGCTCAATGCTTTCACTTTGACCTAAAGTAATTTGGGTGGTTAGATTCTCATCCAACTTGATTTCTTGATCTTCATTATCGAAAATACCGTTGTTATTCAAGTCTTGATAGACTTTAATATTCGATAAACTGTTGGGTATGACTAGCGTCAAATCGATGGTCTGTTCGCTGTAGCTAATATTTGAAAGTACGTTTACCCAGCTGACGGTTGTGTCTGTCTCCACAGTTTGTGTGGCAGGCTGGGTTAAGTTGATACCATACTTAGGAAAAGCAGACGACTGGACACTTACTTGGTTAGAAGTACTATTTAGATTAAGGTTAGTACCATTATTAACAATATAACTGGCGTTAGCAGTGTTCTCGATAAAGTGTAGCAGAGGGTTAGGTGCTGCTAGAGCAGTATTTGATTGCATAAGAAACATAGCTAACGTCAACGCAGAGACCTTAGCGGTGCGCAATGGCATGTGTTTAGACGATGTCATTAAACGAGCTGTCATATGTCGCTTATCCAATAAAACATAAATGAGTAGCTTAGATTCTCTGAGCCTAAGTAAATTCAGATTAGAGAAGGTCTATAAGTATCTGTAGATAGTTATAGACCTTAATCTAGGTATTGAAATTAGGTCAGTAATTGCAGTTTTAAAAAAAAGCTATAGGGTGCGAGCGGTTTTGATTTTGACTTTAAACTTCATGGTTGCAGTCCCTTGAGGCGCCAACGTAGCAACCGTAGTCGTAATCGCGGTTCCATTGTTAGAAGCCGTATAGGTGCCACCAGCACTGGCAGTCGTTGTTGCACTACCATCTACATAGTCAGCGTCGTCTGAGAATTTAGCCAACTCATCTAAAATCACTACGTCAGTAATATTAAATCCTACTCCTGAAGTAGATGTGTTTTGAGCTTCGATTTGGTAGATAATACATTCACCAGGAGATGCGCCAGTAATATCTGTAGTAACGAATGTTCCTACTGAAGTGCCAGTACAATCAGCATCTATCGCTTGTTTTTTGACTAAAAGTAAGCCGCGGACAGTCGTAGAGTCTGTTACTGTAGCTGATGCAGGGGCGCCTTCATTAGCCGGCTTTAAGGTAACTAGTGTATTTTCTACTGTAGGAGTAGTAGAATTTATTGGTGTGAAGAATGGTGCATTGGTCGATGACACTTTATAGTTAATCGTAACGGTACCAGTAGGTGCTATGCCGTTAGGCAAAGCTGTTTTAATATCATATACGTTTACACCACCTACGAGAGTAGGGGTGATAGCAATCGGCGATCCAGGTGCACCACTTCCAACACCGTCTGCATCATAAGTTATGGTGACAGTATCAAATACGATATTAACTGCATCTGGCGTGTTGCCGTCATTATCTTTGATGGTGAAAGTCAACTCGCCAGCAGTATCGCCCTCAACGTCTTTACCATCGTTAGTAATGACCGTTTGATGGGTAACTTGACCGGCAGTACCTGAAGTAGGAGCGATTTCTCTAGTAGTTACACCAGTTAGAGTTAAAGCGCGTTTGATAGTCAGTAGCGCTACAGTTGAATCATCACCTGCAGAAGCTGGGGCTTCACCATTGACGTTATCCACATCGTCAGTAGGATAGAATGTAGCAACGTTTTCATCATTACTATCTGTACTATCGATAAGGGTATTAGTAGTGGCAGGATTGTTATCCAGATCATCAGTGACTTTGACATGGTTAATAGCAGTGGCAGGGACAAGCGTGCCGGTACCACCTTTTTTTACTTTTAAGAGGATGGTTATACTTTGACCTGCTGGGATATTAACACCAGTAATATTAAAGCCGTTATCACCTGCACTGCTAGTATCGATGTTGCCTTTGGTCGCCTGACCCGTAATGGTAATATTAGTGGCTGTTAGTGCTTCTGAAAGTACTAAGCCCGCTGGCAGATTATCTGTGATAGTAATATCAGTGGCATCAGCACTATATGCAGTATTACCATCGTTATTCACTACGATCCGATAAGTGGCAGTATCATCATCATTATTAAGATCTAAGGCATTATCAATCGTCTTAACGATACTAAAGGTAGGTAGCCTTGTGAATGAGTTATTCGTGTTGGTAAGGCTTGACGTTGGAGCAGCAGAGTTGGCAGCTAAGACTTTACTAGTAGCAGATATTGTTAGATCTTGGGTACTACCTGCTTTATTGCCAGTGGTTTTGGCGTTGATCGTAAACTTAATATACTGTCCCTTTTCTAAGGGAAATTCCTGACCATTAGCTATCGTATAGGGTGCGTTATTTAGAGAACGATTTTCGGTCCCATCCGCGTTATATATAACGTAGGAGACGGTAGAGTTGGCTGAATCATATTTTGGGTCATTCCCCGTCAGATTTATAGTATAAGTATCGGTACGGTTACCAGTGTTGGTCAAAGTATGCTTAAACAGTGCAAACCCATTGGGAGCCACTGCTTCTTTAGTATTTACGTCATCGCCTTTCTTACCACCCGCAGCGGTATCGTCATTTTCAGCAACCAATGAAAATGATACCTGCTCTGATACGGTGATTTTGACTTCATTGGATTCAACGACAGGCTGAGTCTGACCGCTGACATTATAGCTAGCGCTTGCTTTGTTGGTTATTTCTACGCCTGTTGTTGTTGAGCCACTTTTGGCTGCGTTAGCAGTGGTACTGATACCCAGTACAGCAGCGATACCTACTGCCAATAAGCTATAATTAAAAGTGTTTGATCTCATGTATAACTCCGAAGTGAAAAAATATAGAGGTTAGGATTCAAGAATTGTAATTAGCATGCTTTAATCAGTTATCGTGTTAGTTAACGATTGTATTAAGAGCTACAGCTGCAGATTTATTTGCTGGTAATAGCTTTATATCCCAACGTAACGTGCGGTACTCAGATAAAGGGATTTTTACTAGCTTGTCATCAACCTTGCGCATCAAAGGCATGTCAGCATAGTTCTTACCATCGGTACTGGCTTGTGCACTAGCAGGAAACGCTTCACCAGTGAAAGCCATATTTGCTGGAATAGGTAGGGTCACGGCTAAGTCATTGATGTCTTTATTGACAGCATTGGTATACGTGGCTTTGTACTGAATGACAGTACCTGCTGGAGCAGTGCTGGCTGGTACATAACTGATCTTGCCTTCAGCATTTTTAATGACTTTGTTGGCAGTCAGCTCCATTTTTAGAGCGTTATCAGCATGAGCAGTACTTAGTAAACCTAAAGAGATTGTGGTAATAAATAGGGTGGCACGTAGAGAATTGAAGAATTTCATTTTATGTCCTTTCTATAATCATTATTATCAGTGTGCGATTAATTTCACTAAGAACAGCCCATTTGCTTGCTGTCAGTTATGAATCGATGTTACTGATAGAGGTCTAAAGCTGTCTTTATTATATTTTTACAATTAATAGACAAAGAATCACCATAAAAACGACAAATGGTATTCTGGGGTTGCCAAACGGTAAAAGCCCTATCTGAGGAGATAGGGCTTTATGTGTTAAGAGATTGGTTTCATTAACCTATTAAAATTACAAGAGAAATTAGCTACTGAGCATTCACAGTACTACCGTACTTGGTGTTGAAATAAAAATCGCGTTTGGTTTTTGGCGCCAAAGTAAAAGTCTTGGTCTTTACTGTACCGTTTTGACCAATAGCGACACTGTCAGAAGCGTAGTCAGCCGACGCAGATGATGGATTGGTAAGCACAGATGTCACGATGGCATTACTTACCCCTTTTTGTTGTAGCACATCTTTCATGACGAAATTATCGATATTAATATTGGCGCGGTTGGTAGCAGTAATCCTGTAAGCAATACATTTCCCTGGGTCAATATTATCAATACTTTCGGTGCTAAAGCCTATTCTAGGGTCATTATTGTTTGAAGTATTAATAGCAGGGTCGGTATAATTGAGGGTAGAAGGGCAATTGTTTATATATTGAGCTTTTTTTAGGACTAATGCGGTGTTTTCTTTAATGACATTACCAAAATCAAGGTTAAGCGTATTACTGTTTATTTTTACGCCAGTTTGATAGGTTAATACACTAGGAACAAAGCTGAATTTTCGGATGTTGGACGTGGTATCGACACTATATAGCCAGTTGTTTGGTTCTAGCTCTTCTATACATAAGTCGGTCTTACCTGCTAAATCTTTTGCCGTTACTGAAAAGCTATACTTCCCTAAGCTTGTTGTATTAACAGTAGCAATAATAGGGTTGGCGCTAGGGTTATTACTGCAATCGCTTAAGCGTACTTTTACAATATTCATCCCATCTATGCCCGCTTCATTAGTATCAAAAATACCATTAAAAAAATTGGGGTTGTTATAAGGACTTCCTATTAGCTGAGGATCAGGACTGGTAATACCACCATTGTCATTAAACACAGTACCCGAGAAGGTGTAAGCTTTGGGTGTATTGGTAATCGTACAAGTGATCTCATCACCATAAGTAGCATTAGATAAAGTGAATGAACGTGTTTTATCAGTTGAGTTGTAAGTCATAGCTGTAGTAGGCATAACAGTAGTACTACCTGTCGTAGCATTATTACAAGTATAGGTGGCATCATAATTGGCAATATCGCCAATTATCGTTCCATTCATCACTCGTTCAGTAATAGTATAGCTTGTGTTTTCAGCTATGCTTACGGCATTTCGATTATCGTTGTTAGTGACGGCTGAACCTGAGCCTGTCGTAGTGACCGCATTGACAACATTTGTTCCCCTGTTGATACTAAGCTCAAACTGATCTTTGTTAGTATTAGTATCATTGATACGTACACCGTTAAGGGCTTTTTTTACAATAATTTTGGGCGGTGCAAGACAGAAGTAGAAGTCAGAGTAGCCAGTTGCATGGCTTCCGCTAGTTTCACTCTTAGCATTATTATGTAGTAGTGTGACAACACTGTTTGCGGGTTTATATCCCCATGCAGCATCTATAGTACATTGACCAGCATTGCAATTCTCACCTTCTTTAGCGGTTACGATGTTTCTCTGCGCGTTAATATTGTGAAAAATATTATTAAAGGTTAATTGACCATTAGTAGCTGAAACATCCACTTGCTCAATATAAGGAGTCCTATCTCCATATATTGGATATCTGATACCAAAAAAACTACCGTACCCAATAATTGTATTAACCATTGTTGAGTCTAAATCTTGTATTTTATAGCCGATCTTACTGACGGGTCGATTAACACTAAGATCTAAAGAGTGATCCGTCTGCACCCGTGTAGAATTGTGTACTAAGTTAATAGCATCAGAAGTAACGCCATTATTGGAACCATAAAATGGGACTGTACCATCACTATTATTGGCATCTATCAAAATGGGAAAGGCAATGGTAAAAATTTTGTTGTCTGCAAAAGTAAAAATCTTACTGGTGTTGCCAGCTGTCCAGCTCAAGGGTAGTGCTACTACGGATTGAGCAGAAGTAGAGGTAGGAGGATTAGACCCTAAGTAATACATCTTGTGGTTCGCTGGGCAACTAGCTAATTCAGAAGTTGGAGAGGACTCAAAAGGATTAGGATCTGCCGCAAGGCCTTTATGGCTAATCAATAGCAAACTCATAATAGTCAAAAGCGCCAGCACTCTATATATATATTTACTGAATAATTGCAAGTTTATTGGATTTGAAGTGAACTGGACTTTATGCATATCTTGTTCCTATAAGCTAAAACTTGCTATAAACATTTATTTAAGTACCAGCTGTATTACTCACCAAAATGATATATACATTACGTAAATTTACATAATAAGCAATAATTAAGTAAAAACCATATAAAGCTGATGAATGGCAGTTTTATCATGACCAGTTACAGCGATAATTTATAAAAAACAACTTATAAGCTAGGTATTAACTGAAAATTTTTCCAAAAAAATAATCACTATTTATTTAAGAAATACTTGTCATGTTGCCATTTTCTTATCGCTATAAACAATCACTCAATAAGCGCCTATAATATAGAGTAATTATCATTTGATAACCGAACGTAGAACGCGAGTTTTCCTTTCATTTTACTGTACTTCTTTTCCCTCAATATGCTAAAGGGTAGTTACGTCATATTGTCACCTGAGCCTTATATGGCTGCACTAAGAGTAGGGCGGCTGAGCGTATCTTGTCACAAGTAATAAGAAAGTCATTAAACAAACTATTCGCGTATTACTATATTGAATAACACGTCGATTTAACAATACCCTGCCATGGTGCAGGGCTGACTGATAAAAAAGGATGAATAAAGATGAATTATTACAAGGATGCTGATAGCACCGAAACCCAAGAGTGGCTGGACGCCTTTGAGTCTGTTATCAAACACGCAGACAAGGATCGTGCGCAATTTTTGCTAAAAGCCTTATACAATATGGGGGTACAAGAAGGACTGCCGTTCAATCGACTGGATACGGCTTATATTAATAGTATTGCCGTCGAAGACGAGCCAATGTATCCAGGCGATCTAGGCATGGAGCGTAAGATACGTGCCTTGATTCGCTACAATGCTTTGGCAATGGTCATGCGCGCTAATAAGAATGACGACGACTTGGGTGGTCACTTAGCGACATTTGCCTCTAGTGCCACGCTATATGAGACTGGCTTTAACCATTTTTTTCGGGCAGCAAGCGATCACTTCGGTGGTGATATGATCTACTATCAAGGTCACTCTGCACCCGGTATCTATGCTCGCTCATTTTTAGAAGGTCGCTTGACAGAGGATCAGCTTGAGAACTTCCGTCGTGAAGTCGGTGGCAAAGGTTTATCAAGCTATCCGCATCCTTATTTGATGCCAGACTATTGGCAGTTCCCTACGGTATCAATGGGACTTGGCCCTATCATGTCGATCTACCATGCGCACGTGCATAACTATCTGATCAATCGCGGCTTGCTCGAAGATGAAGGTCGTAAGATTTGGACTTTCTTGGGTGATGGCGAGACAGATGAGCCAGAAAGCTTAGGGGCTATTTCTCTAGCGGGCCGCGAAAAGCTGGATAACCTAATTTGGGTGGTCAACTGTAACTTACAGCGTCTTGATGGACCAGTCCGTGGTAATGGTAAGATTATTCAAGAGTTAGAATCTGTGTTCCGCGGTGCTGGCTGGCGAGTTATTAAAGTTGTTTGGGGTGGCAACTGGGATACCTTGTTAGCCAATGATGACTCTGGCGCGCTCAAATACCGCATGGAAGAAGTCGTTGATGGTGAGTATCAGTTATATGAAGCTCGTGATCCTGAATTTGTGCGTACAGAGTTTTTTGGTAAATACCCTGAGCTAGCAGAAGTCGGCAAAGCGTTGTCTGATGATGATATCGCACGCCTAAACCGTGGTGGGCATGACCCAGTGAAGGTCTACGCCGCCTTTAGTGAAGCGATGAAAACCAAAGGTCAGCCAACCGTAATTTTAGCCAAAACTGTAAAAGGCTATGGCTTATCAGATCAAGCACAAGCGGTCAACAAATCGCATCAGATCAAAAAGCTGGATCAAGATGGCTTGATGTATTTTCGTGACCGCTTTGATTTGCCGTTTACGGATGAGCAGTTAGAGACGCTACCGTTTTATCGTCCAGAAGAAAACTCAGCAGAGATGAAATATCTAAAAGGACGCCGCGAAGCCTTGGGCGGTCATTTACCCAATCGCCGCAGTGGGCATATCCCCTTAAATATCCCTGAGTTGTCCATTTTTGACCGCGTATTAAAAGGTAGTAATGGCAAAGAGCAATCGACGACGATGGTGTTCGTACGCCTGCTGGCAGCCATGCTAAAAAACAAAGACATCCAAGATCGAGTAGTACCCATTGTCCCTGACGAAGCACGTACTTTTGGTCTAGAAGGTATGTTCCGTCAGTTGGGTATTTATTCTGCTATCGGTCAAACCTATACGCCAGAAGATAGCGAAGCATTGATGGGCTATAAAGAAGCCAAAGACGGTCACATGCTAGAAGAAGGCATCAACGAAGCTGGGGCGATGAGTGCTTGGATTGCGCTCGCGACCAGTTATTCGATCAACGCCTTACCGATGATTCCGCTATATATCTATTATTCTATGTTTGGTTTCCAACGTGTGGGCGATTTGGCTTGGGCGGCAGGGGATTGCCAAGCACAAGGCTTCTTGTTGGGTGCGACCGCTGGTCGTACGACACTGAATGGCGAAGGCTTGCAGCATCAAGACGGTCATTCGCAGATATTGTTCAACGTCGTACCAAACTGCGTCAGCTATGACCCCTGCTTTGGTTATGAGCTGGCCGTTATCATGCATGATGGCTTGCGCCGCATGTACGCAGAAGGCGAGCGCGTCTATTATTACTTGACGCTTATGAACGAAAACTATGAGCAGCCTGCCATGCCAGAAGGGGTGGAAGAAGGTATCAAACGCGGTATGTATTTGCTAGAAGACAATGGCTCAAGTCAGGTTCAGCTCTTGGGTTCGGGCGTTATCTTACGTGAAGTGCAAAAAGCAGCACAGATTCTAAAAGATGAGTTTAATATCACCTCCAACGTCTGGAGTGTGACCAGCTTTAACGAGCTAACTCGTGATGGTATGGCTTGTGATGATTATAATCGCTTGCATCCAATGGATGAAGAAAAGGTGCCTTGGGTCACTGAGCAATTGGCCCAGCACGAAGGTATCGTAGTGGCAGCGACGGACTATATGCGTAACTATTCGGAGCAGATTCGTGGTTGGTTACCTGACAGTCGTCCTTATACCACGCTAGGAACAGATGGTTATGGTCGTTCAGACTCACGTGAGAAATTGCGCAGCTTCTTTAACGTCGATGCCGCTCACATTGTGGTAGCGACGCTAAAACGCTTGGCTGATGAAGGTGAAGTCGAAATGCGCTTGGTCAAAGATGCCATTTCTAGCTTCGGTATCGATGTAGATCATCCACCTGCATGGCAGCAACAGCCTCATTATGATCATTTCCCAGATGCGCCAGCGCCTGATAATGTCAACCCGCATCCTGTTCCTGAGTTCGTTGGGGAAGAGGATGACGAAATCAGTAGTGAAGGCCGTTCTGAAGATCAAGCCGATGCGACTTTACTCAATGATGGTGATGTCAAAGAATAATAACCATAAGACAAGGAGATAAATCATGGACATTAAAGCCCCCGATTTGGGTGTTGATAGCGCCGAAGTCAGCGAAATTATGGTAGAAGTTGGCGACGTCATCGAAAAAGACGACAACATTATTTTATTAGAATCTGACAAAGCCTCAGTCGAAGTACCTAGCTCTGCCGCTGGTACAGTCACTAAAATCAGCGTTGCAGTTGGCGATCAAGTCAGTGAAGGCATGGTACTGATTGAGTTAGATAGTGATACTGGCACTGATAGTGAAGACAGCGGTAATGAGAGCAATGATGCTGAGGCAGACGATCAGCAAGCTCCTGAAAATAATGCGGCAAGTGCGGATAGTGTAGATGCCGAAAACGACGATAAAGAAAAAGCACAGGAAGACGAGCAAGCATCTTCTGTCTCCGATAGCGCTGCTGACTCTGCGCCAAGCTCAGGGAAAGCGACCACTCATGCACTGCCTGATTTAGGTGTGGATGAAGCGCAAGTTTCTGAGATCATGGTGAGTGTCGGTGACATGGTTAGCGCTGACCAATCTATTTTGCTGATTGAGTCTGATAAGGCATCGGTTGAAGTACCGGCACCAGAAGCAGGGAAAATTGAGAAAATACTGGTCGAAGCTGGTGATATGGTTGCCAATGGTCAAGATTTTATCGTCATTAGTAGTAGTGGCTCAGAGGCGGATAGTGCCAATAAATCAGCAAATGAATCAAAAACCGACAAACAAACCAGCTCAAATGACCAAAAGCAGGCGGCGGCTGAGCCAAAGCAAGCATCTGTAAAAGAGACGTCAACCAGTACACCGACTCAATCAGCGGACAACAAGCTGACTGAAACTCAGGTGAATGAGAAGTTGGTCGATGTTTATGCTGGTCCTGCCGTGCGTAAGTTGGCAAGGCAGCTAGGTGTAGATATCAGTCAAGTGACGGGTTCTGCAATCAATGAACGTATCTTAAAAGAAGACTTATTTGCCCATGTGAAGCAAAGCCTGACCAATAAGCAAGCTGCACCTGCTAGTAGTGGCACTGCGTCCAGAGCAAGCCTACCAAGCTTACCTGATATGAGTAATGCAGAAATCTGGGGCGAGACAGAAGTGCAGGATCTGAGCCGTCTACAAAAAGTCTCGATACCGCAGCTCAATTACAATACCTATCTACCACAAGTGACGCAGTTTGACTTGTCCGATATCACTGAGACAGAAAAGCTACGCGGTGAGCTAAAAGGCGGTATGAAGGCGGAAGGTATCGGCTTCACTATCTTGGCATTTGTGGTAAAAGCAACCGCCTATGCCTTGACCCAGCATCCTCGCTTCAATAGTCACTTAAGCGATGACAATAGCCAAATTATCCTGCGTAAAAGTGTGAATATGGGCATTGCGGTAGCGACTGATGATGGCTTAATCGTTCCCGTTATTAAAAATGTGCAAGACAAAGGTCTGAAGCAAATCGCGATTGAAATTGGCGAGCTGGCAGTCAAAGCCCGTGATAAAAAACTGAGCACCAAAGATTTACAAGGCGCAAGCTTTACCATATCAAGCCAAGGTAATTTAGGTGGGACGGCATTTACACCATTGGTAAATTGGCCACAAGTAGGTATCTTGGGTGTGTCTGAAGCCAGTATGCAGCCACGTTGGAATGAGAGTAGCCAGAGCTTTGAGCCACGCCTCATGCTGCCATTATCTTTATCTTATGATCACCGCGTGATTAATGGTGCAGATGCAGCAGTATTCACCCGATATATTGCGACCTTGCTTGCTGATCCACGCCGTATTTTACTGTAGAGATTTTTGGTTTTTAACCTGTATAAACAATAAAAAGACTGTCTACGGATGGTCTTTTTTTGTGCTTAAATTTTAAGCATAAAAAAACCAGCGATTAATCTGGCTTTTTTATTGGCGATATTTTGACTATAAATTAAAACTGTTTAATGAAAGCGACGCCATATACCCAAGGGCTGATGTCGACCTCGCCAAGCTCAACAGTATTACCATTAGACTCAACACTTGCGTCTGTTTTGATGTCCATATAACGAGCATCAATACGGAAGTATTCAGTTGGGGCAAACGGGATATCAAGACCAATATGGCCTGCAATGCCCACGCTGTCATCAAGCTTCAAGTTCTCAAAAGCGTCGCTATAGATTTTTTCTTTGAAAAAAGTCGTATAGTTCACACCAACACCAACGAACGGCTTGACGTTCATTGGCATGTTATAGCCATCAAAGTGGTATTGTATAGATAAAGTAGGTGGGAGATGCTGAGTTTTTGCATCAATTTTATTGCCATCAGCATCGGTTAGAGTGATGTCGTGATGGAATGGAATCGCCGCTAGCAGTTCGACACCGACGTTATCAGCAAAGAAGTACTCACCGCTGATAGTTGGACGGATATCATCATCAACTTCTACAGAAAGTGTACCATCTGCAAGTGTGCCGTTATTGCTTTTAGGGTCGACCATATGAGCGCCAGCAGCCACAGACCATGTGCCCGCAGGTACGGCAAAAGCAGTGGTCATGGCTAAAAAAGTTGTAGCAGCTAAAACTAGGGATTGTAGTTTCATCGTTTGATTCCTCAACGCAATAATAGGTTATCGATAAGCATTTAATGAGGGATGGCATTAAGTGCTGATACACAATGTTATCATTATAGATTGCCTTGTAACATTGTAACGCTATTGTAGCATTAAAACCATTTTAACAGTAAGGTTTTTAACTAAAAAACCCTTAATAATTTTAAGGGAATGAAAGGTTATGGTGTAAATGACAGGTTCATCAAAACATATTTGTTAAACAGTTCTCGTTACTGTAAGTTAGTAGTCAGTTTTATACGGCTGGTATAAATTAATATAAAGGGACAATTAACGACGACGGATAGGGTGTATTATGCTGGGCTACTGTAGTAACTCGCCGCTGCGCTGCGGACAAGCACGTTCAATGACTTTATTAAACCAAGTGGATTCTTGTTGCCCAGAATGCGGTGTTTTTTTATTGCCTGCTCAAAATCTCAGTCGTCAATTACGTGCCGATGAGCGATTTTTACAATACACCTTTCTTACGACGGGGTTAATGTTGCTGGCTTGCGTCTACATTTATTACGTAAATTTTGTATAATGATACTGCTTTTCATTATGTCATTTAGCGCGATAATCAGGCTTTAATACTTTTATTTCATTATCATAAGATCGGTGTTACACCGTATAGGGACCGCATGCAATTCCAACATATACGGCGCTTGCGTACTTTCGTTTATAACATTTTGCAAAATGATGAGCATGACACGCTTTTTAGCCGCTACGTCGATTATTTTCTGATATTTCTAATCATGACCAACGTGGCAGCCGTGATTGCGGAGTCTGTAGACAGTTGGTACTACCCTTATCAAGATTATTTTACATGGTTTGAAAACTTCTCCATCGTAGTGTTCTCTATTGAGTATCTGCTACGTTTGTGGAGTGTTGCCGAAGCGAAGCCCGATCACACCACTTGGCGTCAGCGTTGGCAATGGCTAAAAAGCCCCTCGGCATTGATTGATTTGGTTGCTATTGTGCCGGCGTTCTTGAACTTCTTTGTCACAATTGATTTACGCTTCTTACGTATTTTGCGCCTCTTCCGTATTCTTAAACTAACGCGTTATTTTGCGTCGATGCGTATTTTATTGGTGGTAATCAGTAAAGAGAAAGGCTCATTTCAAGCCGTTATTTTTATTCTAATCATCATGATTGTGACCGCTTCTAGTGGTATTTATCTGGTGGAGAACCATGCCCAGCCAGAAGAGTTTGAGTCTATCCCTAAAGCCATGTGGTGGGCGGTAGTGACGCTGACGACAGTGGGTTATGGTGATGTGACACCTATTACCAATGCCGGTAAAATATTGGGCGCGATCATTACGATACTGGGTGTCGGTCTGGCCGCATTGCCTGCAGGTATTCTAGCCACGGGTTTGGCAAATGAGCTGAACCAGCGCCGTGAAGAGCTAGAGCAGCACTTTCGTGAGCAACTGGTCGATAGCGATTTTGATTTGATACAGAACCAGATGATGGTAGAGAAAATACGTCGTGAGCTTGGGCTAGATAAGGAGCAGGCGCAAAACATCGTACTACAGGTATTGCGCGAAAAAGAACTGGAACGCCGTGAAAATGAAGTCGATGAGCGGCAAAAGAATTTTTGTCCGCATTGCGGTGAGGCTTTGTAAGTAATATAGTTAGGATATCTTAAAAATGTGACGGTATTGCTGATATCAATTTTTTGTAGCCTCTGTCTGCTCAGGCATAGCAAGTAAGAAAAATGGATATCAGCAGTGCGTGATATATTGATATTACTTTTCACTCACTATATTCGTAGTAATTATTTTGAATTTGCAAAAATCAGAGTTTACAAAAAGGGTGCAACGTTTAGAGAACGTCGCACCCTTTTTTATCACATGAGATTGTGTCCATTATACCTGATTTGATGTTACACGCCTTGTGGAATAGGCAGCGCACGTGCCAATTCATGAGCGACTTGCTGCGCTGCTGTGGCTAAGTCTTCGGCGGCAAGCGGTAGGTTTTGCAATGTCAGATGCCAATCATCTACTTCTCGGCGCAAATGGGCGACCCAAAGCGTAGAGCAATCTCGCGGCAGTTGCTTTAGATTAACCTCAAAACAGCGGTTGCCTTCATCATCACTTAAATGAATCTCACCTTTTTTGACTCGAAAAAAAGCATGACCGTGGTAAGAGTTAGCAAGCAAGGCAATATGGGTGATATGTGCTGGAATCTTGTCCAAGTAGAGTCTGATTTGCTCTTGGTCAAGTGGGGCTAGGTACATTGCTTGGTCGCCACGGTCTTTGCCGTTCAGACTGTCCCCTTGATGGCGTACTGATTCGGCCTTATCGCGTAGCTGTTTGAACCAGACGATATCGCTAATAGTACAGTTATCGTCATACAAGGCGCACGCTAAGTCGATATCAATCGCCCCTTCATTCTTTTTAAAACGCTTCAACATACCTTTGGGTTCAGTCTTGGTAAACTCGTAGTTGAGCGCAAAAAATAACGTGCCCGCATCCAAACCTAATCCTTTTAAACTGTCTGATAGTAGTGGTGACGGGGCAGTGGTCGACATAATATTCCTTGTTATTTTTTGATGATTTAAATGATTTGATATTAACTGAGTATTGCTCCGGATAAAGAGAACTCAAAATAAAGAAGGTTCAAATTAAAAAGTGTGCTTTATCCGCGTCATTGATTATCCAAGGCTTTATCCAAGACAGCTTGATATAGCAGCTCAGGTTTGGCATTTAAGAGACCATTGCCAAAACCGCGCAACCACCAGACCAGCTGGGAGGTCAAATTCACCGTTGCCTGAATGGTCAGTGTGTCATCGTCATTCAAGGTAACCGTTTGATCATCGCTAAGCTTGCTTTCAGTTAGGCTTTTGCCCGCTTGTTTGGTGAATTGTAGCTCAATAGGCATATTTTTGCCATGATCGGACAGCTCACGAAATAATGGATGGCTAAAGCCCATACCACCGGCGTCCAAATAACTGTCAAGGTGAAAATTATCGGGAGTCTTTGCGGCAGTTTCTAAAATCTCGACGCTGGCAAATCGATGCAAGGCAAATGTGCGAATGACAGTCTCTGGATCATCCGTGCGAGTTGCCAGTAGGTAAATGATGACGCCGCGTTGAATGATAGCGATGGGATTTAGGATGTATTCACCGGCTTGCGATTTATTGCTACGGGTATAGCAGGCTTTAATTTGTAATTGATAAAACAGCGCGTGGTAAATATTGTCTTTGCTATCCAAGTCAATATGTGGGGCGATTAATGGCTGAGTGGCAGGCTCGATGCGCACTCTGTCTATCCATGAATGGGTGACTTTGCTGTTTTTTAGCTGCCGCCGTGCTAGGTCAAACCACGGAAATAACTCATCTAAAATAACAGGCGGTAATAGCTGGGTCAGATTGGCCTCAACCATATTAAAGGCAACCGCTTGTGAGAGATTCATGTGCGGTAAGCTTTGTAATGGTGCATCATCACGCCAGCGCCAGCCTTGCGGATTGGCATTGTTTTTTTCGATAGGGAAACGTTTCGCCAGCGCATTTAGGTCGCGCTGTACCGTGCGCAGGCTAATATCAAAGCCTGCCATCATCAACTGCTCATAAATATGCGTGGTACCCACCCAGCGATTGCGCTGTAGTTGTGATAACACTTGCCACTGCCGCGCCGTCGTTGCTGCGCCGTGGCGATTATCGCTGCTGTCTTCTGAGACATTGTTGCCCGCAGCCGCTACGCTATTGGCTTGCTCAATAGCATCTGTTTGAGTTTGGAGTAGGTTGGCATTAGCAGGATGTACAGTCATTAAGCGATAACCTTTATGAAGTCACGAGTCAGTTTTTAGGTATCTTTATCGAGTCACTAGCCGTTTATCATCGCAGAAAAGCATCGTAGCGTCTAGGGCATCCCATCAATTAACCTATTGATTCATTAAGTGGTTTTAAATGGCTAAATTTCGCTATACATCAGCCTATATGGCATTAATGGACATTTTGGTATCATCAGTATCCACACTCTGATCGATGCTTTGATTGATACTAGGATCATCATCCATCACAGCTTCATTATTGTCTTTCTTGTTTTTACGTTTCTGTTTTTTTCTCTTGTCTGCTTTTTTCTGACGTTTTGCTTTCTGCTGCTTTTTATCTTTCTTTTTGGATTTTTTTTCGTCAATGTCATCGTCATTGTTATCTTGATTTTCATCCCATAACATCAAACGGCTTAGGACTTTGCCAAACAATGTCTCTTTACGATAGCGACCTTTTTTATTCACGGTATCGATAGGTAGACCAGTCATTAACGTCAGTGCTTCACTTAGAGTATGCACACCATAAATATGAAATTCGCCTGCTTTGACAGCGGCAATGATATCGTCGCGCAGCATGAGCTGTTTAACATTGGCCATCGGAATGACCACGCCTTGCTGCCCAGTCAATTCTTGCTCGCGGCATGCATCAAAGAATCCGGCAATTTTGGAATTGATGCCACCAACCGCTTGCACTTCGCCCAATTGGTTCATAGAGCCAGTAATGGCAAATGACTGATCAATCGGCACATTTGCTAAAGCGGACAATAGCGCACAGCCTTCGCTAACGGTGGCACTATCGCCATCGATATGCGCGTAGCTTTGCTCAAAAGCAAGTGAGGCACTAAAGTTGAGCGCATGATGTTGGCTAAATAAGGCGCGCAAATAGCTGGTCATAATCAGCATGCCTTTGGCGTGTAAGCTACCACCCAAATCCACGTCGCGCTCAATGTCGAGAATCTCACCCGTACCGATATTTGGTTGAATAACGGCAGTCAGGCGGGCGGGCATGCCAAACTCACTATCGGCATAGCTGACCACTGTCAGCGCATTGACTTGTCCGACAGCGCTGCCTGTGGTTTGGATAAGCTGTTGACCGTTTTTGAGCTCATCCCAATAGAGGTCACGCAGGTATCCTGAGCGCTCGTCCATATCATCGATGGCTTGCGTGACATGATGAGCATTGACAATGTTGTTACCGCTCAAACGTGCATGACGGTTGGACTCATGCAATAGCTTAATCAGTAAATCACTGTGCAAACTTAAGCGATCTTGGTCTTCTGCTTGCAGGCTTAAATGCTCGAGTAGGGCGGCTTGTGCACTACGATCAAACGGGTAGAGGTCGGCATAATCAATAATGTCGGCCATTTTTGCGACCAGTGCCAATTCGTGCTCACTGCTGCGAGGCACATCATCATGAAAGTCAGCACGTACTTTAAATACCGCATCAAACTCAGGCTCAAGCTCTAATAGCTCATAATACAAGTCTGCTTCGCCAAGCAAAATCACCTTAGTATCAAGGTCAATGGGCGCAGGTGCTAATGATAAGCTTCCTGTTAAGGTTAGCATCTGCTCAAGACTTGAGAGTTTGATTTTACGCGATTGTAGTGCGCGCTTAAGACCCTGCCATGCATAAGGATGCTCAAGTAAATGACTGGCTTCTAACAATAAATAGCCGCCATTGGCACGATGCAGGGCGCCCGCTCGAATCATACTGACATCGGTGGTCACCGTGCCCAGTTGGGTGATTTGCTCAACATGACCCAATAAGTTCAAATGCGTCGGCAAATCTTCAAAGACAACGGGTGCGCCGCTGTCTGGTGTGTGACTGACAATGACATTGACCGCGTAACGGCTCGGAGTCGTCGCCAGAACTGCCGTCACAAACTCTTCATCATCGCCATTTACGATGCGCTCGACATGCGTAACCATGTCGGCAAATACCGCTTTGAGATAATCAACGACCAGCGGATGACTGGCAAACTGCTCATAAATAGGGGTAAACAAAGGTTGCAGTGCACGACGTGCAATATTGCGATGTAATGCTTCTATGGCGTCATTGGCTTCGTCTTCTAACTGCTCTAAGGCGATGGTCAGCTGACTCAAGCGTTTTTGCATATGGTTCTTTTGCACGAAGTTACTTAGCTCAGCTTCGTATTCACTATTGCCATATTCGTTGTCGTTACCGTCAGTAGCATCTTTGCTAGAAATAGTCGTTTTCTTACTTTCTCCGATTACTGATGTGTTTTGACTGTTGATAGATGTTTTGGCATCTTTATTATCCGCATTATTGTTTTCAGTCGCGACTTGATCGGTTTCTGTTGTCAGTTGGCTTGGATGGACAAACACGGCTTTGTTATCAAAGGAGCGAAACGTCAATGCCAAATCATATTGCTTACCCTCAGCATTGAGCACATCATAAGCCTGACTTTCTTTTTGATGCGTGTCGTTTTTGATGGCTTCAATCTTGCTTTGATACTGGTCGCTACGAAAGCGCTGGCTCAGGCGTTTTTTGGCCTGTTGCCATAGACTATTAACTTGCTGCTGCAGTAGCGAGGCTTGACCAGCAGGAAGGCGCAAGGCGAGCGGTGTGCGTGGATCGGTGAAATTATGTACATAGACCCAGTCATCAGGTGTCGGCGCATCGGCAGCGATACGGGTCAGTAAGCGGCTGATAACGGTGCGTTTGCCCAAGCCATTTTCACCAGCCGCAAACACATGATAGCCACTGGCTTTGATATCCAAAGCCGTCTGCAACGCTTTTAACGCACGCTGTTGACCAAAGCCCACGTCCAAATCTGGCGCGGTACGTGTGTCCGTCGGCAGCTCATCGGCATTGCTATAGCGCTTTAATTGCTCAGCGCTGACAAGGCAGTGCTGTTTTACCTCAGTAAAGAGGGGATGCGGCGTATCTAGTGTTGTTTGCGTGCCGTCTGTCGTTTGGTCGGTCAATTCAGCAATGGGTGTTACCATATTAGTCGTGTCTTTTATATTAGCGTCATTTGATGTTTTGGACATAGGGGCATGTTTCTGTTCGGTCATAGGCGTATGGTGTGTCGTCTTAAAAAATGAATTGTTTTTAAAGGGTAGAGTAGGTATTAATTTTTTTACACAGTTTCTTTATGCTTAATTTTTAATGAGTAATTTTTTAATTGGTAATAAGACATCTTACAAGATATGGCGGTGTTTTAAATAAGTCATTAAACGCAGATTTGTATCATAATTGGATGCGTCACTGAAAATAATCAATAAAAGAGCAACAGATAGAGGGTCAGTTTAATGCCATCAAAGCAGAATAACGCCTCAATAGCCGCGCAGATAGTATAAGATGTCTCACATTGGCGCAATCTGCAACTATTCAATAGGCAGACTGCATGATAAAATAGACGGTTCACATGTCAAAACTGGATAACTCGTTGTATGTCAGCTTCCGCTAAAAAAACTTCATCGCCTGCCAACATGGGTAATATCCATATCGACCCGACTGGCTTTGTAAAGCTTGGCGCGCAATTGCCAGCGCTAGCTAATACCTTGGCACAAGCGATTAATGAGCTAAGTCTACCGTTAAGTGAGACGCAGCAGCGCACGTTATTATTGTACTTAGACCAGCTTTTATTGTGGAATAAAGCGTATAATCTGACCGCTATCACCGATCCAGAAGAGGCGCTGATTAAGCATGTGATTGATTGCTTGGCTATTATAACGCATTTGCCGTCGGGGTCACTGCTAGATATCGGTACAGGGGCTGGCTTGCCCGCCGTAATAATTGCGATTTGTCAGCCTGAGCGGCAGTGTACGGCGCTTGATAGCAATCAAAAAAAGATTCGTTTTATTAAGCAAATCAGTAGCGAGCTGGGCTTGAGCAATATGCAGCCTATCGCCTCTCGTATTGAAGCGCATGAGGCCAGCTATGACGTGGTCACCTCTAGAGCCTTTGCCAGTCTAATCGATTTTGTTGAGGCCGCGCAGCCAAGACTGGCGGATAATGGTTATTTATGTGCGATGAAGGGTAAAGCGCCAAGTGATGAAGAGTTACAAGCGCTAGATAACGACTGGCATATTAAGACCATTAAGCTTAACGTGCCACGTCTGCATGACAGTCGTCATTTAATTGAATTGTCTGCTAAAAATGTCTAAGCTATGAGCACCTTGTAGTCGTGAAACATCGTTTACCTTGATATTTAAATAGCATAATATCTAAAAAAGCCTTATGCAAAGCGAGCCATTTATATTATAAGTATCATGTGTATTATAGTGATAAGAAGCTGAACGCCAAAGATTGCGATTGCTAAAATGACTATTAATAACAGGCAATTATTAAAAGTAGGCAGTCACAGATACATAGTACAGACAGTCGGTAAAATACAGTAAAGACCCTAATTAAATTGAGTGAGTGTATGGAAATCATAGCAATTGCGAATCAAAAAGGCGGCGTGGGTAAAACCACAACGGCAGTAAATTTGACCGCCAGCTTGGCTGCTAAGCGCAAGCACGTACTGCTGATTGACCTAGACCCACAAGGCAATGCGACCAGTGGTACTGGTGTGGACAAAAACGACTTAGCGCTGACGATAGCCGATGTGTTGCTGGATGGTGTCTCGCTATCTGATGCTATTGTTAACAGCCCAGCAGGGTTCGATGTGATCGGGGCCAATCGTGATTTGGCTGGTATGGATATCACCTTAATGAGTAAAACCAACAGTCATGAGCTGTTTAAGACAGCGATGGCAGCGTTGGTCAATGATCAGATCGCGGCTAACAAACCTGCTTATGATTATGTGATTATAGATTGCGCCCCAAGCTTAAACTTGCTGACGATTAATGCCTTGGTCGCCACCGACGGGGTTATTATTCCTATGCAGTGTGAGTATTATGCATTAGAAGGCTTAGCGGACTTGTCGCAAACGATTGAACGTCTAACAGAGCTCAATCCGAAGCTATATATTCGCGGCGTCGTCAGAACGTTATTCGATGCGCGCAATACATTGGCTCGCGATGTCTCTGCTGAATTAGAAGCGCACTTTGGCGATATCATGTACAAGACACATATTCCAAGAAACATCCGCTTGGCAGAAGCACCCGCACATGGCTTGCCAGTTATCGCGTACGAGCGCTGGTCAAAAGGGGCGCGTGCTTATCAAAAATTGGCTGCTGAAGTGATGAAACAGTAATAAAAAAGCCAATAGTTTTGTGTGTATAAGCACCAAAAACTAGTCATAATGGAAAATGACCAAACAGAAAATAGTATTAAACATCGTATTTATTATCGTCAGTCCAAAATAATATCAATACAAGACAACTGAGTGCTAGCGATACATTAGTATGGTCAGCGGGGTTGAGTCTGTAGTGATTTATAGTGGGCAGGCTGTAGCAATGAGTAAGCCGCAGTAACAATTATTTGGCTTTTATTTTAGCGTTAGAGGATAGGTAATCATGGCGAAGAAAAGAGGATTGGCTGCTAA
This sequence comes from Psychrobacter sp. 78a-MNA-CIBAN-0178, assembly GCF_040309625.1. Lineage (NCBI taxonomy): Bacteria > Pseudomonadati > Pseudomonadota > Gammaproteobacteria > Moraxellales > Moraxellaceae > Psychrobacter > Psychrobacter sp. 78a-MNA-CIBAN-0178. Next base: position 59,553 of record NZ_JBEOOZ010000010.1, read on the forward strand.
TCGAGGCTTGGATGCCTTGTTAGGGTCAATCAAAAAAGAAAAGCAAATTACCGCCTCTGCCTTGCAAGATGATATGGCTGCGCGTGACAACACTGTGCCAGCTGAAGCGCTAGAAGCTGATAGCGAAGAAGCCAGTGCGCCTGCCAAAACTGCTCGCGCCAAAGCCAGTGAAAAACCGGCTGCAAAAACTACAGCGTCTGTCGCGACTGATGGTAGTCGTACCGCCCGCTCGCCGCGTACGGCAAGCAAAATACCTGCCAATAAGTCTCGTGCCGTTGGTACAGACAATAATGGAGCAGAAGACCAAATCAGCTTGGTGCAAATCGATGTGACACGTCTACAAGCGGGTAAATATCAACCGCGCCGTGATATGAGCGAGACTGCCCTAATGGAATTGGCCTCTTCTATCGAGCAGCATGGCGTGATGCAGCCCATTGTTATCCGTCCACTATTAGCCAACGAAGACAAAAGCGAGGCATTCGTCACCCACGAAATCATCGCAGGTGAGCGGCGCTGGCGTGCAGCAAAAATGGCGGGCAAGTCTGTCATTCCTGCCATTGAGCGTGCCCTATCAGATGAGCTGGCCATTGCGCTGGCATTGATTGAAAATATCCAACGTGAAGATTTATCAGTGATTGAGCAAGCCGCTGCACTACAGCGCTTTCATACAGAATTTGGCATGAGTCATGCGATGATTGCCGAAGTCGTTGGCAAAGCCCGCACGACGGTATCGAACCTGCTGCGCCTGAATCAGCTACACGATACGGTAAAAGATCATTTGGCTAACAGTGCCTTAGATATGGGGCATGCGCGCACGCTTTTAGCATTATCCTCAGAACAACAGCCGATTATCGCGCAAAAAATTATCGATGGCGGCATGACCGTACGCGACGCTGAAAAACTGGTCAAATCGATCTTACAGCCTGCACCTAAAGTCAGTCGTACCGAGCAATCTCACTCTCGTGATGCAGAGCGTTTGACACAGCGTTTGACCGACATGCTAGGTGCTGAAGTCAAATTGAAACATAAGAAAGATGGGCAAGGAAGTGTCGAGATATTCTTCCATAGCCAAGATCAGTTAGCCGCCTTGATAAAGCATATAGAAGCGCAAGCTTAAGACGCTGCATAAGTGCGACTACGGCTTAAATGCTTAGATATAGAGCTATCCTTGTAACAACCATTTTATAAGTATATAGAAGAGAGTCAGTATGTGGGAGTTGGTAAAGGCGGGCGGTTGGTTAATGACGCCGATTGTAGTGTGTTCAATACTGGCATTAGTCATCATCATCGAGCGTAGCCATACCTTACAGTTTAATAAAATTGTACCGGGCAGATTGCGCGAACAGCTAATCACCCGCCTACGCGAAAACGGCGATATTGGCCGTACCCAGTTGATGAATGTTAAAGAAAAGACACCCTTGGGTGATATTTTAGCCACTGGTTTGCTCTATCGTCAGTATGGTTTGGACTCGATGACCATGCATATGCAGAATCGTGCCAGTGTGCAGGTACATCAGTTAGAAAAGAACATCAATATGCTCGGTACCATAGGAGCGATTGCGCCGCTACTCGGATTATTGGGGACGGTATTGGGGATTATCTCATCGTTCTTAGCGATTACTGATGGCGCGATGCAAGACCCAACGATGCTCGCCGCTGGCGTGTCCCAAGCACTAATCACTACAGCAGCGGGCATGATTGTAGCTATACCAGCGTTGGTTGCCTATCGTTATTTTCAGCGTCGTATCATTGATATCAACGCCCAGTTTGAGACCCAAGCAGGTCTGATGATTCAAGAGTTGTATGATTATCAATTGCTTGAAAATACTCATAATACTCATTTGAAGAAGCCAATACAGGGTGCATCACCTGCCGAAAATGAAGACAATAAGCATGTAGTGGATGCGCTAAGTTTAGATAATAGTACGGCAGCAACGTCATCGTATTAACAATGGTATGAGTCGTATTCGCAATAATATGAACAGTCGTTCATTAAGAAAATAAGTATTAAGTCAATTAAAGAGAGTGATATGCGCTTTAGAAAACCAACGGTTGAGCCGCTCGAAATTAATCTAACGCCAATGATTGACTGCTTATTATTCTTAATTGTGTTCTTGCTACTGGCGACGTCGTTTAATCATTTTAGTCGCTTAAATATCATTCTGCCCGAAGCAGAAGGTGTGGCACTGACAGAAGAGAAAAACAGTATCGAGGTGGCGGTACAAGAGGATGGCAGTTATTTGGTTAATGGTATTACTCTTGCCAGCAGCAATGAGGCTGAGTTGACCAGTATGTTACAGCAAGAGGCGGGCAGTAATCGTGACATGCTATTTGTTATTGCAGCGGATGCCAATGCTACCCATCAATCAGTGGTGCGGGTCATGGATATTGCCGGTAAGCTGGGTTTTTTAAACCTAAATATTAGTACCGTCGTACCACTCGGTCAGCCTTTGCCACAATAACTTTTACCACAATAGCCTTTGTTTTTGCACCATAATTTCTAATTGTACGATTTAAAAAATGTCAGCTTTGCACCGCTGTTGTATAACATCAAAATCCTATAAAATTGTGCCATCAGCACAGTCCATTCATGTCACAACACCCAAATTGAGGCTTTTATGAGCCAAGCTTATCAACCTGACTCTACAAAAACTTCTACTAAGAGCACATTAGTGTCGCCAGCCAACACGCCTAAGCGCAAAACATTATTGCGTCTACTCAGTTATCTAAAACCCTATTGGTGGGCACTGTTACTAACAGTTTTGGGTTTTTCGATTAACGCCGCGACAGAGATTTGGATTGCCAAGTTACTGCAATATATCACTGATGCCATCAACCAAAACGATCAAAGCAAGCAAGATTTATTTCCGCTTTTGATTGTCGGGCTATTCTTTGTGCGCGGTATTGGTAGCTTTTTAGGTAATTATTACTCTGCTTTGGTCTCTCGTAATTTGGTATATGAGCTGCGAGTGGAAGTCTTTAATAAACTACTGCGCTTGCCAAGCTCGTTTTATCTGGCCAACCCAGCTGGCACCATCTCGTCAAAGCTCATCTTTGATGTTGAGCAGGTCACCGCTGCCAGCACTGATTCGATGAAAACGGTATTGCGCGATGGTTTGACGGTCATAGGATTGATTGGCTTTTTGCTATACAGTAATTGGCGTTTAACCTTGATTCTGTTTGTCGTTTTGCCGCCGATATTATGGCTGATTCGTATCGCCTCCAAGCGTTACCTTAAGCTTTCTAAAGGTATTCAACAGACGATGGGTGATGTCAGTCATATCACCAATGAAGTCATCGGTGGCTATCAAGTGGTCAAAAACTACGGTGGACAAGCGTACGAATCCAAGCGGTTTGATCTGACTTCAAAAAAGAACTTACGCCAAGGCATGAAAGTTGTCATCACTAACAGTATTAACACACCAGCGGTACAGTTACTGATGGCGATGGCCATGTCGGTCGTGGTGTGGCTCGCGCTGCGTCCTGCAGTGATAGATAATATTTCAGCTGGTGAGTTCATTTCTTATATTGCGGCAGCAGGGCTATTGAGTAAGCCGGTACGTTCACTAACTGATGTCAATCAGAAATTGCAAAAGGGTATCGCAGCAGGGGTGTCTATCTTTGCTTTACTGGATGAGCCAGAAGAAGAAGATACTGGCGTGTTAAACCCAGCACTATCTGGTGAGATTCGCTTAGATAATGTCAGCTTGGTTTATCCTGACTCGACGGTGGCCCTACGTGACTTTACGTTGGATATCCGAGCAGGTGAAACGGTTGCACTTGTAGGACGAAGTGGCGCGGGTAAGTCGTCCTTAGTGAACTTACTAACGCGTACCTTATCGACTTCTTCTGGGCAAATTACCTTAGATGGTATGCCGATAGAAGATATTACCTTAGAGAGCTTGCGCGCCCAGATTGCTATGGTCAATCAGCAAGTGGTGCTATTTAATACCACAGTATTTAATAATATTGCCTATGGTGGCTTGGCCAATAAAACCCAAGCTCAAGTTGAGCGGGCCGCAAAAGATGCCTTTGCCCATGACTTTATTGTGAAGATGCCAAATGGTTATCAAAGTGAGATTGGTGCTGAAGGTCTGCAGTTATCTGGCGGTCAACGTCAACGTTTATCGATTGCCCGTGCGCTATTAAAAGACGCGCCGATTTTAATATTGGATGAAGCAACCAGCGCTTTGGATAACGAATCTGAGTATTACATTCAGCAAGCGCTTGATAACGTGATGAAAGATCGTACCACGCTAGTTATTGCCCATCGATTAACCACCATTGAATCGGCTGATCGTATTGCAGTGATGGATGGCGGTCAGATCGTTGAGTTAGGGACACACGACGAATTGATAAGATTGCAAGGTCATTACGCACAAATGTATGAGCGCGATTTTGAGTAAGAGTGTGAAGGGTTTTGCTAAGATTTGAACGACGGGCTGCTGAGCGAGCATTAAGATAATGGAAAAGTGACCAATACCAATGAGCATTGAGACGACAGTGACGCGTGCATGGCAACGTCAAGCCGCTTGGTTATGGCTATTATTGCCGATTAGCTGGTTGTATGGGCTCATTACCATGCTGCGCCGTCAAGCTTATAAGTTTGGATTACTAGCCAGTTACCGCGCCCCCGTTCCTGTGATGGTGATTGGTAATATCAGCGTGGGCGGTAGCGGCAAAACGCCATTAATTATTGCTCTGGTCGACTATCTCCAAGCGCAAGGTATTAAAGTAGGGGTAATCAGTCGTGGTTACGGTGGCGATAGCAGTCAGATGCCAGCCTTGGTCGATGCCGCCAGTCTACCCAGTGTGGTAGGGGATGAGCCTTGTTTAATTGTCAATATGACGGGTGTACCAATGGCGGTCTGCCCGAATCGTAAGCAAGCGATTACTACTTTATTGGCTGCTCATCCAGACCTACAATTAATCATCGCCGACGATGGTTTGCAGCATTATGCGTTGCAACGTGATATTGAATGGATTGTGGTCGATGCAGCACGGGGCTTTGGCAATGAGCAGTTATTGCCGACCGGGTTTTTACGTGAGCCGATGTCGCGCTTGCAAGGCGCCACTGTTATTTACCATGAAGAGCCAAAGACCAGTTCAGCTTCTGATACTAAAAATATCCAACAGTCACAAGCCGAGCGTCTGTCCATGCACCTGCAAGCGGACGACATGCAACTATTGTGGCAACCGGTATTGGCTGACGCTAAAATGACGAGTTTACAAATAACTGATTTGCGACCCTCTGATTCGCAAGTTGGTGATTTTCAATTAACAGATTTTGAAGTAAATAACAAAGCACCTGAAAAGGGCAGCAAAGTCCACGCTGTAAGCGGTATTGGCTATCCGCAGCGGTTTTTTGATACTTTACACGCGCTTGGTTTTGAGGTCATTGGTCACCCTTATCCTGACCATTATGAGTTTAGTATGGCTGAGCTGCTGCAATATCGCGAATATCCCATCGTGGTAACCACTAAAGATGCGGTAAAACTAAGAGCCTTACTATTGCAACTAACTGCTCAACAACCACTAAGTGCTGAGTATAAAGTCCTCATAAGTAGACTTTGGGTATTGCCGGTGACCGCAGTATTGTCGGATAGTTGTTATGATAATTTACAGCAGCAATTAAAAGTTTTAAATATTGATATCTGTAATAGTGAAAAGCCGTAAAGCCTAAAATTCAAATGATTTTTGTAGGAATAAACCATGTCGCCCACCATTACGCCCGCCAAAACGCATATTGTCGTTCCTGCTCGTTTTAAGAGTACGCGATTACCCGGCAAGCCATTATTAAACATTCATGGCAAGCCGATGATTCTTTGGGTCGCTGAAAAGGCACAGGCAGCACACTTCGCTGATGATATGTGTATTGCGACCGATGATGAGCGTATTGCCAAAGTATGTATAGATGCAGGTTTTGATGTGGTGATGACCAGCGCAGAGCATGCTTCGGGGACTGACCGTTTGGCAGAAGTTGCTGCGATTAAAGGCTGGGCTGAGCATGATATTGTGGTCAATATGCAAGGTGATGAACCGTTGGTACCGCCGCTATTATTAGAGCAGGTGAAGGCGCTGTTGGTAGCAGACAATGACAGCGTGATGGCTACTTTATGTGAGCCTATTGATGACCACGAGACTTTTATGCGTCCATCAGTGGTAAAGGTTGTCAGTCAGCATGCTAATGATTTGCAGCGAGCGCTATATTTTAGTCGAGCACCGATTCCTTGCGATCGCGATGTCTTATTGGCTAATGAAAGCCAGAAACAGCCGCCCAAAAATGCTTATCGTCATTTAGGGTTATATGCTTATCGCGTCAGCCTATTGCAGCAGTTTGTGCATTGGCCGCAAACACCGCTTGAAATACTTGAAAGCTTAGAGCAATTACGCGTTTTAGAGAATGGTGGTCACATTGCTATTGCCACCGCCGCTTGCCAGCTACCAGCAGGTGTCGATACGCAAGAAGATTTAGACCGTTTAAATAGCATGAGTTTGGCAGATTTTCAGAATCCTATGGCTAAATAGCCTAAGTAAAAATATGATTTTTGCCAAGCAATATTATTGTGACGCCTAGCAATCGCACTATCTACTAATCGCGCTATTTACCAATTCATCAAACGCAGTTGTTAAATACGGCCGTGGAATATGATCGTGAAACACAGTCATCAAGCATCGCTATCGAGCAAAATTTATGAGTGACCTCACAGAAAATACAGGTGCATTAGATACCTCAGATGGCATTTATTTTGCACCGTTACTGCCGTGGCAGCAAAGTCTGTGGTCGCAGTTGACCAATCGGGTATCAACGTCGCAGCAGTCTTTGCCTCATGCCCTGCTCGCAGCAGGGATGCAAGGCATGGGTAAGCGCGCGTTTGTATGGCGCTTAGTCGCTTGGTTATTGTGCCGCAAGCGCGATACTCATCCATCTGGCGCTTGCGCAGAATGCGAGAGCTGTCAGTGGCTCAGATCCGGTACCCATCCAAGCCTACAAGTGCTTCCTCTCGTCAGTATGCCAGTCAGTGCAGAAAATATAAGCAATAGAGAAACTGCCAATAGTAACGCTAAAGACAAAAAATCTGCCAAAGCCGCCAGCAACAGTGCTCTTAAAATAAAAGTTGATGATATTCGTGCGTTGCAGCCTTTTATTTATCAAGGCGGGCAGGGGATGCGCATCTGCGTGTTAGATCATGCCGAGCAAATGACCGTTGCTGCTGCCAATGCGCTACTTAAGACGTTGGAAGAGCCACAAGCGCAAGTCCATTTATTCTTAATCAGTGATACGCCAGCGCAGCTATTACCCACTATCAAAAGTCGGGTTCAGCAGCTAGCTCTGCAAACTATTGAGCCTGCTAGCGCTGTTGACTATGTCACACAAGCGCTTGGGTCTACAGTTAATCGTGAAGCGGTCGCTACGTCGGCGATTGAGCAGCTTATCCAATTGGCAAACGGTGCGCCTTTAGCAGCAATAGCGTTGGCGCAAGCACCTTGGTACAGTAAGCGCGCGTTATGGCTGACAACATGGCAAGCGTTACGTAGTGGCAAACGAAGTAGCGTGGCAGCCAGCGATTATTGGCAAACCCAGCTGAGTATCGCAGAGTTTATCCAGCTGTCTGAGCTGATGCTGCTTGATATGCGCCGTGTCTGCTTAGGATTGAGCGAGCTGCAAAAAGACATCAGTCTCTCAGTAGCATTAGACACTTATCAACCTACTGACAGTGGTTTAGAGGGCTTTGCGACTAGCCTACAACAGACTAAAATTGCGCTACAACAAAATGTGCAAGAAAAATTCGCCTATGATAAGCTAATGCAAGAGTTGGCCTATCTATAGTCAATCCACCATAGAAAGTAAGTAGAGCATGACTAAGAAGATTAAGATGCTTAATGATCATTTGGTGGTTTGTTAATGTACTGGTCTCTTTATTATTTATTATGTATTATTTATTACTCATAAAAATATCTCAAACCTCATTTATAAAGGAAGCGGACTATGGCAATGCCAGGGCGTGGCGGGATTCTAACCTGCCATATGGAAGATATCGAAACGTTGTACGCCAGCTATTTATCCTTTGTCAATAATGGGGCATTATTTATTCCCTCTGACCGCGTGCAAAAGCTGGGCGATGAGGTGTTTATTGCGGTGACTTTACCCAACTCTAGCGAGCGTTTACCGATGAATGGTAAGGTGGTATGGATTAATTCTAAAGCCCAAAGCGGTCGTCCAGCCGGTTTTGCCGTGCAGATTGGCACTGATATCGCAGGCCAAAGAATTAAAAACGAAGTCGAGCGTTTATTGGCTGGTAAGATTGACAGTTTACAGTCTACTTATACTATGTAGCATGTATATAGTCAGAGCACTTTTAAACCGCTACGGTGTTACCCGCCCTAGATGTACTCAGTGTACTATCTGCGGTCGGTCGCCTTGTAGCGATTCTAAAATTCCTTGACTATATCTATCCATACGCTTATCTGTTGAAATAATAATGAGTTTCAAAATAAATAGTGGGATAAAAAACGCCGCCTTATATATAAGGCGGCATTTTTTTAAGTAAAATAAGGCTGGATTAAGTAAGACTAAGTAAAGAAAAAAGATATGTTAATAACGCGGTGGTACATACATATCGTCTGGAATTGGCTCACGATAGTATTCATCATCACGCTTGCGTTCGGGCAATTCTACTTCATCGCGTGGCACTTCTTTATAAGGAATTTGCTCAAGCAGATGAGCAATACAATTTAATCTCGCCCGTTTCTTGTTATTGCCTTCGACCACCCACCAAGGTGCTTCAGGAATATGAGTACGCTCGAACATGGTTTCTTTGGCCTTGGTATAATCCTCCCAACGCCGCCGTGATTGCAGGTCCATCGGTGAGAGTTTCCACTGCTTAAGCGGGTCATGAATGCGGCTCATAAAGCGCGAATGTTGCTCATCATCAGTAATCGAAAACCAGTATTTGACCAAGCGAATGCCGGAGCGCACTAGCATACGCTCAAACTCGGGCACCGACTGAAAAAACTCCTCATACTGCGCATCCGTACAAAAACCCATAACGTGCTCGACGCCGACGCGGTTATACCAACTACGATCAAATAGGACAATTTCACCAGCGGCAGGTAAGTGCGCCACGTAACGTTGAAAATACCATTGTGATTGCTCACGTTCCGTTGGTGCAGGTAGGGCAGCGACTCTACAAACGCGCGGGTTTAAGCGTTGGGTGATACGCTTAATGGCACCGCCTTTGCCCGCCGAATCACGACCCTCAAATATCACCACAATACGCTCACCGCGAGCCACTACCCAATCTTGTAGCTTGATAAGCTCACGTTGCAAGCGCACCAACTCTTGGAAATAAGTACGCCGATCGAGCTTTTCTTGTGCGCTCATCTCACGGCCATCAAAACGAAAATCGCGCATATAGTCATCGATTTCGTTCTCAAGCTCTTCATCATAGGTATCAATTAAGTCTTCATGCATTCTACGACGCAACGTATCGTCAAAGACTTCTTTGTCGATACGTTCAATAATAGTGGTTTGTTCTAGCTGGTTCTGATCACCGCGTTCTTCCGTTCTTAAAGGTTGGGGGTCAATCGTTGAGAATGTTTTCGTCACATCAAACTCCTCAGGGCTAAAAATGGCTTGCTTAAGCTTTTTTAACAAATACTTTGTCATACCCATAAACGTTACCTTTGATCGGCTAAGTGGTTTTGCAAACCCTTGTTGTTAGAGGTTCCTTAATAATAACAAATACAGCCAACAAAAAAATGCCCTTTAATTAATTAAAGGGCATTTTTAGTTGAAACTAGTGTGTTGGTTAAACAGGTCAACCAACGCATTTATTCCGCATGGTTATTCTTGCTGTTTTTAAGATTACTTCTCTAAGATACAAGTAACGCCTTGACCGCCAGCGGCACAGATAGAGATAAGGGCACGACCTGAGCCTTTTTGATCCAATAATTTAGCAGCAGTGGCTAAGATACGACCACCAGTCGCAGCAAATGGATGACCTGCTGCCAATGATGAACCATTGACGTTGAGCTTGCTACGATCGATAGAGCCTAGTGGGGCGTCAAGACCTAGACGCTCTTCACAGAATTTCTCATCTTCCCAAGCCGCTAGCGTTGATAGCACTTGTGAAGCAAAGGCTTCATGAATCTCATAAAAGTCAAAATCCTGTAGTGTCAGACCAGCGCGCTCAAGCATACGCGGTACGGCATAAGCAGGTGCCATTAGTAAACCTTCTGTCGTGCCAGACTTACCGATGAAATCAACAGCGGCGGTCTCTTGATGGACGATGTAGGCCAATGGCTTAAGACCGTGCTCTTTTGCCCATTCATCCGTACCCAATAGTACACAAGAAGCACCATCAGTTAGCGGCGTAGAGTTGGCGGCAGTCATCGTTGGATTGGCATTCTTTTTGCCAAATACGGGCTTCAATTTACCTAGTTTCTCTAAAGTAGTGTCTGGACGCAAGTTATTGTCGCGAGTCAGACCTTTGTAAGGTGTAATCAAGTCATCAAAGAAACCTTCGTCATAAGCGCGTGCTAGGTTTTGATGGCTATTAAAGGCCAGCTCATCTTGTGCTTCACGGCTAATATTCCACTCAAGCGCAGTGATGGCCTGATGGTCGCCCATAGATAGACCAGTACGTGGCTCACCGTTTTGTGGTGAATCAAGTAAGTCTTTTGGATTTAAACCCATCAGTGCTTTTAGACGTTGTTTGTTGTCTTTAGCAGCACCAAGTTTGATAAGAACTTTACGTAGGCCATCGCCAACTGCGATAGGGGCGTCAGAGGTGGTATCTACACCACCAGTGATGGCTGAATCGATAATGCCAAGGGCGATTTTGTTGGCAGAAGCAAACGTCGCTTGCAAGCCAGTCCCACAAGCTTGTGAGATGTCATAAGTAGGGGTATGCGGGTTTAGAGCGGTGCTTAATGTGGCTTCACGAGTTAGGTTGATGTCACGGCTTAGCTTCATAACGGCACCAGCAACGACTTCACCGACTTTTTCGTCTTGTAGATTAAAGCGCTCAATCAGACCGTTCAACGCAGCGGTTAGCATATCTGTGTTGCTGACGTCTGCGTATGAGCCGTTTGAGCGGGCAAATGGGATACGGTTACCCCCTAAGATTGCGACGCGATTTTGACCTGAAGCAAGTTTGCTCGCGCTTGACTTTTTCGCAGTAGTGGCGGTCTTTTTAGCAGCTGCAGTATCGACTTTATCATCCGTTTCTTTTGCGCTGGCAGTGCTTTTGGTGTTCGTGTTTTTAGTGTCAGTATCTTTTACAGCAGATGTTTTGGCCGTAGTTGCTTTATTATCGGTGCTGCTGGTTTTATTAGCGGCAGTGTCTTTTTTAGCGCTATCTGCTGACTTAGCATTGTCTGACTTGGTATTTTCAGACTTAGCATTGTTTGCTTTGCTATCAGTAGACTTTACGACTGTGCTTTCAACAACAGGGCTCTCAGGGTGATTATTTTTATTACTCATAATATTATCCTTAAAATATTGGCAGAAGAAAAAAAGAAAATAGCCCTTAAAAAGGGTGACTAATCAAAATATATTGCTTAAGTTGCTCAGCAGTATGACTCAGTGATTTAATGCAGTGAACAGATATTATCATTTATTGTACCGTCTAGCTGTGTATCATAAGGCGTTTTTGCTGCCTTACTGTATGTCTTTAGCAAACTATGTGACTCTTATTTAAGCTCAGTAATCTCTCAGTCCACTGATAGCTATAAAGGCAGCCATGATATTTCTTAGAATGATAACTTTCGTAGACTGGCTAGTATTGATTATTAGCATTGCATAACGGCACGTTTGATAATATATTGTTATCGATAAATGCATTTGCCATAACTTATAGGTCTGATTTTAGCACAAGATAGCAATTTTTAAATCTAAAAAAAGAGACTGTCTTGTATACTGGCTTGTTTACAGATTGTTATAGACATTTTTGGCTTTTGGACTTGTTTACTATGTGAGTGTATAGTTAAGGCAGTTTTGTACCCATTTACTAAATATAAATAATTATGATGCTGATGAGTCTTTATACTTGTTGATGTTTGTATGAGTGATTATAAAAGACAAATTCCATTTTTCATTTACTCTTATCTTAACCTTTCGTTATAGGAACTATATTATGTCAGACCGTTATGGTGATTTTGTTCAATCTTCTATTGGTAAAAAAGTCGCAAAAAACTTAGGCTTGCCTATGCCGGTAGAGCTTGACCGTTTTGATAGTGGTCAACCCTTGGTACGCGGTAGCGTATTGGTCGGTCGCGCTGCTGGCGATGACAAAAGCGTGAGTGAGTCAATCGCCCGCATCTTGTCAGACGTCCATGCCGAGGTATTTGTCAATAGCAGCGATGGTATCAAAGATGCGCTTTCTGATGCGGGTGTTGAGGCAAAAGCCAATACGGGCGGCGATGATAAATTTAAAGTCTTGCTTTTTGACGCCAGTAATATCAGTAATGCTGACCAGCTTAAAGAAGTGTATGAATTCTTCCACACCGTTGCTCGCCGCGTAGAACGATCAGGTCGAGTAATCATCGTGGGCCGTACGCCAGAAAACTCGACTGATATCGAAGCAGCATTGGCACAACGTGCGCTTGAAGGCTTTGTGAAGTCAGTTGGTAAAGAGTTTAAGCGTGGTATTACTGCACAGCTTGTCTACGTTGAAGAAGGTGCTGAGCAAAATCTAGATTCGACACTACGCTTTTTCACTTCTGCGCGCTCAGCTTATGTGTCAGGACAAGTCGTACGCGTCAGCAAAGGCGATAACGTCGATGTCGATTGGACACAGCCTCTAGGCGGCAAAACCATGCTAGTCACTGGCGCAAGTCGCGGTATCGGCGAAGCCATCGCGCGCGTATTGGCTCGTGAAGGGGCTCATGTTATCTGTCTTGATGTTCCGCAGCAGCAAGCTGACTTGCAAAAGGTCGCTAGCGAAATCAGTGGTTCTGTCTTAACCGTCGACATCACCAGTGCCGACGCGGGCAAAGAAATCGCAGAAGCAGCGCAAAAGCGTGGCGGTCTAGACTCAATTATCCATAACGCTGGCGTGACACGTGATAAAACCTTGGCAAAAATGGATGAGAAAAAGTGGGACATGGTCATCAATATCAACTTAGGCAGTATCGCTAAGCTGAACCGCTACTTGCTTGACAATGACGTCCTAAAAGAAAACGCGCGTATCGTCTGCGTATCATCTATCTCAGGCATCGCGGGTAACTTGGGTCAAACCAACTATGCCACTTCAAAAGCAGGCGTGATTGGCTTGGTGGATGCCACTGCCAAGCAGTTAGAAGATAACGCTAAGGGCATGACTATCAACGCTGTTGCTCCAGGATTTATCGAAACGCAAATGACAGAAGCCATCCCATTTGCTATTCGTGAAGCGGGTCGCCGTATGAACTCAATGAGTCAAGGCGGCTTACCAGTCGACGTCGCTGAGACTATCGCATGGTTTGCATCTCCTGCTTCTGGCGGTCTAAATGGCAACATTGTACGCGTTTGTGGTCAAAGCTTGCTAGGTGCATAGCCTTGAGTGCATCGTCCTAATTCGTTTGTGGGTATAGGTGATGAATTTGCTCATGGTAAATCCATGATATCACTTACAATTTTTTATGTGCCTCACATATGCTTACGAAAGAATTGCTGATAAATTGTAATAAAGCTGCCCAAGGGTGGCTTTTTTATGATAAAAACACAGGAACTTTATGATAAAAGCACAGGAACCATGAGCCCAATTGATTTTTGTTGGGATAAGCGCCTATACTAGATATAAGGAATAGGTATAAAAAATATCTATATATAACGGCTGCCTTGTATGAAAAATGCTATGTATTAAATATATCGAGCAGAGCGCTTATAACATCACTCAACGGTAAGCTTAATCAACGACTTCATAGCATCTCGAGATGCACTAAGAAAATTAGCTTGAGCCACACTTAGGATTTATTATGTCAGACAAACATTATGATGCGTTGCCAAAAGCGCATACGACTTACGCCAATATCGTAAAAAGCTTATTGCCAATTGGCAATAGTGGCAAAATCAGTAAAGACCAGTTGCCGCAAGCGACCTATTATGTAGATGACTTACACATCGATCAAAGCAACCTTGATGATTACCGCAAGATTTGTGGTTTTGCTGATAATGGCAAAGTGCCTGTGACGTATTTTTCGGTCTTATCGCAAACATTACAGATGAATATGATGGTCAAAGAGCCGTTCCCGTTTGCCATGTTAGGTCTGGTACATGTGGATAATAGCGTGACTCAGTACCGTCCTATCGGTGAGCGTGAGACTGTCGCTATGGCAGTGAAGTTCGATAACTTGCGTGATCATGCTCAAGGTCAACAGTTCGACTTTGTGACGACGGTCAAGTCAGAGGACGAAGTCATTTGGGAAGGAACGTCAACCTATCTGTCACGTAGTAAAAAATCGGACAGTAGCAAAAAAGATAATAAAAGCAGCCCGCGTGCAGTAACGGTGAAGCCAGCAGTGAACGCTGACGGCGTGCATAGCATCTTTGAAGTGCCAGAGGACATTGGTCGTCGCTATGCTTTTGTTTCAGGTGACTTCAACCTTATCCATCTGCATCCATTATCAGCGCGCGCGTTTGGTTTTCCTAAAGCCATTGCTCACGGTATGTGGTCAAAGGCCAAGTGCCTTGCCATGATGGACGAGCTACCTGATGCTTGTACGGTTGATGTGTCATTTAAGTTGCCTATCTTTTTGCCTGCTGAAGTAGAGCTTATTGGCGATCCGGTCGCGCAGCTTGACAATGCAGACGACACTTGTGAGTTTGGCTTATATAGCTCTAAAAACGACAAGCCACATCTGGCGGGTGTTATTAAATTGCAGAAGTGACCGTTAATTAACTGCCAACAAAACGATAACCAGTAAGCTAAGACGCCTTTATCTCAATAGCCACACCTAACGAACACATTTATAACTATGACTTCACAAAATAAAGTAACCAGTACCGTACATTCTGATCGCTCGGCCGCAGCTGATACAGTCGCTGCGAACGATTACGCTGCGACTGACAGCGCTACTATTGACATCAGCGCTTGTGATAATGGTGTCGATCTTGCCACTATTTTCGTCCCTTACTTTCGCCCTGATGCAAATACCATTGTGTGCGGTGCGCTCGATGAGGAAAAAGTGGCGGCTTTGGCCGAAGCTGGGGTTGAGCTAGTCATTAACTTACAACCTGATGACGAGTTGAGCTTTGATGAAGCAGCAGCAGTTGAGCGGGCAGGCATGCACTATGAGCAGCTGGCTATTAGCGGCGCTGCAGATTTAAAGCAGCTTAAGATATTGGCGTTTGATAATATCTTACGCCAACATCATGGCAAAAAAACAGCGTTGCACTGTGGCTCTGGCAATAGAGTAGGTGCAGCGATTGCTCTGCGGGCAGGTTGGCTACGCGGGCGTAAGATGGATACGGCTATGGAGCGTGGTCGCGGTCATGGTTTGACGAAGCTTGAAGACGAAGTTTATAAGCGTTTGTTAGTACCGCGCTAAAGCATGAAGAGAAGTAATAAAAAAGGCGACCAATAGGTGGCCTTTTTTATTATTAAATAATTTATTGGTATTTTATAAATGCCGTAGTATATAAATGCTTAAGATTAAGGCGCTAAGGCGTTTTAAAATCTTGAAGTTTCAATGACCTGTCATAATTATAAAGAATGGAGTAAAGCAACCATGAGCGACAACAATAATAAAACCAATCAAAACCCTAACGATCAAACCGATAGCGAGCTTCAGCAACATTTGCAGCGAATACTTACCGATTTACAGCTTGATGATGCGCCTGCTGGTGGTGCGGTGGTTGTCTATCAGGACGGCAAATGTATCGCACAAGCGAGCATAGGGCTGGCGCGCGCGAATTTGTCATGGAGTCCTGATACTTTATCGCTTAATTTTTCGACGGGTAAGGGCGTATTGGCAACGCTGGTGCATGTATTGGTTGCGCAGCAGTTGCTTGCTTATGATGAGCCGATTGCCAGCTATTGGCCCGCATTTGCTGCCCAGCATAAAGGTGATATTACGCTACGCCATGTTATGTCGCATCAAGCCAATTTATTCTCTATTCAGAGTATTGATGCGGACAGTGAAGAGTTGCTCGATTGGCAGTTGATGCTTAGTAAAGTCGCTGCGATGTCAGTCACTGCACCTGAAGATGCCGAGTTATACGACAGCGCGTATAGTGCCTTAGTCTATGGCTGGGTATTAGGCGGCGTGATAGAAGCGGTGACTGAGCTGTCATTGGCTGAGGCGCTGCGGCATTATTTGACTGAACCACTGGGTATCGCAGACAGTTGTTATTTCGGCGTACCCGCTAGCAAAGTAGACCAAGTGGCGATGCTGGCCAAAAACTTTGCTGGGTCAAATGAGGACAGCTCACAGTTAGGTAATAGGCGTCATAAACCTACGATAAAAGCAGACTCAGCAGAGACATTAAAAACGTATGCAAATCTGCCCAGTTATGGGTGTTGGCAGCAGCACACGTTAGAAAATAAAGAAACGGCAAGTACAATTCAGGGTGATGAGCAAAACAACCTGCCTATTTTAGACACGGCTCATATTAATGGTTTGTATTTCAATACGAGCAAGCTGAATCTAAGAAATTATAAAGCGGCACTCATACCTGCTAATAAACAACCTATTGACTATTACCAGCGTGAGACGTTACAAGCAGCCATTCCAGCGGCCAACGGTGTTGCCTCAGCGCAGGCACTAGCCACTATCTATGCGATGTTGGCTAATGGCGGGCAATGGCAGGGACGCACGCTTATTGATAGCGCCACTTTTGAGGCGCTAGCCAAACCGCAAGTCACAGGGCTAGATGCTGTCATGCCATCGAATATGGATTGGCGCTTGGGTTATCATCGACTACTCAGTATTTGTGCTGATACTCAAGCGAGCTTTGGTCATATGGGTTATAACGGTTCGGTTGCGTGGTGTGATCCTGCGCGGCAGTTATCCTTTGCCTTTATTCATAACTTTGATACCACGATGCTCAACGATGTTCGTCAGTTTGCCCTAACCGAAGCTGTGTTTGGCTTGTTGGACAATAAAATCCTAGCGCCATAAAGATACAGAGTGATCATAATCACTGTTGATTTATCCGTATTGGGGTGAGGGTTAATGTGGTTTTTTCGGCGTCATTTTAAGCAACTTTGTGGCGCTGAGGCCATGGATAAAGATTGAAGCCAGAATCACAATCGAGCAGACGACCCATAATTTGAGCGCATCTTCCTCACCAAAAAAACCTTGATTGAGCGCGTAAGATAAATAATATAAGGTACCAATACCGCGGATGCCCAATGCAGAGATGGCATATTTTTCAGTGTGTGGCAAGTTTAGCCCAGACAGGGCAATGAAGCCGCCAATCGGACGTATCAATAATAAAAAAGTAAAGCTGACGATATAGACACGCCATGTTAGCTCAACACCCGACTGTAACCCTTGACCGAGAAACATCCCAAAAGTGACGAGCACGAGTGACATCAGCAAGCCTTCTGATTGCTCTGCAAAGTCATGCAGCTTGTTATGGTAACTGTGTTCATGCTCTGAACGACGAAAAGCAAATGCTGCGATGAATACCGCAATAAAACCATAGCTATGTACCAATTCTGCTAAACCGTAGGCCAGTAGTGTTAGCGCAATCACCAGATACCCTTGAGAGATGGTGGTTTCGTGGCTGTACTTTGAAAACACCAATTTTGCTAACAGTTTACCGACGATGATACCAACTACCAAGCCTGCGCCAATTTTCCACAGTACGTCATGAGTAAACCACGACCAGAGCATCTCACCAGTAAAATCCTTACCTTCGCTAAAAGCCTCTGCTATTTTAATCGCCAAATAAACAAATGGAAAAGCCAGCCCATCGTTTAATCCAGCTTCTGAGGTTAAGGTGAATCGCGGCGTATCTTCACCGCCTGTGTTCGGTGGTCCGACTTGAATGCTAGAGGCCAATACGGGATCAGTCGGTGCCAGTACCGCGCCCAGTAAGATTGCTGCACCCATACTAAGACCAAAAGCATAATAACCCAAGGCCGCCATAGCAAAGATGCCAATTGGCATAGTGATAAGCAACAGACGGACAGTCGGGCGCCACAATCGCCAAGACAACTTAGTGTCAATCTTGATACCCGCGCCAACCAAAGAGACCAACACCACAATCTCGGTTAATTTCTCGACGATTAAACCATTATCAAGCGGATTTAAAAATGATAATGTCGTCCAATAATAACCCATCAGCAGACCAAAGCTGACTTGCAACATAGGTAAGGAGATAGGCGTGCGCTTAAAGATAATAGGAAACAACGCCCCTAATAAAAAGGTGATGCCACAGACCAATAAGAATAAATTATAGTTTTCAATCATAGGTTTGCTACACACTGTGTCATAGGGTTTAAATTTTTGAGGTTAGAGGGTATTTATTAGCTCATTAATAATGACGGTAAAAATTTTTTATTACTACAAAAAAACGTTATCAGAATAGTGACTACGTTGTTTTTTGGTGAAAAAAAAGCCTGAATACTAAAAAAGCCTGCATCACGCAGGCTTTTTTAGTATTCAGGCTTAGGATAATTCTAGTAAAAATATTCTAAAAAATGCTAGGTAAGGTTTTTAGCTTAGCGCTCCACTTGGCTCACATCGCGCACCGCACCAGTATCAGCACTGGTAGTCATTGCTGCATAAGCACGTAGGGCAGGAGAAACATGACGCTCACGGCTGACAGGTTTCCACGCATCGCGTCCGCGAGCTTCCATCGCTTCGCGACGAGTGGCCAAATCGGCATCGCTGACCTGCATATTGATGGTACGATTAGGAATGTCGATATGGATGATGTCGCCTTCTTCAACCAGACCAATCGCTCCACCTTCAGCCGCTTCAGGGCTGGCATGACCGATTGATAGGCCAGATGTACCACCAGAGAAACGACCATCGGTGAGTAGAGCGCATTCTTTACCCAAGCCTTTTGACTTCAGATAAGTCGTTGGATACAGCATTTCTTGCATACCAGGGCCGCCTTTCGGGCCTTCATAGCGGATGATGACAACATCACCTGCAACAATTTGATCATCAAGAACGGCGGCGACAGCATCATCTTGTGATTCAAAGAGTCGCGCGCGCCCTGTGAAAACTAAGATGCTTTCATCGACACCAGCGGTTTTGACCACGCAGCCACGCTCTGCAATATTGCCGTATAGTACAGCAAGGCCACCATCGGTTGAATAAGCATGCTGGGCACTGCGGATACAGCCTGACTCACGGTTGACGTCAAGGTTTGACCATTCTTTTGACTGAGAAAACGCCTCAGTCGTGCGCACGCCACCAGGCGCGGCGATATAACGCGCACGTGCCTCAGTATTGTCAGGGTTCATGATGTCCCATTTATCAATCGCTGCTTTCATCGTCTCACTATGGATGGTCGGCACGTCAGTCTTCAATAATCCGGCACGATCAAGCTCGGCTAGTAATGCAAAGACACCACCAGCACGATGCACATCTTCCATATGGTACTTTTGCGAGGCAGGCGCAACTTTTGCCAGACAAGGTACGCCGCGACTCAGGCGATCGATATCTGACATTTTAAAATCAACTTCCGCTTCGTTGGCGGCTGCCAATAAATGCAAAATAGTATTGGTCGAGCCACCCATGGCGATATCTAGGGTCATCGCATTTTCAAAAGCTGCCTTACTGGCGATTGAGCGCGGTAATACCGAATCATCATCTTGCTCATAGCGACGCTTGGCTAATGAGACGATGGTGCGACCCGCTTCTAAAAATAATTCACGACGCAGCGAATGAGTAGCTAACAGCGAGCCATTACCCGGTAATGCCAGTCCTAACGCTTCGGTCAAGCAGTTCATCGAGTTGGCCGTGAACATACCTGAGCATGAGCCACAAGTCGGGCAGGCTGAAGCTTCAATAGCGGCGACATCTTCATCACTAATGCTGTCATCAGCGGCATCCATCATCGCATCGACGAGATCCAGCTTACGAACGGCGCTGCCGTTACTGTCTTCATTATTGTGACTTTTACCGACTGTACTGGCCAAAATTTTGCCCGCTTCCATCGGCCCACCTGAAATAAATACCACGGGAATATTAAGGCGCATTGCGGCCATCAACATACCAGGGGTGATTTTATCGCAATTAGAAATGCAAACTAGGGCATCGGCGCAATGCGCATTGACCATGTATTCAACAGAATCGGCAATCAAGTCGCGACTCGGTAGTGAATACAACATACCGCTATGACCCATGGCAATACCGTCATCTACCGCAATGGTATTAAACTCTTTTGCGACGCCGCCCGCTTTTTCAATCTCACGCGCCACCATTTGCCCGAGGTCTTTTAGATGCACATGACCGGGTACAAACTGGGTAAAGGAGTTGGCAATTGCAATAATTGGTTTGCCAAAGTCGCCGTCAGTCATACCTGTTGCACGCCATAGGGCACGTGCACCTGCCATATTACGACCACCAGTAGAGGTTTTTGAGCGATAATCCATGTGATATTCCTTACAAATAAGCGAGATTTATGAACGTGTGCAGCATCAGCTGTGATGCCGATAGTGTGCTTTTTATGTAGAGTGAGTACTAGTGAATAATACTAATTCGTTACCATACCATTAGCTATGAGTAACTAAAAATAATGGGGCAATAAACAATCGATCAATATGAGACAACATACTCGCTACTCAAGACGCGCTAAGATAGCATCATCAAACCATGGTAACTCGGTTTTGTCAGCTTCTAATTTGGCAATGACCGTCAATGCATGCGTGGCTAATAATTGTTGGTAATCAGCGTTGGCCTCAATAGTCAGTAGCGGCGCTTCAGTTGTGCCATGTTCATCGATACTGATTAAGGTCTGTTTGGTATTTTTATATAGGATATCAACGCGACCAAAAAACTGCCAGTCTTTAAAGGCTGCAGTGATAGCGTCCGCTTCATTCTGTGTATAAATCTGCTGGGTGTCTTTACCAGTATTGGTCCAATGCAAGCGTACCGCCAATTGTAGCGCCTCGCTAAACACCACCAACGAGCCAATGACTTTGACATGCCAAGGGCTAGTTATCAGCGCTTTATCAATACCGATAAATTTCGCCGCCTCAACAGCCGTCATAGGCGTATTAAACTGCGCCAGCAATTTGGGCGTCAGCGGATAAGTTGCTTTGATACTGTCTTCTAGGCTGTCGTAATGATATAAGAATGGCAGCGGCAGATCTTGGGTGATAATCTTCTTAATAATTTTACAGTTATGGATACGCCAGCTGATCGTTTTATCGCTTAGTGCTTCTGCCAAGATAATCGCATTGGAATCTATCTTTTGACTGTTATTATCAACCGCAGATTCGTTCTCTACACCGCTATTATTCATAGCAGGGGTGCCAGTATTGCCAGAGGCAGATTCTGTATTATGAGGGTCTGAATAAGAGTCGTTGGCTGTAAATGAGTGAGTCGGCAAGGTAGGCAAATCCATAAACGTCGTGTCAGCAAAATAGGCTATTAATATAACATTTATAGTAGGCACCTCGCCAATAAATTAATGGCTTCAAGAGGTGAAGGTTTGCTTCGACAATTTGGATGGATAGGCAATTACAGATAGCCATTATGGTAACTTGTGCTTAACCCATAATTCGTCCACTATATGACAGACATTGTATTCAATACTGATAATCAAACAATCAAACAATCAAAGGAAAAAATAATGACACAAGCCAATCAACCGACTAATTATGACGACAGTAATATTTTTGCCAAAATGCTAGACGGTGATATTCCCTATCATAAAGTATATGAAGATGATAAAACGCTCGCCTTTATGGACATCATGCCGCAAGCAGAAGGTCACGTGTTGGTTATCCCCAAGCAAAAAGCCGTTGATTTAGGTGATTTGGAGCCAGAATATGCCGCAGCAGTATTAATGACCTCTAAAAAGATCGTGCAAGCACAGCGTCAATTATTTGAGCGTGAAGGTGTTATCCAGATGCAGTTGAATGGGTCACAAGCAGGGCAGACCGTCTTTCATTATCACGTGCATCTGATTCCATCAAGCATTCATGAGCTAGGTCGTCATGCAGTGACACAGGCAGATCATGGAAAATTGGCTGAGACGGCTAAACAACTTGCTGCAGTGATTTCTACTTTATAAGACAAGAACACCGTTTTATTACTTGGTAAATCAACTTTGCGCGTTAGGTATTAAGCGTTTCTTGATAATTATAATTAGGCGGCTAACAAGCGGCCTTTTTTATTGCTTGGTAATAGTCATGTAACATTCGTTAAAGTAGTGTTACAAGTGAAAGGTACATCTGGGGTTGAGGCAAAGAGTGTGGTACAAATTATATTTTGTTGGGCGCACCGGTTCTACATTGTGTTTACCAACAACCTTTATATTTAATAACGCTGCATTAATTTGAGGACATCACTTTTTATGAGTAAATTACCTCGCTCTACCATTTTGCTGCCAGTATTTGTACCAGCCGCCACCATTATGCTGTTATTGGTCATTGGCACAGCGATTAATCCAGTAGCTGCTGGCGAGCTATTTAGTACCGTACTGGCATTTACCACCGATACTTTCGGTTGGTTTTATATGTTGGCAGTTGCCATATTTTTGATGTTTATTATTGCTTTAGCGTTTTCGTCTTATGGCAGTATTAAGCTGGGTCCTGACCATGCCGAGGCTGAGTATAAGTTCCTTGAATGGTTCGCCATGCTGTTTTCCGCAGGGTACGGTATCGCGTTATTGTTCTATGGAGTGGCAGAGCCTGTGTTGCATTTTGCCAGTCCGCCGCTGTCCACGCCGCAGACGATTGAGGCTGCAAAAGAAGCCATGCAAATTGCTTATTTCCACTGGGGTTTTCATATTTGGGCAATTTATGGCGTGGTAGGTTTGTCGCTGGCGTATTTCTCCTTTCGTCATGGTTTGCCATTGTCAGTACGCTCAACGCTATATCCATTAATCGGTGACAAAATCTACGGCCCTATTGGTCATACCGTCGATGTGTTTGCGATTGTGGGTACGATGTTTGGTATCGCTACCAGTTTAGGGCTGTCAGTGGCGCAAATTAACACCGGTTTAAACTATCTGCTACCAGATATGGTGCCAGTGAATACCACGGTGCAGGTTATCATCATTGCTTTGGTAACAGCCGCTGCCTTGGTCTCTGTGTTAGCTGGGATGGACAAAGGCGTAAAGCGCTTGTCTATCTTAAACATGTTGTTAGCAACGGCATTGATGCTATTTGTCTTCATCGTTGGCCCGACTGTTTTTATACTCAATGCCTTTATGGAAAATACAGGCAGCTATTTGGGTAATATCGTTGAGCGTACCTTTAGCCTGCAAGCCTATCAATCGAGTGATTGGATCGGTAGCTGGACACTATTTATCTTTGCATGGACGATTGCATGGGCGCCTTTTGTTGGGTTGTTTATTGCCAAAATCAGTCGTGGTCGCACCATTCGTGAGTTTGTGCTGGGCGTAATGTTAGTACCAACACTATTTACTTTCTTTTGGTTTTCAGTATTTGGTGATACCGCGCTACACATGATTATGGTCGATGGTTATGATGCCTTGATTAGTGAGGTGCAAAACAACCAAGCGATAGCCTTATTTAAATTGTTAGAAAACTTACCCTTCACTCAGATTGTCTCGTCATTAACAGTAGTACTGATTATTACCTTTTTTGTGACCTCATCTGATTCAGGGTCATTAGTGATTGACTCGCTCGCTGCAGGTGGACGTAGTGACACGCCATGGTGGCAACGTTCGTTTTGGGTAATCACGGAAGGGGCCGTCGCTGCAGTTTTACTCATCGCGGGTGGTCTAAGCGCGTTGCAAACAGCCGCTATCGTCAGTGCCTTACCGTTTGCGGTCATTATCTTGATTTCGACATTTGGTATGTGGCGCGCGCTACGGATTGAGGGGCATCGCAATCAAAGCTTAGCCAATGACAATCATCTGCCGCCACATCTACTAAAGCTAGACGCGTGGCGTGACCGTATTGATTATATGACCAATCAGCCAACGCGCGATAAAGTGCTGGGTTATATCAAAGGCACGGTTCTATCATCGATGAATGAGGTGGCAGAGAAGTTTGCCGAAACGGGTTGGTTGCCAGATGTTAATTATGATGAGGTCAATGACCGTGCTGTATTGGAATTAAGACGTGGCGATAACGTGGAGTTCTGGTACGAGGTTCGTTTGTCAGAGCATGAGATTCCTGACTACTATACCGAAGATATGGCCAATGAATTACCACAAGAGCATCACCATCGCGCTGAGGTATATCTGCGCCGTGGTGGCCAAACTTATGACTTATATGGGTATCAATCAGAGTCGGTGATTAATGATATTATTGATCAGTTTGAGAAGTACCTACATTTCTTGAATGTCTCGCCAGATAGCTTGCCGTGGCGTATGCAACAACATGATGAAGATATCACGTTGGAGCAGGGCAGTGTATTTGATAAATAGAGCGTTGATCATCCGATAAACAAAAAGGCAGCTGAAAAGTTGCCTTTTTTTGGAGATATTTATGTTGTTTATTACAATTTATTGGCTGATACGCATAGTTAAGGTCAATGTTTGCCTGCCTTATTTAAAAAACACTTAGACAGGCTATTTAAACAGATTATTTGAATAAATGAATGCTATATAACCGTATGACACGCATATCCAATTTCATAATTTTTTAGAGAACATTTTATGAGTAAGTTATCTGGCTCTACTATTTCGATGCCCGTATTTATACCGACAGCGATTGTCATGATATTGCTGGTGATAGGCACTTCGGTCAATCCGCAGCTGGCTAGTGGGCTATTTGAGCAAGTACTGAATTTTACCACTGAGACGTTCGGTTGGTTTTATATGCTGGCAACCGCGCTGTTTTTGATATTTATCGTGGTGCTGGCGTTTTCTCCTTATGGCAGTATTAAGCTTGGCCCTGATCATGGCGAGGCACAATACAACTTCATTGAATGGTTTGCTATGCTGTTTTCAGCAGGCTATGGTATTGCGTTGCTATTTTATGGTGTCGCCGAACCGGTGCTACATTTTGCCACGCCGCCGCTGTCAGAGCCGCAAACTATTGCTGCTGCTAAAGAGGCAATGCAAATTGCTTATTTTCATTGGGGTTTTCATATTTGGGCGATCAATGGCGTAGTGGCGTTGACCTTGGCCTATTTTGCTTATCGTCAGGGTTTGCCTTTATCGATGCGCTCAACGCTTTACCCTATTATCGGTGAAAAAATATATGGCCCTATCGGCCATGCAGTAGATGTATTCGCCATCTTAGGCACTTTGTTTGGGTTGGCTACCAGCTTGGGTATCTCAGTCTCGCAGATTAATACCGGTTTGAACTATTTGGTTCCTAGTATCCCTGTTAATACCACGGTTCAGGTCATTGCCATTACTCTCATTACGGGTTTGGCTCTGATATCAGTATTGGCTGGTATGGATAAAGGGGTAAAAAGACTCTCCATTTTGAATATGATACTGGCAACCACGCTGATGTTGTTTGTGTTTATCGTTGGCCCTTCCGTATTTATTTTAAATGCCTTTATGGAAAATACGGGCAGCTATTTGGGCAATATCGTTGAGCGTACTTTTAGCTTACAGGCCTATCAGCAAGGGGACTGGATTACCAGTTGGACGCTGTTTATCTTTGCATGGACGATTTCATGGTCACCGTTTGTCGGCATATTTATTGCTAAAATCAGCCGTGGTCGTACCATTCGTGAGTTCATCGCAGGTGTGATGCTAGTGCCAACCATCTTTACTTTCTTTTGGTTTGCCGTGTTTGGTGATACAGCGCTAAATATGATTATGGTACAAGGCTATGAGTCATTAATTACTGAAGTACAGAACAATCAAGCGATTGCTTTGTTTAAGCTACTTGAAAATCTGCCGTTTACGCAAGTAGTATCAGCTCTGGCTGTTGTGCTTATTATTACATTTTTTATCACCTCGTCTGATTCAGGGTCTTTAGTCATTGACTCGCTCGCCGCAGGAGGTCGTAGTGATACGCCAGCATGGCAGCGAACGTTTTGGGTGGTGATACTAGGCGTCGTCGCTTCTGTGCTTTTGCTAGCAGGGGGTCTACAGGCGCTGCAAACAGCCGCTATCGTCAGCGCCTTACCGTTTACTATTATTATTTTGATCGCTATGTACGGTATGTGGAAAGCGTTACGTATCGAGGAGCATCGTAATGAGAGTCTGGCGAATGAGAACCATCTACCGCCGCATTTGCTCAAGCTTGAAGCGTGGCGTGCCCGTATTGATTACATCACTGAGCAACCAAGCCGCGAGGCTGTTTTAGACTATATTAAAGGTACGGTTATGTCATCGATGACTGAGGTAGCTGAAAAGTTTAAAGAAACTGGCTGGCATCCTGAAGTAAACTATGATGACACCAATAACCGAGCGGTATTGGAGCTGCAACGTGGCGATGATGTGGAGTTCTGGTATGAAGTCCGTTTATCAAACCATGATATGCCTGACTATTACACGCAAGATGTGACAAGTGGTTTAGAGCAAGCACATCATTACCGGGCGCAAGTTTATCTACGTCGCGGTGCACAAACTTATGATTTATATGGCTATCAATCAGAATCTGTAATCAATGATATTATTGACCAGTTCGAAAAGTACTTAAAGTTTTTACATGAATCGCCTGATAGCTTACCGTGGCGCATGCAAGAGCATGATGAAGACATCACGCTAGAGCAAGGCAGTGTGTTTGATAAATAATTGGTTTAGCTATCAAAACTGAGCATTAATTGTTGCAGGTTTCCCATATGAATAGCTTGCAATAAAGTCAAGAACCCTTAGAATAACGGCTTGTTTTCATTAACTTATCTCAATCAAGAGCAAGCCGTTTTTTATGTCTATTGATTCTCCAGTTTCTTCTGAGTCGTCAGCACAAATCGCCAATGATCATCCTCTATTGCAGCCATTGATGATTGGCGGCTTGACGGTTGAAAACCGTCTAATGGTAGCTCCGATGGCAGGCGTGACGGACAATCCCTTTCGAAGGTTATGCAAGTCTTTTGGTGCAGGTCACGCGGTGAGTGAAATGATCATCGCTGATACCGCGCTTTATGCGCGCAAAAAATCCTTGTATCGTGCCAATTTTGATAACGAAATCGCGCCTATTTCTGCGCAGATAGCAGGCGCGGAACCCGATAAATTGGCAGAAGCGGCGCGTTATCAGATTGATAATGGTGCGCAGATTATCGATATCAATATGGGCTGTCCAGCCAAAAAAGTCTGTCGTAAGCTGGCAGGGTCGGCGCTGCTACAAGACGAAGATTTGGTTGCGCGCTTGTTAGATGCTGCGGTAAATAGCGTCAATGCACCAGTGACACTAAAAACGCGCTTGGGTTTTGAAAATGGTCGCGAGAATATCTTGCGTGTGGCGAAGCGAGCAGAGCAGGCAGGCATTGCCGCTATTGCCATTCATGGGCGTACTCGTGAGGATATGTATACTGGTGAGGCGCGTTACGAGTTGATACGTGAAGTCAAAGAGAGTATTAGTATACCCGTTATTGCCAATGGTGATATCGATAGCGCGCAAAAAGCCCAGCGTGTCTATGAGCTGACCGGTTGTGATGCGGTGATGATTGGGCGAGCGGCTCAAGGACAGCCATGGATATTTCGCGATATCGAGCATTTTTTGCGTACAGGAGACATGTTGGCGGCACCGAGTGTGAGCGAAATTAAAGAGATTGTACTGGCGCATTTGCAAGAGCTATATGGCTTTTACGGTGAATACTCGGGGTGCCGAATCGCGCGCAAACACATTGCATGGTATACGACGGGCATTCCAAACTCTAATGCTTTTCGTCAAGCAATGTATGTTGAGGAGAGCACCGTTGGGCAGTTTCGTGTGGTCGAGGCTTTTTTACAGGCTCATGAGTAAGGCATAAATAGCGATTGGCTATGAAGTATTGATTACAACTCATCAGCATGCTCAGTCTTTGATGTTTGTTCAGGCGCAGACTTGGGGTGTTGCCAAGGAAAGCGTCCTTCTAGCTCGACTTGTAGCGATAAGCTTAAAAAAGTTCTAATGAGCACGATAAAACCCAAGACCAAAACGCTACGCAACGTAGGCTCTGTGACGACGGTGGCCATAATGTCGGCGGCGATGAGCACTTCGAGGCCCAATAAAATAGATTTGCCAACCGTCTGTCTGATTTCGATATAAGCGTCATGAGTAAAGCGACCCGTCAAACGAATGGCCCTATAAAATGCATAAAATAGTCCAAAAAGCATAATAAGGACACCAATGACTTCAACGAATTTGGCAATCAGATCAATATAATGAGCTAGCGTTTCTATCAAAAGACAGTCTCCTTTAAGGTGCGTAACATACAAAGGCAATTATAGCTAAAAAACTCGGTAGAGTAAGATGGCAAATTTACTGCCCTTTTGTTATCGGTTTGCAATACTATTTTATAAAATTTTACTGGTACTTTTTCGAGTAATTACAATGTAATTTTGGTATCCTAGAGCTGCACACTATTGGGAATATAATAAACAAAAAGGATTTTTTATGGCTACTCCCTCAAAAAAGGCAATTAGCAAAGCGGTTAAAGACAAACATATCATCATTACTGGTGCTTCAAGCGGCATCGGTGAACGTACGGCCTTTTTACTTAGTGAGTGCGGTGCTCATGTTATTTTATTAGCACGTACCGAAGAGAAGCTAAAAGTAGTAAAAGAAAATATTGAGGAGCTTGGTGGCAAGGCCAGTTATTACCCTTGTGATTTAACCAATATGGATGAGATTGAAACTGTTAGCACGCAAATTTTGGCTGATTTTGGCCATGTCGATGTACTGGTCAATAACGCGGGTCGCTCGATTCGCCGTTCGGTGCATGAGTCTGTTGATCGTTTCCATGATTTTGAGCGTACCATGGACATCAATTACTTTGGCGCTGTCAAAATAGTTCTTGGATTTTTGCCGACGATGATTGAACGCCAAGCCGGTCAAATTGTTAACATCTCATCCATTGGTGTACTGGCAAATAGTCCGCGCTTTGCCGCTTATGTCGCCTCAAAATCGGCATTAGATGCCTTTAGCCGATGCTTGGCTGCTGAAGTGAAAGGCGATAATGTCACGATTACCAATATCTTTATGCCATTGGTACGCACGCCGATGATTGAGCCGACTAAGTTATATCGTTACATGCCTGCGCTGATGCCTGATGAAGCGGCAATGATGGTCGCCAAAGCGATTGTTTATAAACCTAACAGTATTGCCAGTAATATGGGCAAGTTTGCGTCGGCTACTTATTCATTAGCACCAGCGATCAACGTGGGTATCCAATCGATGGGTTATCGTATTTTCCCAAGCACCCGCGCTGGATTGACCACCGATAAAAAACCAAACCTTGCTCAGCGTGCCTTTGCCAGAATTTTACCGGGTGAGCATCACTAAATTGTGTTTGTTACTTATAAAAGAAAAAGGATGCTGCGGTATCCTTTTTTAATGCTTTAAAATTATTCGTAATTTATATGAATGGGTAGGCAGTGGATTTTTTATTTACCATAATCACCGTTATGGGAAAAATGTGTGGTTTACTAGTGAGGATTTTTAATAAACTATTGTAGTTAAATATCTTTAAACAACGGATTTTCTCTAAAAAAATTTATTGATTCTTCATGATTGTAGCTACCAGCTTGCCATAAAACTCGCATGAGGTGATTAAACCTATCAATACAATAATCAATGTCATCTTCGCTATATCTATATGTATCAAATGTCCATGCGACTGTAGAGCTCCTATGAGCACAGACTAGATTATTTATACTATTTCCTAGGTAATAGATATTTCTTGCAAGATTTTTTTCTATCATATTCTTGTCATTCAGGTACTTACTTAACTTTATTAGTGAATATTCAAGATCCCAATATTTATCAACATCCCATGTGTCTTCACTCTCTAAATAATAATGAAAAGAGTCACTATTCCAAAACTTTTCTTCGCATTCATTTATTTCCATAAGCATAATTTCCTGTTTTCTGCATCGAGCTTGCCATTATCAGTGCACCAATATCATCAGTTATAGGAGAAGCTATTTTTTTAGAGTATTGCTAGTATACATATGGCGAACCAATCAGGCGCTTTCACTGGTTCGGTTCCCTAGTGAGGACTTGAATCTTCGGCTGTAGGGTAATGGTCTCAGTATATTAAGATATTTAGGTGGTCACGGTGTACATAACATTGATTTTTTGAGGTCAAACTGACTTAATCTTGATTTATTTTCCTATAGTTATTACAGCTTTCTTGTTGCCCATTTTCACAAGCCTTATTAAACCAGTTCTTTGCTTGAGTATTATCTTGATTAACACCTACACCATCGCGATACATCGCACCAAGATTGTTTTGAGCAGGAGCATATTCTTGATCAGCAGCTTTTGTATACCACTTAAAGGCTTGGGAGAAGTCTCGGCCTACACCGTGACCCATGTAATACATAACTCCAAGATTATATTGTGCATTAGCATTTTCTTGATCAGCTGCTTTTCCAAACCATTTTAGAGCCTGTGAAAAATCTTGTGTCACGCCGTTACCCTGATAATATATTGCACCTAAATTAGCTTGTGCAGGAGCATATTCTTGTTCAGCTGCTTCTGTATACCACTTAAGTGATTGAGGCAAGTCTTGCTCTATACCATTGCCTTCATAATACATTGCGGCTAAATCATTTTGTGCAATGATATATCCTTGATTAGCAGCTTTTGTATACCATTTAAAGGCTTGTGAAAGGTCTTGGTCTACGCCATTGCCTTGGGTATACATTAAACCAAGGTTATACTCCGCTTCAGGAAAGCCTTGATCGGCTGCTTTCGTATACCATTTGATTGCTTCAGCATAGTTTTGAGGGACTCCTTCGCCTTCACGATACATCGCACCAAGATTATACTGCGCCTCAGGAAAACCTTGATTAGCCGATTTCATATACCACTGCGCAGCTTTGGCATAGTCTTGATGAACACCTTCTCCTATATCATACATCCAACCCAAATCGAATTGTGATTCTGCATCGCCCTGTTCGGCTAATTCCTGTACGTCTTCAGCTTTAGTTTCTGTCTCTATTTCCTGAATAGCTGTTTGCCCCTCAGAAGCTTCGTTTTTGGCTTCACTTTGCATTTTTTGACAGCTCGTAAGCGTAAGAGGTAATAAAGCAGTAGAAAAAAGAAGGGCAACTAAATTAGTTTTTTTGAAAATCATATATTTGATTCACTGGTAGAAAAAGTGTTGAATAAGTATATTATCTTAAAGTTTCAAAAGAGCGACTCTCTAAGCAAAAAAATATTGAGAAATTTTTTATTTACTGTAAAGTTTGTCATGAGAGCATGTTCGGTGCGCTATACAGGAATCGAACTCTAAACTGTACACTCACTATTTTTGATAACTTAACAACTGATTTAAGAGAACTATAATATGGATGAAGACGATCTGAGTCTTAAATTTGAGATGCTTATAGATCATATTATAGCTAAAAAAAGTTCTCAGCCTATTCTTAGGGATATTTTTGGTCACTCTAGTGGTGATTGGGTGAATTGCAGAAATTATATAGATGAAAATACATATACTGAAGAATATGAGGGCTTGGATGTATATGTGTGTTGGCTAAATGAGATTAATTCAACTAATGACCAAGGTAGGTTAGTTGCTTTCTTCGAAAATAATCAATTGTATTCTCAAATATTAATATTCAATATGAATACGCTTAAGCTTAAAGCTTAATGAAATTAGGCAGTTTTTAAAGGC
The DNA here is from genome assembly GCF_040309625.1 of Psychrobacter sp. 78a-MNA-CIBAN-0178. NCBI lineage: Bacteria > Pseudomonadati > Pseudomonadota > Gammaproteobacteria > Moraxellales > Moraxellaceae > Psychrobacter > Psychrobacter sp. 78a-MNA-CIBAN-0178. Next base: position 91,377 of record NZ_JBEOOZ010000010.1, read on the forward strand.
ATACCCCAAGGGAACCAGATAATTCACCCCTCAAACGTATTAACAGACCACTTAAAATAGACCTCTATAATGGAACCATTTAAAACAGACTAACCAAACGCCCGCCATAACAGCCAAAACAATCCTGCCATCACCGCAGCAATAATCAATAGCCGCTTTGCCCAATGTGGTAAAAGAGGCTTTTCATATCCCAAATCATTAAGTTGGCTCTCTACACCCCTTTGTAGACTTTTGAAACCTTGATCTGCTTGAGTGGTTTTCACACGGTTTTTTATCAGTTTCCCAGCCTCATGTCCGTCTTCAGTTTCCTGCTCTCTATCAAAACTAATGGCGTGGTTGGAGATACCTTGCTTGTTAGCGATGGTATTCAACTTCTGCTGTTGCTTTACCTTCAATGCTGTCTCGTAAGCATCAATTCGAACCTTGGCGTCGTCCATACTGATATTTTCTTCAGCGGCCAAGGTTTTGATAGCCATCACCAGATTGTTTTTCTCAATCATCATGATGACCGCTTTTGGCAGCTTGGCACTGACAGATTTTGAGCTGGGATTGGGGTTAAACATGACTTTCCTTATTGAGGCTTGCTTTATTAGAAATGAAAATAGTTGCAGATAACTTTATAGCTACTGTCGTTTATTATAACCATTTTATAAGCGTGAGATTCAAGCAAAAAAATACCGCAGTCATATCGTGTCTGCGGTATCTTTAAGAGTGCTTATATTTGTGAGCATAAACATCAGCTCATTAGATTATTATTGTACTCTATAGGTCTTTCCAACGTTGGATAGATTCTTTGATCACTTCTTTGGCTTCTGCGACGTCACCCCAAGATTCAACCACTGTTGTACCAGCTTTTTTAAGATCTTTATAGTGGCTAAAATGGAACTGTAACTGGTTGATCAGCTGCTTTGGTAAATCTTCTAGGCTGTTGTAAGCATTGCCTGTATCACGGTCGTCAGCAGGGACGACGACGATTTTGTCATCAACTTCGCCATCATCAACGAATTTCATAACGCCGATTACTTTGGCTTTTAAGAAAATGCCAGTAGGTAAAGGCTGCTCAGTAATGATTAATGCATCAAGCTCATCGCCATCTTCATCAAGCGTTTGCGGGATAAAGCCATAGTTGCAAGGTTTGGCAAAGATTTGTGGATCAACACGGTCAAGCTCAAAAACGGCTAATTCGCGGTTCCATTCGATTTTATGGCTGCTGCCTGTTGGGATTTCTACCACAACGTTGATGATGCCACCGTCGACGTCACCTGCGTCCAAGATTTTATTAAAGTCTGCCATAAAATGCTCCTGTTGCTTTTATATTAAAGTTTGAGGGGTAAAGTTATCTAAGTAGAGGCCACAAATGCTAGCGGCACCTCATGAAAGTCGGCTGCGAGTATAGCAAATTTCCATATCAGTTGCTCGTTATGCTTAAGTCTAAGCAGGCACAAGGTTATGCAAAATAAGCTAAGACTTAGGCGCTACCGGTCGCAATGGGATTTTTCCTGCGTGACGCTGTGCAATATTATCAATCAGCATTTGAGTAACTTGTTTATAGCTTAGCTGCTCAGTCGTCTTTTTGTTGGCTGTCTCATCCAGAGCTGTTTTATCAAGATTGGCTAACTTATTAATTGCCACAAAATCCGCTAAACGTAGCATTTGCATGCCAGCGTAGCCACACGGATTGATGGCGTTAAAAGCCGATAAGTCACAATTGATATTGAGCGCAATGCCGTGATAGCTAAAACCATGTTTAATTTTAAACCCTAGCGAGGCTATTTTTCCTAGCATAATGGCATCCGTTACTGGCAGGGTAGTAGTTTCATTGCTAGTGTCAGAATCCTCGCTATTGTCTGCAGCACACACGTATGAATTATTGTATAAATAAACGCCGGGTGCATCACGACGTGAATGCGCACGGACATGGATACTGTCAAATGAGGCTAAACCTTGCAAACAGGCATTGGTCACGTCCTCAATCGCTTGCTCGGCATGCGATACCAGATTGCGCACACTCCAGCCTATACTGTCCAAATCAAACAACCAGTAAATAACCAGCTGGCCATGACCGTGCCACGTCACTTGTCCGCCGCGATCTGTTTTGATAATAGGGGTGTCAGTCCGTTGCAGGATATGTTCTTCTTTACCTGCTTGCCCAAGCGTGTAGACGTCATTGTGATCGACAATCCATAACTCATCAGGCGTGCGCAAACCTTGCTCTTTTTTGAGCGCAATACGCGCTAACGTGCGTGCTAGCATCGCATCATGGGTAGAGACATAATCGGCTGCCGACAGCGATTTTGTCAGAAGGGTGTCATTAAGCAAGGTATCGTCAAGAAGGCTATCGTGAATCTGTTGCGTTAGGTTTTGCATAAGAGTGACTGTCTTGTTGTGGTCTGGTATAGAGTATTGGCAAATACTGACTGGTAGCGACTGTTCAACGCGCCCCAATATTGAGTGTAGCAGTTTTTAGGATTGCTGCTCAAATTTAAATCCATGCATATATAAAGCAGAATATTGAGGACAGAACAAAGTATTGAAGCATGTTACTTATAAAGTATTACTTAACAGAAGAATCTATATCGTGGGTATTGATGATGGCTGACACGTATCTTATACAAACCCAGCAGTCAATCAAAGAGACTGTTCATTGCTCAATCAATGCGCTACATTAAAGAGTAATGAATGGAATCTTGTTAGTTCTCATAATGATGTGCGCGTATGCGGAGATTTCCGCCAGCGCCTAAATAAAGATACAGAGTTTTAAACCAAATATAGCGTGCTGACTCTAACGCCTATGACAAGGAAGATATATGACAGACAACAATCAAAACACTAATGATCAAGCGTATAAAAACAATGATAAGTCACTTGGTAGTAATAAGTCACATAGTATTGTGACCACTGTTGAAGATATGCAAGCGCAGTTCTCAAGATTACAAGCATTGAGCCGTGCTCAACCAATAAATGATTGGGCGACGCGCGAGACTCAATTAGACAATTTAGAGATGATGCTCAGCGACAATCAACAAAGCATCGCTCAAGCGATCAGCGCTGATTTTGGTTATCGTAGTGAATCAGAGACTCAGTTTGCAGAGCTTGTTCCGAGTTTTACGGGCATTAGCCATGCCAAAAAGCATGGTAAAAAATGGATGAAAACTCGCCACGCCTCTATTTCAGCATTGTATATGCCAGCTCATAATGAGATTCAGCCACAGCCATTAGGCGTGGTTGGTATCATGGTGCCATGGAACTATCCATTATTCTTAGCGGTAGGGCCAATCATTGATGCACTCACGGCAGGCAATCGAATCATGATTAAGATGAGTGAGGCCGCACCGCAGTTCGCGCAAGTGTTTGCCGATCTTATCGCTCATTATTTTTCATCGGATATGGTTTGTGTCGTGCTGGGCGAAGTAGATATCGCTGAAGCTTTCAGTAAGATGCCATTCGATCATCTATTGTATACTGGCTCTACTGCGGTGGGCAAAAAAATCATGGCGGCGGCAGCGCCCAACTTGACCCCAGTTACGCTAGAGCTTGGTGGTAAGTCACCGGTTATCGTGTTGGAAGGTGCCAACTTAGAGGCGGCGGTCAATCGTGTGATGATGGGCAAAACGCTCAATGCTGGGCAAACTTGTATTGCTCCTGATTACGTACTGATTCAGCGCAAAGATCATGAAGTGTTTATTAACCTAGCAAAAGAGTGGATGCAGAAGCATTATCCGAATATCAGCGAAAACCCAGATTACTCGCGTATTATCAATGGTCAGCAATTCAAACGTATCAAAGGTTACTTAGATGCCTTATCTGGTGAAAACATTCATAAGATAACTGATGCAGACTATGATATTGAAACGCGGTTGATGCCGCCGCTGATTATCAGTGAGCCGGCAGCCGATAGTGATGTGATGCAAAACGAGCTGTTTGCACCGATTTTGCCGTTGATGCACTATGATACGCTCGATGATGCGATAGACTTCGTCAATGCGCGTCCGCGTCCATTGGCCCTCTATGTGTTTGGTGAGCGTAATAGCGACATAGAAAAAGTGCGTGACAACACGGTATCAGGTGGCTTGGCTATCAATGAAGTTATCTTGCATGTGGTGCAGCACGACTTACCGTTCGGCGGGGTTGGGCACTCAGGCACTGGCGCCTATCATGGTAAAGCGGGCTTTGAGCGTTTAAGTCATATGAAGCCTGTGTTTGTACAAAACAAGCTCAATGGTATGAATTTCCTATTACCACCTTATGGCGGCTTATTTAACAAAGCCATGGCGTTCATGATGAAATAAGTGTGATGAGATTGGCTGTTTAATAATGATAGCATCTACGTAAGTAGGTGCTATTTTTTGTCCAAAAAACAAAATTTTGATGATTATAGTATTTATTTTTGATGGCTTTATAATATTTTTTATACATAAAGGAAAAGCTGAACCCAGCCAATAGTTATTTATAATCATTCTCATTTGTTGCTACATTTCTTAATATTACCGGACGGTAGTTATGGTAAATTTATATTGCTGATGAGACATAAAGATTGATTTTGCGTGAATTATCAACCCAATGCAGCATTATTCGATATCGATAACCGCATTCAAAAGCTGACTTCAATATCGAAATAATTGATGCCAATAACGAAATATAGGACATCCCATGCGTCAATGGATTGCGTTAAGTTTACTGTGTATAAGTGTGTTGTTGCTGCCAGTGTCAGCATCAGCAGCTTGCGCATCACCGATCAAGTTTGGCGCGTTGACTTGGGAGAGTGGTCAGTTTACGACTGGTATACTCAAATATATTGCCGAGAGCGGTTACGACTGCACGATCGAGGAAGTACCTGGGGCAGGACCCGCACTCGAGACTGCATTGTCGCAAAACGATATCCAAATCATCGGCGAACAATGGGTTGGGCGCTCGCCGATTATGGAGCAGGCCATCAATGACGATAAAGTTGCGGTCATTGGCGATACGCTGCAAGGCGGTGCTACTCAAGGTTGGTACGTCCCTCAATATGTCATGGATGACAATCCGGGACTGCGTCGTTATCAGGATTTGCCTAAGTATGCAGCGTTGTTTAAAGACCCAGAAGATCCTAGCAAGTCACGGTTTATGAATTGTCCGTCAGGCTGGGCGTGTGAGATTTTTAACACCCGACTGCTCAAAAATACTGGCTTAGACGCGGTCTTTAATAATGCCCATCCAGGTACGGGTGCAGCACTCGATGCTGAGATTGCCTCCGCCTTTGAACAGAAAAAACCGTTACTATTTTATTATTGGCAGCCAACAGGGCTCATCGCCAAATACGACTTTGCGCCGCTAGCGTTCCCTGCCCATGAGGATGAGTGCTGGCAAGACTTGTTGTTGGCCGACGGCACCTCGGATTGTGTGTCTGGCTTTCCTGTGTCCCCGCTTAAAATTGCTGCATCGACGCCTTTTATTGATAATAATCCCGAATTGGCAAGCGCTTTTGAAAAAGTACAGTTCACGCCAGATCAGCTAAACAGTGCGATTTTAGAGATGAGTGAAAGCAAGCGCAGTGGTGATGAACAGGCGCTTGAGTTTTTACGTGCCAACCCAAACGTCTGGCAAGCGTGGCTACCCAAAGAAGTCGCTGAAAATCTTGCTGCCAATTTAGGCATCAGTCTAACGGACGATGGCACAGGCAATAGCGGTGTCAATCCATCACTGAATGACGCCACCTCAAGTAATGCCTTCCTAGCATTAACGTCCAGCTTTCCGTCATGGTCCCTTGAGTCACCGCTTAATAAAGCCTTAGCGACTGTAGTCAGAGACTATGGCGATGTGTTTCGGAGTATCAGTAGCGTCACTTTGACCTATTTATTATTACCTATTGAACGTCTATTGACGGTGATCCCCGCATGGTTAATTATTGGTCTGGTGACTGTATTAGCGTGGTTTGGGGTGCGCAAAGTATTGTTTGCTATTGCCTGCGGGGCAGGGCTGTTCTTAATCGGTGCGTTTGGATTGTGGGGCGCTTTGATCGATACGTTAGCGTTATTGATCGTCTCTGTTTTGGTGACAGTGGTTGTCGGTATTCCCATTGGTATTGCTATGTCGGGCAGCAGTCTGCTCCGTAAAATTATTACGCCGATATTAGATGTGATGCAAACCATGCCAAGTTTCGTCTATTTGATTCCCGTGCTCATGCTATTCGGTATTGGTAAAGTACCAGCATTATTTGCCACGATTATCTATGCCTTGCCACCGCTTATTCGTTTGACGACATTGGGTATAACGCAAGTCAATCATGAAATGATCGAAGCGGGGCGCTCGTTCGGTAGCACCCATTTTCAGCTACTCATTTGGATCAAGTTACCACAAGCATTGCCCGGTATTATGGCGGGCATCAATCAGGCAGTAATGATGTCGCTTGCCATGGTCGTACTGGCGTCTATGATTGGTGCGCCGGGTCTGGGAGAAGATGTCTTACAATCTATTCAGACGCTCAATATTGGTCAAGGACTACAAGCAGGTACGGCCATTGTCATTGTCGCGATTATCATTGACCGTATCAGCCAAGCCTTTGGTCAAGGGAAACGCGCGCGGCAAAAAACCATTGAAGCTGGCAAGCGTCCTATCGGTTAAATAATAAAGAGACTACCTATGAATCATATCCAGTTAGAGAATATCAGCAAAATCTATAATGCTAATGAGTCGCAAGCACAATCAGCTTTAAATCTATTAGCAGAAGGTATGGATAGTGTCGCTGTCAAAAAGCAGACTGGCTATTCAGTCGGGCTTTATAATGTTAATTTGGCAATAAAAGCGGGTGAGCTGCATTGCATTATGGGGCTGTCAGGCTCGGGTAAATCAACCTTGATACGCCATCTTAACCGTTTAATTGATCCGACCAGTGGCAAGATATGGGTTGATACCACTATTAATTCCAAGACACTGTCGTCAAAAGCACAAGGCATCGCAAAAGAAAAATCTATAACATCGACTGCTGCTGCACCAGTGAGTGATGCCAGTCCAGCAATTGTGACTCCAACGATGATGGATAATACCAGCTCAAGCGACTCTATCAATATTTTGGAATTGGATGATAAGGGGTTACAACAATATCGCCAGAATACCGTCAGTATGGTGTTCCAGCATTTTGGCTTGATGCCACATATGACAGTCATACAAAATGTGGCTTACGGGTTACGCGTTCGCAAGATGAGCGTGGAAGCACGTCATGAAGTGGCGCGTCATTGGCTTAATGAGGTCGGACTGCCCAATCTAGAGCATAGCTATCCCGATGAGCTATCGGGCGGCATGCAGCAACGTGTCGGGCTGGCGCGTGCCTTAGCGACTGACAATCCGATTCTGCTCATGGATGAAGCGTTCTCCGCGCTTGATCCGCTCATTCGTGCCCAATTACAAGATCAACTGCTTGAACTACAAGACCGTCTCAATAAGACCATCGTCTTTATCACTCATGATATTGATGAAGCGGTCAAAGTAGGTCAGCGTATTAGTATCTTAAATGGTGGCCGCTTAGTGCAAACTGGCACGCCTAGCGAGTTAAGAGACAATCCGGCTGATGACTATGTTGCGCAATTTATGCACGCTAAAGCTTAATAATAAATCAACGTTGGTGGCGTTCTGTCTTTTTTAATTTGCTTTTAAATCAAGATCAAACAGTATCGCTATTTAATGATTGAGACAAAGTCATTTATTTGTTAATGACCATTGTATTTTTGCCCATTAAGATATGACTGCTTGAATTGAGGATATTCCTTAGTTTATCTCCTTATATAAATAGACAATTAGATGCAGACTTGCCTCTAATTACTCTATATCGCCAGTCTTTCCGTGTTGTTAAAAAAATGTAGCAAGGGTATATTCACTATTAAAGTAAACTCCATTAACAGGGTATACTATTAAATTATTCTAACTTATCTCTCCCTATTTTCCCTTGCCTTATTTTTCAACGCCATCGGCTTAGAGCTGAATTTCCTTACTCATATTTTCACTTGGTTTATCCTCTTTTTAGCTCATTTAGATGACCATCGATTGAATTGAGCACCTGCTCTAATAACCTATCAAGAAGATCGTGACCGACTGCGCACGATATGAGTGCAAGACTTCATAAAAAAGGATCCGTTATGCCACATAATAACTTCGACAATGATCACGGCCACAACTCTGGTATGGTAACAAGCTCAAAGCGTCAGCCATCACGTTGGCTCAAAAATGCTAGTGCGCTGGGTGTGACCACAGTATTGAGTGCTGGTCTATTGTTAGCGTGTGGTCAAGTGAGCAGTGCAGAAAGTAAATCGAGTAGTAATACTTCGATTGGTAATAGCAAGTCTGGTAGTGAAAACAATGGTGTGACCAACTCACGCGATATGCTGCCATCTGACATGCTCAAGCAACTACAAGCGTTACCGCAGCTCACTAAAGGTCTGGGTAAAAATGGTGCAGCAGTCATTGATCCAAATAAACCCACTTTAGTTAAATTTTGGGCAAGCTGGTGTCCGCTATGTTTGGGTACACTAGAGGAGACCGAAGAGTGGCGTACCGATCCTAAATTTGCCGACCTAAATGTTGTGACAGTTACCAGTCCCGGTCACCTCAATGAAAAAGCCGATGGTGAGTTCACTACTTGGTATGCAGGCGTTCAAGCAGACTATCCGCAGCTACCCGTGTTGGTCGATAGCTCCGGTGATTTGATTAATAAGCTTGGTGTACAAGTCTATCCTAGCTGGGCAATACTGGACAAAAAAGGCAATCTTGTCCATTTAGTCAAAGGTAATATTACGGCTGAGCAAGCTTATGCGCTGGCCGAAAATGCCAATAATGATTTTGCGGCGCTTAAAAGCGGCAAGGCCAAACTGACAAACGCGCAAGCCTTAGACAATAACAGTAAGATTGAAACCATTAAGCAAAAAGATGGTGTGTACTATAACGATAAAGGTAAGGCGATTAATACCCGCTCAATCTATTTGGCTGGCGGCTGTTTCTGGGGCGTTGAGGCCTATATGGAGCGCGTCGATGGCGTGGTCGATGTGGTCTCAGGTTATGCCAATGGTGATGATGATCAGCCAAACCCAAGCTATGAAGATGTGATTCGCGGTTCAGGACATGCTGAAGCGGTGAAAGTTACTTATGATGCAGATAAGACCGATCTCGACACGATTTTGAAGTATTATTTCCGTGTCGTTGACCCGACCAGTGTAAATAAGCAAGGTAATGATCGCGGTGTGCAGTATCGTTCAGGAATTTACTATACCGATCAAGAGGACAAAGCGGTGATTGATGCCGCACTCAAACGCGTACAAGCTCAGTATAAGCAAAAAGTCGTCGTTGAACATGAAGCGTTAGATAACTTCTATTTGGCTGAGATGTATCATCAAGATTACCTCGCCAAAAATCCAAATGGTTACTGTCATATTGATTTAAGCCTTGCTGATGACAAACCTGAAGGCACAGCACGCACCAAGCTCGCCGCTGTTAGTACGGTTGCCGAGACTTTAGATCCCAAGCGTTATGCTAATTTTGACAAAAATGCTTTGAAGAATACCTTGACCAAAGCCCAGTATGATATTACCCAAGGTGCCGCTACTGAGCGTGCCTTTAGTCATGAATATGACAATCTGTTTGCACCCGGTATTTATGTCGATGTGGTCAGTGGCGAGCCGTTATTTTTGTCTACCGATAAGTATCAATCCGGTTGTGGCTGGCCAAGTTTCACTAAGCCTATTGATATGCAAGTCATTACTCAGCATGAAGATAAAGCCTTTAATATGGTGCGTACAGAGATTCGCTCACGGGTAGCAGACTCGCATCTTGGTCACGTCTTCCCCGACGGTCCAAAAGATCGCGGTGGCTTGCGTTATTGTATCAATGGTGGCGCATTACAATTCATTCCTGTCAGTGCGATGCCGCAATCAGGCTACGCGCCACTGGTTAAGTTGGTCAAATCGTAATTTTCATAGCTATAGTCATTTAATGGTGCTTATTTGCACAGTACAAAAAGACGTTAAGGTTATCCTTAGCGTTTTTTTATATTCCTAGATTAACACACCAAGTGCAACGCTAAGTAATGGAATAAAACACCTGGTTTGGCGTTTTAAACCCTAATCGTTT
>NZ_JBEOOZ010000011.1:0-96105 GCF_040309625.1 Psychrobacter sp. 78a-MNA-CIBAN-0178
TGTATTCTTGGTCGAAAACAATAGATTAGTGAGGTGCTCTTCTTTTTTCAATCACTTTTAAAGTTGAGAGTGGGGTATGAAACGCTAAGCAGCATAGAAGATGCTGAACAAAGAGAGCAGGTGCATAAGCAGATTACTAGCAACGGTAAACTACCCCCTAACCGATTAGAAACGCTATCACTAGCATTTTTATTTGCATTTATACTCTTCGATGTATTGTATACCCGCTGCTGGATAAGAGATCTGAGCCTAGTGTGGCAGCCTGACTGGGTCAATGCGTGTATTGGTTGGGTACATAATAATTTAACGCTGCCACCAATTAATGAGAATAGAAAACTCTTTAATTTGTATTTTAGTGGTAATAGTGCAGATACTAAATTGAAGGAATATTTTGGAGATGAATGGGCATTTTTAGCATCTCCATTTGGTGATGCCGCAATGTTGTACCACTTTATCCGAGTGGTCATGTTTATTCCTATTTTAGCGGCATTGTCGATCGTATTGTGGAAGCCGTTAAGATGGCTGGGTATGCAGCAAATTGATCCCAGAAATATTCATAGCGTCATGTCTTTTTTACGCAGTTGCGCATGGTCGCTTATTTTTGCATTTTTTATGGCGATTGGCACGTGGGGGTTTTTAACCAATGCAAACTGGTTCACATTAGGTTTGATAGATCAAGAGGCATGGTTCGAGAACTTATATATCAATGGTTTATACCTATTTATCGTTTTCGGTATCCGTTTTTTTTATGGCTGGTTCGTTTTTTGGAAAAATAATTTTTTAAAATTCTTGGCAATGTTTCGAAATAAATATCGAACTCAAATATAATCAAAGCTACGGGTCTCGTCTTGCGTATACCCCAAGGGAACCAGATATTTCACCCTTCAAAACTATTAACAGACTGCTATAATGGAACCACTTATAACAGACCGTGTTTGATGACTCATAAATAGGTATTGCTGGTGCTAACATTGCCCAATACTGCGCGACCAATTTCACTAAAGCATAGACTTATGCAAGAGGTCTATTCTCAAAATAAGAACATGGCTTTAGTCAATCCACAAAAAATACTCTTCCATTCGAGCATTATTTTGCTGAATAAAACAGACTTTTTCAGCTTGGGTTCTGGGTTGATGCCGAGAATCTGCCCCGCAGTCCTTTGAACGCTCCCTTATCCATCTAACCTGATCTTTTTTTGAACGCATTCAGGCTATCTTGACCGTATACATTCTCTATGTCTTTTCCGACAAGTTTGTAGCTACTATTTAAATCTTTGTCAGAAGTTTTATATAAAGAATCAATGAGACCAGCTTGTGACGCTAATGGCAAATAAGTTGAATTTTCTTGGTAGGAAAAGGTCGCGCTATCTTCTCTCCATTGACTGCCTACCGTTATTTCCTTGTTTGATGGGTCTATAAATCCATTAAAGTCATTATCCTCAAAGCGATAGCCTTGGAATCTACAAGGCGTCACGCCATCTTTGCATAAGCTATGCTTGGTCTTAGCAGGATAAAGCTTTACGGCATAAGGTAATTTATTTTGCCTCTCTCCAAGCTGCTTTGTTTGCAACAATCGACCCAAATCAGGGGCAACCAGCAGCATATTATCGCAAGTCACACTGCCTTCTTCGCAATCTCGATATAGATTTAAGCGTTGACCTTGTATGTCCATACCTAGTATAAAGTTCGCTTTTATAGGCGTCACGGCTGAGCTAAAAGAAGCGCACAGCATTAGACTCGCAAATACACTTACACGGCATAGTCGTTGATATATCGGTAATCTGGATTTATTTGGGCCCAAGGCAAGCATGATAATTTATACCTGTAGCAAAAAATTCGTTAGCAAGCGCTTGGCACCTTCGGTGGCAAAAGACTCTGGGTGAAATTGTACCCCTTGGATGGGGTAGTCTTTATGCTGGAGTCCCATAATCTCATCACCTGCTAGCGCTGATTCTGCCAAGTTTAAGTCAACATGAGCGTCATTGGCGACGACAGCTGTCACAGTCAAGCACTCTGGTAGGGTATCTGCTTTTACCATCAGTGAGTGATAGCGCATGATTTCAATCTCTTGTGGTAAGCCTTGATAGACACCTGCGCCATCATGTCGAATCGACGAGACCTTACCATGCATCGGCACACTGGCGCGTACCACGTCACCGCCAAATACATGCGCGATGCCTTGTAAACCCAAGCAGACACCCAGTATTGGCGTCGTCTTACCCATCACTTCGATGACTTCGGCACAAATCCCAAAGTAGGCGGGGTCGTCAGGAGCACCAGGACCGGGTGAAATGATGATGCGGTCAAGATTCATGGCCTGTACATCTGCTAACGTTATCTCATTGTTACGTTTAACAATGACGTTGGCTGCTTTATCGCCGTCCATCGTCTGCAAAATCTCACCGATATATTGGTAAAGATTAAAGGTAAACGAGTCGTAGTTATCTATAATTAAAACATTCATGGGTTATCAACTCTTTGGCGAAATATACACAATTTAGGGATTCATAAAGCTGTCTAAGACTACTTTCATCGCAGAAAGCTTACGCTGAATTTCTAGATATTCGTCAGCAGGATTGGAGTCATAAACATTACCGCCACAGGTCTGTGCATAGGCGGATTCGCCGTTGATGAATAGGCTGCGAATAGGAATAGCAAAGATACAATCGCCATTGAAATTAAACGATCCAAGCGCGCCGCCATAAGCACCGCGACCATCTGGCTCCAGCTCATTGATGACTTTAATCGCTTCAACTTTTGGTGCGCCTGACAACGTCCCAGCAGGGAAGTTACTGGCAAGGGCGCTAAACATATCTTCATTAGGATGTAAGATTCCGACGATTTCAGAAGAGATATGTTGCACGTGTGAGAAGCGTTTGATATCCATGAGGCTACGTACTTTTACCGTACCAAATTGTGCCACACGGCCGATATCATTGCGGTGCAAATCGACTAGCATATTGTGCTCGGCAATCTCTTTGGCATCGTTGAGCAAGGCGCGAGCAAGTTGACGGTCTTCGACGACATCAACGCCGCGCTTGGCTGTGCCTGCCAGTGGATACGTTTCCATCTCGCCTTGACGTAAGCGAAATAACAGTTCTGGTGACGCTCCAATGATGCACTGCTGGGCAAATTTCATAAAGTACATATGCGGTGATGGGTTGACCGCGCGCAGCTTTTCATAAATCGGCATCTTATCGCCCGCAATACGATATTTGGATTTAAATCCGACCTCACACTGAAAGATACGCCCCGAGATGATGTCTTCTTTGACTTGCATGACCGCTTTGGCATGCTCTTCTTGACTCATGCCATCACCCAAAAACGCAACCGTCGGCGGCTGATAATTTGGAATTGGCGCATCAAGTAAGGCTTTGATTTGCTCGATGCGGTTTTCTTGCTGCGCAGTCGGATAATAAAAATAGAAAATCTCACCGGTCATTTTATCGAGCGTCAAACCATCCAAATAGACGCCAAATTTAAACGGTTCAAAATCGTCGCTCGCCTTAGCATTAAGACTGGGCTCAAAGAAATTGACACTGTCATAACCCAAATAACCAACGAGACCACCGCTTTGGTCACGAGCAATGACGTGTTGCGGGGTAATTGTGCGCAGTAGCTCGTAAGGATTATCCGTTTGATAATGGCTGGTTTCAGCAGTTTTATTATCAGTAATCGCTAGGGTTGTACGATCGATGGCAGCAATGGTCATCACGGGGTCAAAACCAATGGCATGATGACGCGCCATATGACCATCTTCGCCCAATGATTCGAGCAAATAACAAGTATCAAAAGCGCGCTCAATACGTTTAAACAACGAAAAGAAATCAATATCCTGTGTCAGTTTAATGCGTTGTGGCTTACTAGGAATGTCAATAGCAGCAGGCTGGTTAGGTTTTGAGTTAGGAGAAGTCATAATCATGTCCAAAGTGGTTCAAATGTGTATCAGATAACAATAAAAGAAATCAAGATAGTTAATGGCTTACGCGTTTTGTCTATGAGTCGTTTTGCTGATGAGTCATCAGTAAGGCACTCACATCATGAGTGTGCATTGCCTTGGCACCGCGCGACACAGTGGCAATACCGACACCTAGCTGCTCAGATATTTCACGTTGGGTAACGCCGCGCGCCAGCAAGTCAAAAATACGAATACGATTGGCAATCTCATGTTGCTCTTTGTCTGTCAGTAAGGCAGTTAGCAAGGCTTCGATATCTGCGCTATCAGTACAGTTGGTCAAATGTTTCACTAAGCTTTGATAAGGATCGGTAGTCATAATAGGTCATCTTAGCCAAAGAAAATAGATAGGTCGTTTATTAAGCAATTTTTCGCTGAGAACTATCTTGTTTCAGTATTCTAGTACAGTAGTACAAGAAAAACAAGTAATGAGTTAAGTGAATAACAGACTGCTATAAACGTGATAAGTTCTTACGCCTGACTACATATAGCCTTAATACAATAGCCTTAATACAAAGCCAGAATAATATTGAATGATTATTTTATAACCAGTATCGAAGCATTTTTATGCTCTCTCAGCATGTTTAGAGCTAAAATTGAGAATTTATTATATTAATTATTGCCAAAGTGTTAATACTTCGTTATTATGCCTCTCATTATTTAAACGCTAATCATTATCATTAACATTAATCATGTTATTCGCACAATAAGCTTAAGCGTTTTTAAGGTATTTAATCTTCTGGTAGGCACTATTTTAAGGGTTTTTCGATGATAGCCTTTAAAAATAATTCTAAACATTCTAATTTCTGAGAGTAAACCAAGTGAGTAAATGTGTTATGCGCGAAGTAAAGTTATCTAGTCAATTGACAGTATTGTCTATCGGTGTTGCCGCTGTATTGTGGACACAAGCTGCCAGTGCCGCAACGGCAGCAGATATGCCAAATACGACGTTGCAAACGATTACCGTGACAGCAAATAGCTCTGTCCGCGGTAGTGTACAAGAAGACTCTGTCTATATAGATGACTATACGCCAGCGGCACAAGCAAGCCATCTGAGCGATTTTCTGGACGTTGTACCAGGGGTAAGCGTGGGTGGCACCTCATCAGTCAACCAACGTATTCGTGTACGCGGGCTAGATGACACCAACCTAAAAGTTACGATTGATGGCGCCCGTCAAGAAGGCGCTTTGTTCTATCATATGGGCGATGTCACGATTGATCCGGACTTATTAAAACAAGCAGAGGTGTCGGTGGGCAATAACTCAGTGACGCTCGGTAATGATGCTATCGGCGGTGCGGTTGCTTTTGAGACAGTCGACGCGGCAGATTTACTTAAGCCTGGTCAAAAAGTAGGTGCTAAGCTGCATGCAGGCTATGGCAGCAACAATGATGAGCTGTTAACCTCAGCTACTGTATATGGTGCGCCAACAGAAAGTGTTGATTTGCTGGCTTATTATGGCAAACGTGATGCTAATGCTGGTGAAGACGGTAAAGGCCGTAAAATCCAAACGGAAGACAGCGAAGGCGAAAACATCCTATTAAAAGCGGGTGCTTATGTCGGTAGTGATCATCATGTAGGCGCTAGCTTTAGCCGTACCGAAAACAAAGGCAAGTTCCCATTGCGTCCAGATTTTCCTGCTGGTGGCTGGAACCCAATCATCCCGCAGGAAGTCAAACGCGATACCTATGCGCTTGACTATGCATATAGTCCTGCCAACCAGTTGGTCAATGTAGATGCCAATGTATATCAGACTAGCACGCAGATTTTGCGTAACTCTGATGGCATACCTGGGTTTGAGTTTGATGCAGAAGTCAAAACCACAGGCGGCAAAGTACAGAACACCAGTATCGTTGATAGCACTATTATCAACGGTGTGCCAGGGGTTCATAAGTTAATCGCTGGGGTTGAGCATTACAAAAAAGAATCTGAGATGGCGCGCGATTTTGGCAAGGCGAGCACCGATGAGGCGACCAACACTTCAGTCTATCTGGAAGACCAATGGCAAATGGGCAAGCTTAGTTTAACGCCAGGCGTCCGTTATGACCGTTATGAATCTCCAGAGTATGTATCGGCTGGCAAAACCTATGACAATGTCGTCGGTGCCTTGGCCGCCAGCTACGAAATTGCACCACGTACGCAAATATTTGCCAGTTATACACAGCTCTTTAACGGCCCAGACTTGAGCCAAGCTATCTTTAATGCCAATGGTCAAGATACCTTTGTTAATGAAAATCTAAAAGCGGAAGAAGGCGATAACGCAGAAGTCGGTATTACCACGACGTTGCGCGACCTGACCACAAGCGACGACGCACTACAACTGAGCGCCAAGTACTTTGAGACCAATATCGAAAACTATATCGAATTCGTCCGTGCAGGCAGTAATAGAGTGGGTTTAGACTGTGCGACCGGTCAGCTGGGCGGCAAATGCCAAGGGGTCATCAATAAAGACGAAGACTATAAAATCAAAGGCGTAGAGCTATCAGCCGACTATCGAGCAGATAACTTTAGCATGGGTCTCAGCTACGCTCGCGCCCGCAGTGAAGGCGATGATACTGGCTACAATATCTCATCAGTGAGCGGTAGTAGCTCTGAGTCTGGCGACAAGTATATGGTCAATTTGGCGTATCAGCCAACGAATACCACCGAGCTTGGCTGGCGCAGTACCTATGTTGCGTCAGTCACGCCAAAAGCTGAGACAGTACAGCCTAAAAAGCCTAACTATGATGTGCATGATATCTTTATGAGCTATACACCCACTCAAGTTGAAGGCTTAAAAGCCACGCTTGGCGTATATAACATATTTGATGAGACCTATGCCAGCCATGCCTCACGTAACAATGCTTTAGATGATAATTATACGGATTTTGAAATGGGACGTAATATCAAAACGTCTTTAACTTATCAGTTCTAATCTAGCTTATCGAATTTAAGTCTAATCGTACTTATAAAGTCAGCTGTCTTATACGGGAGCTGGCTTTTTATTGCCTACTAGCTTTTACATTGGCTGTAACAGCAATGACGTGCCAACTGATAAGTACCTACCAAAACAACAAATGACAAAGAACTAAGACTAATGATTTCATTCAATCCTCGTCAAGCTTGCCTATGGCTCCATCGTTATACTGGGCTTGCCATGGCAGCTTTCTTAATTATTACTGGTATTACTGGCACGTTATTGGCATTTCATGACGAGCTAGACGATATCTTTAACCATAAACTGGCTCAGGTTGAGAAACAAAACGCATCACATCTGCCTATTGCCGAGCTTCATGACAAGGTCATAAGTGCGTATCCACAATATGCTTTTTCTAGTATGCCAACCTCGATAGCAGCAGAGAGGTCGGCTGTATTTTCGGTAGATAGAGCACGAGGAAAAGCCGCCCAAAACCAATCAACAGCACCGTTTCAGCAAGTTTATGTCCACCCTTATACTGGCGATATCATTGGTACTCGTGATAGAGATGAGTGGGCATGGCACAACACCATGTGGAAAGTGTTTTGGTTACATCGCGATTTATTACTGGGTGATATTGGAAAATTGCTACTAGGGATTGTTGCGCTCGTGTGGACGATTAATTGCTTTATTGGCTTTTACTTAACGTTTCCTAGAGCGCTCAAGAAAAAAGCACAGAATCAAACCTCGCCTAAAAAACGTGCCTCATTTTTGAAACGTTGGTTACCAGCGTGGAAAATCCGCACCAAAAGTAATATGTTTAAATTGAATTATGATCTACACCATGCCTTTGGGTTATGGCTTTGGGGGATTTTATTTGTCATCGCGTGGTCGAGTGTTGGTTTTAACCTAAGAGAGGTCTATCAACCTGTGATGCACGCTGTCGTGGGGCTTGAGGGAAGAGGTGAAAGACAGGAGAACTCAAGAAAACCATCAGAAAAAGCAGAGCAGGCGTCTGGTGCAGAAACAGCGACTAGGGTTAAGGCTGTAAACAATGAGGTTGTCGATGTCGAGTCTGTTGATGTCGAGTCTGTTGATGTGGTCAACAAAGCCAATAGCATTGCTTATTTAAGTGAGCAAGCAGACATCGCTGCCAAAAGTAAGGGCATGACAGTACAACAGCTATTGGGCGTACGCTGGGTAGAGGATGAAGGTCAATGGCAGCTGCGCTTTAAGACAGATAAGGATATTGGTAAAAAAGGCGGTGCATCATCCATCACGGTCAATGCAAGGACTGGTAGCATCGAGCGTGTAAATTTTGGCTATCAAAGTTCATCATTTGGCAGTAAAACCAACAATTGGCTAATGACTTTACATATGGGTCATATTGGCCATGGCATCGGCCATTTACTGTATCAAATATTTTTAGCACTGGTCGGTTTGGCTGTGACGGTGTTGTCCATTACGGGCGTCTATCTGTGGTGGAAAGGTCGACAGCAACGACTTAAAGCAGCGCAAAAACTTAAATAGATGTTAAGACATAAAATTAATATGCTCAATATAGTGCTAGTACCAATGTGCTAGTAATATATTGAGTTTTTATTGCGTACTTGAATACGGTTTAGTTATTAAACCGTATCAACAATCACTGGACGACCCTGATGGCTTAGGACAGTGACATCGACGTTGTATAAATCTTTCATCGTCTCTTTAGTAATAACATCAGCAGGACGACCAACAGCCGTCACTTCTCCTGCTTTCATCGTAACCACTGTATCTGCAAATTGTGCTGCTTGATTGATATCATGCAGGACGATTACCACGGTTTTTTGCTGATTGTGGCTAAGCTGGCGTAGCTCACGCATCAGCCGACCAGCATGATACATATCTAGGTTGTTCAGTGGCTCATCGAGCAATAGATAGGGTGTATCTTGGCAAACAATCATGGCGATCAGCACGCGCTGACGCTGTCCACCTGATAGCGTTGACAAGAAACGCTCGGCAAGTGGCTCAAGCTCAAAGCGTTCGAGGATTTCCTGTACTTTTTGCTGATCGTCTGCGGTTGGTTGCCCTTGATGATAAGGATAACGACCAAACATCAGTAGCTCATGTACGCGTAGGCGTCCTTGCACATGATTGTCTTGTCCGAGCATAGCGACAGTTTTGGCCAGTGTGCGCGCCTGACAGCTGACAATGTCACGTTCCTCATTATCTACAGCGAAGCTCACCTGCCCAGATTGTAGCGGCTGCAAACGGGCCATGACAGAAAACAACGTAGACTTTCCAGCACCGTTAGGCCCAATCAAAGCAATTACCTGCGCCGTTGGTAGGGACAACGTAATGTCATGCAAGATTTGTTGTTTGCCAATATGGTGAGAGATATTATTTAGTTTAATCATAGTCAGTCTTATTTAAAAAAGTCTTAGGGTTTTCTCTATCAACAGCATCAGCTAAATAAACAATGTCGGCTAAGTAGTTATAACGAACGACGTTGAGACATAAATATCAATGCTAAGAACATCAATCCGCCTGCTAGCTCTATCACCACTGACAATACGCCTGCCATATCTAACACTTGCTCAAAGATAGTCTGACCCAGCACTAAGCAAATCATAGCAACCAAGCTGACCAATATCAGCCGCTCAGTGTGATACATATGTCGCGCGATACGATTGGTCAATGCGCAAACCAATAAACCAAAGAAAGTCACTGGACCGACCAGTGCAGTGGCCGTGGCAACCAATACAGCGATGACAGTTAATAGACCAAATGCCAGACGCTGATAGTTGATACCAAGGTTGACGGCCTGTGCTTGTCCGAGCATCAACACATCGCATTGGTAACGCCAGCGCCACACAAATATCGCAGTGATGGCACAGATAAATAAGCTGATACCTAGTAGCTGAGGGTTGACTGTATTAAACTGCGCGTAGCTAGCGGACTGTATGACCACAAAATCATCAGGGTTTATCAGCCGTGCAATGAGTGCTGATAAACTGCGAAACAACACGCCAAAAATAACACCCACCAATATTAGCCGCGTCAGATCCTGACTGCTTTTAGAAAACAATAGCTTAAATAATAATAAAGATGCCCCAAACATCAGGACAATCTCTAGCGTAAACTTAGCAATAGGATCGAGACTGGTAAAGCTAATCGCACCTAAAAAGAAAACCAGCAGGCTCTGCAACAGAACATAGAGTGAATCAAATCCGAGTAGGGAGGGCGTTAGAATTGGATTGTGAGTCAACGTCTGAAACAGTAACGTCGACACGCCAATTGCATAGCCAACCACCATCAGTGCCAGCAGTTTTTTGCCGCGTAATGGTAGCGCAAAGTCCCAATAGCCATTGACATTGAGTGTCATAAACAAGGTCATCGAGATAAGTAGAATAATAGCTGCTATGGATTTTGGATGGGCAGCTATCCATGCCCAAAGCTTTGCCAAATGACCTTGGGCAGCGGCTGAATATTGACCGTCTGCTGAAGATGAGTTATCTACCGCTGTGCTGGTTTTGGTAGCATCAGTCTTGGTGGAAGTAAGCTTAGTTGATGAGAACATACAAAAATCCTATGGTGCCAAGCTTATCTAATAAGGCAAAAAATGAACGACGGTAAGCGAGTGTTGAAAATTAATACATAGTTAGTGAACATGGTGCTACTGCTCAGCTGGCGCACGTAATAACAGCCATAAAAACAGCACCGTACCAACCACACCAAAAATAGTGGCGACCGGTACTTCAAATGGATAGCGAATAGAGCGCCCGATAATATCGCATAGCAGTACTGCTGATGCGCCCAAGAGCGCGACAGCTGGCAAGCTGCGACGCAACTTATCTCCCATTAGACGGCTCACAATGTTTGGTACGACCAGCCCAATAAAAGGAATCATGCCCACAGTCACGACCACGACAGCGCTCATCATGGCTACCATACCCACGCCAATCCAAGTGACTTGACGCTTACTAATACCCAAGTTTAAGGCGATATTGTCACCCAAACCAACGATGGTCAGCTTGTCAGCAATAATATAAGCCAGCACACACAGTCCACCCGTGAGCCACAACAGCTCATAGCGCCCTGCCAATACGCCCGAAAAATCTCCAAACTGCCAAACACTCAGCATCTGTAGTGATTCGGTTTGATAGGCGATAAAGGTAGTGACGGCTTCAATAATGCCGCCAAAGACAATGCCAATCAGTGGAATCATCAAAAAATCAGTGGGCGGAATGCGGTGAATGAGCAGCATAAATAGCATCATGCCAAAAACGGCAGCGATGGTTGCCACGCCCATTTTTACAATGAGCGCACTGGCAGGGAACAGCAGACTGACCACTAGCAAACCAAGTGCAGCACTCTGAGTTGCACCAACCATAGATGGCTCTACAAAGCGGTTTTTTAGTACTATTTGGATAATCATCCCAGCCACTGCCATCGCAATACCAGTCAAGATAATGGCGATGGTACGCGGTATACGGCTAACCAATAACAATGAGCTATCGGAGTTGGCACTCTGAGTCAGCAGGCTCTGCAAGATACCTGACCACGAAAAGTCAGCCACACCAATAGATAAGCTCAATAACACCAAAAGCCCCATAAGAATGAGGCTTGCTGTATTGATGAACCACGGTGGTATGACAGTACGTCGATGTAACGCATTGCCAGTACCGCTTTGCCAGCTTGACGCTGATGGAGCAGTACTGGATTTGAGCCTAGCATGAGTACGGTGTGAAAATAACGACATAATCTCTACTGGCTTAAAAATGAGCAGGGTTAACGGTAATAATTACCTACTTGAGCAATAATATTTTTTATAAGCAACGACGTTATTTAGCGTTAGTAAAAGCATCTTTGATCGTCGTTAGATCCTGCATCCACTGGTAGTAACCGCCAAATGCTAAGTAAGAGTCTGGGCTCAAATAAACCACTTGCTGCTTACTCCATGCATTGCTCTGGGCAACTAGTGGATTGTCTAATACGGCCTTGGCACCAATACCGTCTTCACCAATTGCAGCACTACGGTCGATGACAAATAACCAATCAGGATTGGCTTTTTGGATGTATTCAAACGATATCGGCTGACCATGAGGCGCATCGGCAATTTTGTCATCTGCCATTGGTACACCTAACACAGTATGGATAAAACCATAGCGAGACTTGTCACCATAGGCTGACATTTTGTTGCCATTGACCATGACGACTAGGCCAGTGCCTTTATTTTCTTTTGTTAGATTCTTGGTCTCGTCGATGAGTCCATCGATGTTCTGTTGTAGCTTAGCGGCTTGATCGCTTTTACCAAACAGTGCACCTAAATCATGCAGGCGCTGCTTGCTTGACTCATAGATATTGGCTGTATCAATACTCATGTCCAATGTCGGCGCGATACTTGATAGCTCGTCGTATTTTTCTGCCATGCGTGAACCGACCAAAATAGCTTGCGGTTGCATTGCATTCAACGCTTCAAGATCCGGCTCAAACACAGTACCTACCGATTTTGGATCAGGCTGTGTTTCTGAATGTAGATTCTTTAGTAATAGGCCACCAGGCATACCATCGACCGCCACATCTAGCGCGGCCAAGTCTTGCATCAATGTCATGTCATAAACGACAAGTGGCGATGGGTTCATGGCTAGCTCAACATCACCTTTTACGGTATTAACCATGATTTTTTCAGCAGATACAGCATCGTTATTAGCAACGTTCTGTGATTCATCAGCCGTTGGGTTTTCGGTTTTGGCGTCTGCTGGCTCAGAGTCATTAGATTCAGGCGAGCTACATCCTGCCACTACGGTAGCTAACAATGCTGTCATGGCAGCAGTCAGTAATGGACGTTTGAAAGAAGAGGCGGTAGATCTGCTAGATAATAAGGGTGTCGGCATAATGAACTCGGTCTATAAAAAAATGTTTAAGCAATTGTCTAAAATGATTGCAAATGAATAACGCTAAAAATATTAAGTCTGAAAGATGCTTGAGATAAAAAGCATAAAATAAATAGTCTACTTAGTACCACTCACTAATTTTTTGTACGAATAATTTTTATAAAAATAGTTTGGGTAGACAGTACAGCGGTTATAATAAAGTAGTTGAGACTCATTATCAATATAAATGATAATGGTTTTTATTAACAGCACTTGTTATATTAAACGCAACGTATCATTTGATGTAAAGATAAGATTCATAGTAGTGAGGTATAAAAGTAGGTAACGTTCATAGAAATAAGCGTTCTGATAAGTAAGGCTACTAAGCAATGTCACGTGTCAGAGATGTATTAAATAGCGAAAATATTGTAAATTATTATTGATAATAATTATCGTTTGCATTATTATCTACGCCATTCTACCTCGGTTAATGAATATTAGGGTGTTATGAGTTCAACGGATTTAGACGCGCCACCACTTAAATTGATACTCACGGCTATTATGATAGTTGTGGGTCTGCATGTGTTGACGGTAGTCGCCTTAGCGGCCATCAAAACGCCTGAGTTGAAAATCGATAAAAAAGAAACACCGCCTATCGAAATAGAGCTGGTTACGCCACCACCTGTTGAGGTTGAAGAGATACAGGTGGAAGAGGAAAAACCTGAACCAGTTAGGAAGCTTGATACTAAGCCTAAAGCGAAGCCAGTTACTGCGCCTAGTACTGTAAAACAGACTAAAACTCCCAAAGATTCAAGTAACAAAAAATCACCAGCGCCATCACCTAGCAATAATAATCCAACTGATGAGCTTCCATCTGAAAGTATAAATAATAAACCTGCTGATAATGAGAAGCCAAATCTGGGAGGAGTGGTAGATAATAGTACGACTACTGTTATCAAAGTAAACAAGCCTACTGCTCAAAAACCTACAATTGATACTAGTACAAACAGTAACCAAGGTGTAAACAAGCCAAGTAGTGTTGGGGATGGCTCAAAGAATACTGGAGGCGGTAATGAAGGTGGTAATCAACAAGAAACACAATCACCTGTGGATACAGGTCCAGTAAGTTTCGGCGCTAGTGAAGCCAGCTGGCGAAGTGAGCCTCAACTTGGTTTCCTCGCGAATGAAAGAAGCCTTAAAAAGAAAGGAAGTATATCAGTAACAGCAGCAATCACAGTGGATGAAAAAGGTAATATTACGAAAGTATCTATCTCTCCAAGTACAGGTATCAGCAGCGTAGATAATAAAATTATAAGAGCTATAAAGAAAGCTAAACTGACCCCATTTATACGCAATGGGGTAGCGGTGAGAGGTAGGGTGTCTGTGCCTGTTAGTTACGTAATATCTTGAATATATTGATTATTTACATCTAACGTTATAAAAATAATGATCGATATCTTAAGCCATAATACAAAAGACGAAGGAGTCTGACATGGACTTTATGCAATACTGGCAAATCAGCGACATGGTGACAAAAACGTTGTTCTTTTTGTTGCTTGCTTTATCTATTCTTTCTTGGGTGACAGGCATCATTCGTGTGCTACAAAGCCGCAAATTGGCCGCCAATGTTGCAGATGATTTGAGTCAGCAGATTCAAATGAAACAGGCTGAGATGATAGCAGCAGATGCCACTACTCGCCGTTTGGTTACTGAGCAGATTTTGCTCAAGCATATTGGTCGTTACCGTTTTGCCAGCGAGCGCGGTTTACCTATTCTTGGGACGACGGCCGCAATTGCGCCATTTATCGGTTTGTTTGGGACGGTATGGGGTATTTTCCATGCGCTGCATAATATTGGTGTGAGTGGTCAAGCGGGTTTGGGACAAGTAGCAGGGCCAGTCGGTGAGGCACTTATCATGACAGGGCTGGGTATTGCCGTGGCGATTCCAGCCGTGGTGTTTTATAACCTTGCAGTGCGTATCAATCGCCGTGTGATGTATCACGCCAACGATAGAGCGCATGACCTATTGGCACGTTCTGCCGAGATGGTCGTTACCCAGCAGCCGTTAACAGACAGCAAAGCGACCGTTGCCCAAGATCCGTTAGCAAAGGGTATGCACTCAAACACAGCAGATACTCAGAAAGCGACTCATTATCATAGTTCAGCAGCATCGTCGCAGCCTTAACGATTATCCACTGATGAGACAGTCCGTTAGGCGATAGCCAAGCGAGCTGTATTGCGAATAACTAAATGTATTGAGAGTGATTATGGCATTTCAATTGGGTGATGATGACAGTCAAAGTATGAATGAGATGAACCTCATTCCACTTATCGATATCATGCTGGTATTGATGATTATATTTCTATTGACGGCGACCGTCCTCAATCCGACGGTGCCATTAGAGTTGCCGAAGACCAGTGCTGAGGTCAATGAAACACCGCCAGAAGCCATTCAAATCAGTATCGACAAGGATGCAGGGATATTTTGGGACAGCGATCCGATTAGTATGGAAGCGCTTGAGGTACGATTACAACAGCAAAGTGCTGCGGGTAAAGACCCTTCTGTGCAACTACGCGCTGATAAAGACAGTCGATACGATACCGTTGCCCAAGTATTGGCGGCTGCCAGTCAGGCTGGGCTCAGCAAAATAGCCTTTGTTAACGAATAATCTGTAGAAGTAAGTGATTGAAAAAAGCAGCTTCTAAAAGAACAAACTAGCAATGTAAACCAGCAAGCTTAGCAATAAGAAAACAACCAAGACCATAATAAGAATAATTAAAATTATAAATTTTTCTCCGACCTCGCTAGGGCAACCTTGCGAGGTTATCTTTTTGCTGATTACCTGTTTTCGATTGTACAATTGCTATAAAACTAGCTCTTTTCGCGCTTATGAGTTAAAGATATGGCACTATTACCAACCATAGCCGAACGGACTGTAACCATAACCAAAGCGTCCAGCAGGACCGTAGGCAAATCGATAAGGCGTACGTAGATAGTCTAGATCACGCTGGCGAATATAATAATAACGCCCTTGCGAATACGCTTCTTCTAGTTTATCAATGCCTTCGAGCGGACAGACAGGCTGCCAGTCATAGCCTTCGCGCCCAAGTTTATAAGCATTAAGTTCTGTACAGTAATTTTTTAGACCTTGCTGCCGACCTTGTTCCCATTGGATGCGGTTGGGGCTAGCACCAATCACACTGGCGCATTGATTGGTATATTGACCAAAATATGCACCTGAGCGCCCACGAATACCATCTGCATAACCGACTTCTTGCCAATTACTGGCCTGACATTGCTGAGGTGTGAGGCTTTGGGTGGTAGCACAGCCTGAGAGGATGATTAATGCAGCGCTCATTAGCGAGAGAACGATACTGGTCTTACTCATGAATTTGTTTGTCAGTTTACTGGCTAACACAGCGGTCGATGAGTTTGACTTAATAAGATAATTCATAATAAACCTGCGCGCGTCTAAAATTATGGTTTATCATAGCACTTTTTGCTGCATACAACTTTTTGTGTCTTGTTATTAAAATTATTTTTTGCGTACTAACTAATTGATATGACAGTATAAATAGTAGGTTTGTCAAATAAGGGGACTTTGCCAAGCAAGTGGCTATCAGCTGATTATCAACGCAGCGCTCTATCAACCCTGCTTGATTTTTTATGGTTCGTGCTCATTATAAGGACTGGTATGACAAACCACTGTCCATCCAGTTACTCGCTAATAGTTTTTTGCTCAATCGCGGCGCTAGTGTCGTCTCAGCCGCATTTTAATTCAGCTAAAAGGTCAGATTGTTATGGGAATATGGATTGCGATCGCCATTGTACTATTCGTATTAGGGAGTATGATGGCGCTCAAACCGAGCGGTATCGATCAGCGCTTGGATCATTTGCGCATGACCGCCCGTCGCTTACAGTTGAATCCAAAACTGGTGGCTTGTCCCGATTGGATCAGGGGCAAGGACAATGAGTATGGTCGCGGGATGCTTGGGCAGTATGGGTTGGTGCTAGACAATGTCAAATTGCCGCTGACGCGCTATCAGGTCCTCGATGGCTACTGGCGACCAGATAGCAATGCAAACAGCAACGTAAATAATGTGCCTCCTCAAGCCAATCCCCAAGCCAATTTTAGCTTGGATAAAGTGCCATTGGCATTGCCCGCCAGTATTGAGCCATTTGTAAAAGCCTTATTAATTAAGTCAAATAGCATTGTTATTTATTGGGAAGATATCGCCTATGTGCGCCCAGTGACCAACCCTCATTATCAACAAAAAATGATTGAGTCAGACTTATTAGTACTGAAGACACAGCTCGAAGCGTGGGCATTACAGATGCAAAAAAAGCGCCAGAGCTAGTAAATCGTTTTTTAGTCTCCATTAATGGGCAATAAGCAAGCAGTTTTGCGGTGCCCCAATTATTTACAGTTGACAGTTCAGCGCCTAGCAGTGTAACGTCTTTGTACCTTTATTGCTGTTTTATGACTCGTATCGGCGTCGTTGCTTGCTTTATACCCTTTTATATCAGCAGCTATTATTACAATAAATCGCTGAGCTATGATGATCAGCTTCCATAAATTGCCGTGCTGCTGAATTTAACCTTACTTTTAAACTACTTATATTATGGTGTCGTCAAATATGGCAAAAACCACAACTAAAAAAAGTCCAGCTGCGGCTGCTGACAAAACTAAAGACAGTCCAAAGGGCAAGTCTTTGGTGATTGTCGAGTCACCAGCCAAGGCAAAAACGATCAATAAATACCTCGGTAATGACTTCGTCGTTCGCTCGAGTATTGGACATATACGCGATTTACCCGTTGGTGCGAGTAAAAGCGCGAAGAAGCCAGCGACCAGTAAAAAAGATGACAGTCTGAGCAAAGAAGAAAAAGCGCAGCAAGCACTAGTCAGACGGATGGGTGTCGACCCTGAGCATGACTGGGCGGCAGTCTATGAAGTATTGCCAAACAAAACCAAGGTCATCAAAGAGCTCAAAGCCTTAGCTAAAGACGCTGACAAAATCTATCTCGCAACGGATATGGATAGAGAAGGGGAAGCCATCGCTTGGCATCTCAAAGAAGTCATCGGTGGCGCAGATAGTAAATATGAGCGCGTGGTCTTTAACGAGATTACCAAAACCGCTATTCAAAACGCCTTTAAGCAACCATCAAAGCTCGATATTGACCGTGTTAACGCCCAACAAGCACGGCGCTTTTTAGACCGTGTCGTTGGCTTTATGGTATCGCCACTACTCTGGCAAAAGGTTGCTCGCGGTCTTTCTGCAGGTCGTGTCCAGTCGGTCGCTATGCGCTTGGTGGTCGAGCGTGAGCATGAAATTCGTGCCTTTATTCCAGAAGAATACTGGCAAATTCATGCTGATACTCACGTTGCTAGCAGTAAAAAAGACGCTGAGCAAATTGCCATTCGTTTAGAAGCAACCAAGCAAGGTGGCAAAACGCTAAAGCTTGTCAATAAAGAGCAGACGGATAAAGTCTTAGAAGTGCTTAACGCCAACGACTTTATCGTCAAAGAGCGTGAAGAGAAACCAACGCAATCACGCCCGAGTGCGCCGTTTATTACGTCAACATTGCAACAAGCAGCCAGCACGCGACTGGGTTTTTCAGTTAAGAAAACCATGATTTTGGCACAGCGTTTATACGAAGCCGGTCATATTACTTATATGCGTACCGACTCGACATTCTTGTCGGGTGATGCATTGGCGGCGGTACGTGGCTATATCGAAGACAGCTATGGCAATAAATACGTGCCAGAAAAGCCAAACTTTTACGGTAATAAACAAGGCGCACAAGAGGCGCATGAAGCGATTCGTCCGTCTAACGTCAATATGAAATCAACCCAGCTAAAAGGGGTTGAGCGTGATGCCATCCGTCTATATGAGCTGATTTGGCGTCAGTTTGTGGCCTGCCAGATGCTCCCTGCAAAATACCTGTCAGTGAATCTATTCGTCGCTGCCAATGATGTTGAGCTAAAAGCCCGCGGTCGTACATTGGTGTTTGATGGCTTTACTAAAGTCATGCCACCAGCGAAAACCGACGATACTTTGCTTCCAGATGTCAAAAAAGGCGACAAATTAACGCTCGATAAGCTTGATCCGAGTCAACACTTTACCAAGCCACCACCGCGTTATACCGAGGCAAGCTTGGTCAAAGAGCTTGAGAAAAAAGGTATCGGTCGTCCATCGACTTATGCATCTATCATCTCGACCATTCAAGATCGCGGTTATGTAAAGCTTGAAAATAAGCGTTTATTTGCCGAAAAAATGGGTGATATCGTCACCGACAGACTGACCGCAAGTTTTCCGGATTTGATGGATTATACTTTTACTGCTGCGCTTGAAGACAAGCTCGATCATGTCGCAGAAGGCGATACAAACTGGAAAGATGTTCTCGATAACTTTTATGGCGACTTCAAAACCACGCTTGATCGCGCCAAAGAAAAAGATGGCATGCGGCCCAATGATCCGACCGATGTGCCAGATGTCCATTGTGATATTTGTGGTCGTCCAATGCAGCTGCGTACTGGCTCAACGGGTGTGTTCTTAGGTTGTACGGGCTATAACTTACCGCCAAAAGAGCGCTGTAAAGGCACCAAGAACTTAATGCCAGTCGAAGCGTTTGCTAATCTTGATGATGCTGAAGGTGATGACGAAGCAGCTGAAGTTAAAGATTTGATGGAAAAGAAACGTTGCCCAAAAGATGGTACCGCGATGAACGGGTATATCGTTGATGGCGGTCTCAAGCTACATATCTGTGGTAACAATCCCGATTGCGACGGTTATATCTTAGAAGAAGGCAAGTTTGAAGTACCGGGTTCAGATGCCCCAACCATTGACTGTAATAAATGTGATGGGCAGATGGAGCTAAAAACCGGACGTTTTGGTCCTTACTTTGCTTGTCAGAAATGTGACAATACTCGTAAAGTGCTCAAAACTGGCGAAGCTGCACCGCCGCGTATGGATCCTATTCATCTACCAGAGCTAAAATCAACCAAGCACGATGATTACTTTATCTTGCGTGAAGGGGCGGCTGGGATGTTCTTAGCAGCCTCTAAGTTCCCGAAAGTACGCGAAACACGTCCGCCAAAGCTTGCGGAGCTACGCGAAATCAAAGATAAGATGGAAGATAAGTTCCAGTATCTGTTTGCAGGTCCAGACGAAGACCCTGATGGCAATCCAACCATTTTGCGCTGGTCACGTAAGAAAAAAGAGCAGTATATCGGCTCTGAGAAAAACGGTAAGGCCACGCGTTGGGGTGTGTACTGGCGCAAAGGTGAATGGGTAGAAGAGTAAATTTCTTTAACCACTTTATCTCGAAGCCATATCTTTAAACCATAAAAAAACCTCTTAGATTATCTAAGAGGTTTTTTTACTATCAGTTTTTATGCTATTAAACGTATTAAACTTTAAAGGTTAATAGTTTAGTTAAAAACTATTAGATCTTTTCAATGATACCGCAAGCAACGCGATCGCCTGCATTACCAGCTGGTTGGCTAGTATAGTCATCTACGCCGCCATGAACGATAAAGGCTAGGCGGTTGACACTATATTTACCGGCATCAGCAGCAGATATTTTCTTGTTTACAAAGTTGATAGTAGCAACACCATCTGCGTTAGCGGTTAAGTTCGGCAAGTCGCCCGCATGACCATTCATATCATCAGGGTTAGAGTGCGGTTTGTTATCTGGGTTGAAGTGACCACCTGCCGCTTTACCCATATTACCGCAGCTACCTGTTTCATGAATATGCAATGATACCGTCTTACCTGGCTGCAAGTTCATCAGTTTACCGTAGACTTGTACGCCACCATCTACTGGGCGTAGGAATACTTGACCCACTTCACTATTGTTACCAGCGACTGCATTGATCGTCGATTTTAGCGCAGGTTGGTTAAGTGGATTACCGGTTTGCATCTGACCTTCTACCGTTTGGCAACCAGTCATCGCTAAAGCTGAACCACATAATAGCGCGCTTGCAAGAATTACTTTTTTCATCGTTTTCTCCGTTTATCTAAATAGTTGTTTCAAGTCTTTATATTTATAATCGTTACTGGCTTCGTTGCAACATTCGTTTATGTCGCAATCAGTATAACCAACGACTCGGCATAGATATTCATTAAAAGCGCAACAATCGGTTAATAAATGTAAGTATCGTATGGATTTGAAAAGGGTTTACGGTGTCTTCTTTACTTCGTTTTGCCATACTAAGGTTTCGCCTGATTCTAACTTTTGAGTAAGGAGATAGCTGGATTCAGAGTTATTAGAAGGATTAGATACTCTCTGCTTATCAAGATTGATCAGTGTTAACTGACTAGAGCTATAAAGCATTAGGCGGCTAAGGCTTGATTCAATATCATCAATGTCATCACCACACCCTACCATCGTTGAAGGGTTGCCACCAATTAGCAACGTTTGATTAGTAGATAAAGCATAAGACCCACCAGCCCCATTGCATCCGACAGAAAACCCAACACCTTGGCTAAAACTACTTTGCTGAGGATGGCTATAATCATGTGAACCAAGTCTGTAGTTTGCAGTAATAGGTACATCTGGACGATTAAATTTATTAATAGTTTTATTGGTATCGTCAGTTGCACTAATAAGACGCCATTGGTATCGCTCTAATAATTCATTGGTAAGCGGTATGCCCGCCACACGATATTCAGGCTTGGGCGTACCCGAAAAAATCAGTGTTTTTCCTTTATTGGTTTTTAGAGCCAGCTGTTTTAATGTCTTGTTAGAATTCTGTGTAGAATTTGGTAGTACTGGATCAAATCTGAAAGCTGTATCTGAATAGGGTATAAAAACACCATTTACGACATTTCCTGTTTTGTTTTTGATTGTGTTTTTATTACTCAAATTTTCGATAATTGAATGGTTTACTGTGGTGCAGTTATCAGATAGTTCTCTGACATCGATTTGCCCGTAAAGGTACGGTAATGGTAACCACATATCAAAAGAAACTTGGTAACGCTGACAGCCTTCTGTGAAAGTTAAAAGGCTTGGATGTACCTCCATTATCAAAGGCAGCTTTTGGTTAAAAGGCTTGATTCGACCCTTATCATTGCTGACATGGGTTAGTTGCCACTCATATTTTGTGGTGGTTTGAAACAGTCTGGATTCAAGCGTGGTCGCTGACCAGTTTTTATCGTCGATAACGGTACTGGTTTGTGCTGAATGATTGAGGCTGTTGGTTTGGCAGCCTAATAAAGCGAGGGGTAGTAATGTGCTTATTACAACTAGAGGCACCCTTAAATGATTTAACATTGTACTTTCCTAATTAATAAACATTTGTCTAAAATATAGCACAGGGTCTTAACCAAATTGTTTTTTATTATTACCAAAAAAAGCCGCCCATCATGACGATGAGCGGCTCTTTAATTTGTAAGACTGGATTAGTAACGAATCAGATTAGCTATGCAGTGCTTTGCTTGAGGTTTTATCAACCGTCACCTTAGCAGGTTTAAGCGGTACTGGCATACTCACCAACGCAACTTTTAATATCTCATCAATCGTCGCGACTGGCTGAATAGTCAGACCAGCTTTGACGTTATCAGGGATATCGGCCAAGTCACGCTCGTTGGTCGCTGGAATCAACACATGCTTGATACCACCGCGATGTGCAGCAAGTAGCTTCTCTTTTAGACCACCGATGCGTAGGATTTTACCGCGTAAGGTAATCTCGCCTGTCATTGCAATATCTGGACGAATGGCAATACCAGTCAAGGCAGAGACCAGCGCTGTGGTAAGCGCACCACCAGCCGATGGACCGTCTTTGGGCGTCGCGCCTTCTGGCATATGTACGTGGACGTCAGTGGTTTTAAAGGTCTCATAATCGATACCTAAGCTGTCACCGCGGGCACGCACCACACTCATCGCTGCACGAATCGACTCTTTCATGACGTCGCCGAGTGAACCGGTAAAGCTCAGCTCGCCTTTACCTTTCATCGCTACCGCTTCGATGGTTAATAGCTCACCACCGACTTGTGTCCAAGCAAGACCCGTAATACGACCAATCTCAGGCTCTTCTTCTGCCAGACCATAGTCATACTGATGCACACCTAAATAGTCATCGATGTTTTTGTCATCGACTACGACCAGCTCACGTTCTGCTTTTTTCGGAGCGCGTGCACCATGAGTTTCGACTGAACCGCGAACCACTTTACGGCAGATTTTATTGACTTCGCGCTCAAGGTTGCGCACACCGGCTTCACGCGTATAGCTACGCACGATGCTATGCAATGCCGCTTCTACAATCTCAATTTCACCTTCTTTAAGGCCATTATTTTTGATCGCTTTTGGCACAAGATATTTCTGCGCAATATTGACCTTTTCTTCTTCGGTATAACCCGGTAGACGAATCACTTCCATACGGTCAAGTAGGGCAGGCGGAATATCCATGCTGTTGGCGGTACAGATAAACATCACTTGTGATAAATCTAAATCCATATCAAGATAATGGTCGTTAAAGGTATCATTCTGTGAAGGGTCTAGCACTTCAAGTAACGCCGACGCTGGATCGCCGCGGAAGTCTTGCGCCATTTTATCGATTTCATCTAATAAGAATAGCGGGTTTTTAACTTCGACTTTTGCCAGTGATTGGACGATTTTACCCGGCATCGCACCGATATAAGTACGGCGA
This sequence comes from Psychrobacter sp. 78a-MNA-CIBAN-0178, assembly GCF_040309625.1. NCBI lineage: Bacteria > Pseudomonadati > Pseudomonadota > Gammaproteobacteria > Moraxellales > Moraxellaceae > Psychrobacter > Psychrobacter sp. 78a-MNA-CIBAN-0178. Next base: position 23,359 of record NZ_JBEOOZ010000011.1, read on the forward strand.
TGACCACGGATTTCCGCTTCATCACGTACGCCGCCGAGCGCCATACGGACAAACTTACGACCCGTTGCACGCGCAATCGATTCACCCAATGAGGTTTTACCAACACCCGGAGGACCGACTAAGCAAAGAATCGGACCGCGCAGTTTTTTCACCCGTGATTGTACGGCGAGGTATTCTAAGATACGATCTTTCACATCTTGCAAGCCGTAATGATCTTCATCCAGTACCGTTTTGGCTTTTTCTAAATTAATCGAAACCTTGGTTGTGGCATTCCACGGCGTATCCAAGATCCATTCAATATAGTTGCGTACGACTGATGATTCACTCGAGGCAGGCGGCATCATTTTTAGCTTTTTAAACTCTTGCTCGGCTTTTTTGCGCACATCTTCTGGCAAGTCAGCATCTTCTAGGCGCTGCTCAAGCTCAGCCACATCATCTTCACCATCGAACGCGCCGTCATTCATATCTGACAGCTCATTTTTAATGGCTTTCATTTTCTCATTTAAGAAGTACTCGCGCTGATTGTCTTCCATCTGCTGACGAACGGCATCTTGGATATCTTGTTCGATATTTTGCTCAGCGCTTTGTTTGACTAAGTACTCAGTTAACGTATTGATATGGGTTTTGATATCGTCATGTTCTAAGAACGATTGCTTGACCTCAAGATCCATCGACACGCGGGTTGAGATGAAGTAAACCAGTTCAAGCAAATCATCGATGCGTTTTGCCACGCGAGTTAGCTCACGCGCATTACGCAAACGAGCATCCGCATAGCTTTCAAACAGTGTAGTTAAAGCTTGAATGGTATTTTTTTGCTGGCTCTCATCCATGTCGACATCAAGGTCAGCACGCTCAAAGCTCGCCATTAATAATTTGTCGTGATTTTCGATGTTATCGACGCGCGCACGGTACTGACCTTCGATCAATACTTTGATACAATTCTCATCGCTGTCATGAGGCATGGTGCTGACGATGCGGCACACGGTTCCGTACTGATACAAGTTATCTTGATCAATGTCTTCGGTCAGCGAGTCTTTTTGCGCCACGACCAATACTTTATTGCCATACTCAGCTTGTGCCAGTTCAACGGCTTTGACCGATGGCGCACGCCCTACGAACAAGGCAATTTGCATATGTGGATACACGACCACATCGCGCAATGCCAGTAGCGGTAGATAGTTCTGTTCACCTTTGTCTTTAGCATTCATGTTTTCAGCATCGTCTTGAGTAGATTCAGGCGTCGACTCTGACTCATTTTCCAACGTATCGTCAGCTGAGATATTTAGCGCATTATCATCAGAAACGTTAGATGATACGTCGACATCGATGTCGATATTGTCTTGGGCAATTTTATGTTCACTCATATATTCTTCCTCGTTCACCAGACTTGTAAAGTCAAGTTAGTGGTTCATGTTTAGATAAATGGTGCTCACAGATAAAATTGCAAGGCTTGGTGACCAAGTCATGCGCTTATCTTTGTTAAATAGTTATATCTTCTTTAATACAGCGATTCATCGCTGTGTTAATTTTATGAGTAATCATTGAAAGTCAGCATAGACAAAGTACTTATCGTTAGTAGGCAGCCAATATCTATTGGGTTCTATGCGTAGGTTTTATGGGCAAAATGAGGTAAACTGACGCGCGTCCGAAACCTCGCTTTTTAGAGTAAAGCATTTTAGGCGTTAGAGCGATATTGATAGGTCTTAAAATACTAATAAGTCCTAACCAGACCAGATTATAAAGAGCAAGGGGCAACATATGACCATCAACGCAGTATTATTGGCAGTCGTCATCATGTTAGGGCTGTCACTAGCGCGCGTGCACGTGGTGCTCAGTTTATTGATCGGTGCGCTGGCGGGCGGGCTGCTAGCGGGTCTCGGTATCACTGATACGCTAGAGGCCTTTCAAGAAGGCATCCGCAATGGGGCACAAATCGCTCTATCTTACGCGCTACTGGGCGCTTTTGCGGTAGCGATAGCTCATTCTGGTTTGCCGCAATCATTGGCAGGGGCGGTCATCAAGCGCATTGATGCCGGTGGCACCAGTGGCATGATTAAGTATATGCTGTTTGCAGGCTTAATCACCATGAGCTGCTTTAGCCAAAATTTAATCCCCATTCATATTGCCTTTATTCCGCTGCTTGTGCCGCCGTTATTACTCGCCTTTAATCGTATGCAAATTGATAGACGCTTGATTGCTTGTCTATTGACCTTTGGTTTGGTTACTACCTATATGTTTATCCCGTATGGCTTCGGTGATATTTATCTCAATCAAATTATGTTAAAAAACGTCGGTGAAGCGGGCATTGATATCGCCAATATCTCTGTGGTTAAGGCCATGGCGATTCCGGCACTCGGTATGTTGTTTGGTTTGCTGACGGCGGTATTTATCAGTTACCGTAAACCGCGACAATATCAGCAAGTGGCAATAGATAAAGAAGCTCGCGATGCCGCTCTTCAGAGTCAAAGGTTAGAAGGTGATGAGCTAAGCAAAACCACCGCTGGTGCGCAGTCTCAAAGCAAGATGAAAACGCTGGTTGCTCTAGCCGCTATTGTCACTGCCTTTGTCGTACAGCTCTACACAGACTCGTTATTACTTGGCTCAATGTTTGGCTTTGGGGTCTTTATGGCGACCGGCGTGGTCAAGTGGCGTGAAGCGGATACGGTCTTTAATGATGGTATCAAATTGATGGCGATGATTGGCTTTATTATGATTACCGCGCAGGGCTTTGCCGAAGTCATGAAAGCGACAGGTGAAATTGCACCACTTATCGATGGCGCGACCAACTTGTTTGCGGGTAATAAAGCCATCGCTGCGTTGGTCATGCTCGGAATTGGTCTAGTAGTTACGATGGGTATCGGTTCATCATTCTCGACCATTCCGATTATTGCTGCGATTTATGTGCCGCTCTGTATTTCTTTAGGATTTTCACCACTCGCGACGGTGGCGATTATTGGTACGGCTGGCGCGCTTGGGGATGCGGGTTCGCCTGCGTCAGACTCGACATTGGGACCAACCTCTGGTTTGAATATTGATGGACAACATGACCATATTGAAGACAGCGTGGTGCCAACCTTTTTGCATTATAATATTCCGTTATTAGTGTTTGGTTGGATAGCGGCGATGGTGCTGTAGGTTGTATTTTATAGAACTATGTTCCATAAAAAAGCTACCGAATAGGTAGCTTTTTTATTTCAAATCGATAATTTCATACTAAAGCTTTTTGTACTGCTTTTGCTAAAAACCCAGAGCGAGTTTCGTGGTTTTTTTCAGCATAACTGTCAACACGCTGTAATAAATATTCAGGCCAACTAACATTAAAGCGTACTTGCTTAGTTGAAAACTTGTTTTCATCAATATTTACAATAGCCCAAGCCAAAGCATCTTGAAAATCTGCATTCATTCTTAATGTTTCTATATCACTAGTATGAAAGTCAAAACTCATTCCTTTATCTACCATATATTCGATATGATCGTAAATTAAGGACTGCGCTTCTTGCACTGTGTCATCGATGGTATCTCCTAAAGGGAAACAGCCGTCAATATCAGGAACAATAGCTGCATAGTTGTCCATGCCTTCGTCTTTGAATATAGCGATGGGATAATTTAACATATAACCCCCTATGAATATTATCTTATTAATAAAGTTAAATAGGATAGAGAAAGTTTTTATGAAGAGTAAAAACCAACCTTTATTAAAAGGTTGGAGTTGCTTAAAGTTTCAAACCAGAAATACGTCTTGCTTGAGCCAATTGATGCCGAGACACATCTTTTTCAGGGTGACTGATTGAAATAATGCTATCAACGCCTTCCTTTCTCAAAATATGATGACTTCCTTTAACTCTATCAACTATCCAACCATCCTCTTTAAGCAACTTGATTAGTTCACCACTTTTCATGGATTCTCCTCAAGGATACTAATTGGATGTGTGTATTATTACACATAATTTATAATTAATGCTATATTTTGTGTGTAGAAGTGTGTATTGAATATTAAAGAAGATCGTTAATCCCCAAAATTCCCAATCTCACCACTTAAACTCTTCAAAAAATCATCACTTTGCGCTAGTAACTCATTCAAACGCGCCTCATTAATGACACTAGCCAACTCATCACCGCTAAAAGCTTGCTCCTGACTGTAGTAAAGTATCTCTCTAGCATCGTCATTTCCTAACGCTTGCAAATACGTATCAACACTATCAGCGCTAGATGCTTTGTCGTTGGACATTTTGATCTGATTTCTTTTAAACCACCTTAAGCCACTTGGCGTAATTAAGCCATCTAGCGGCACATCCCACGGTTGACGCTGTAATTGTTCAATCACTTGAAAGTCATAACACCAGCCAATTTTTAATGGCTTTTTCGCCCCTGATCGATAGCTTTTACCAAGGGTCGTATCATAAAATCCGCCACCCATGCCCATACGATTGCCATCTTTATCAACTGCCACTAACGGACAGATAATCACATCTAACTCTCGTGCCCAAAGTAACCTGCGATGATGGTTTTGTTTCATACCTAAGCTGTGAATACGTGTCGGTATGTTTAACAGTTTCGATTGATAAAGAGGTACAAAGCGCAGGTGTTTATCCACGTTCCCCTTATCATCACGACCGAGCGAACCAACGACCGGCAAGTAGGAAAAATAGCCTAAGCGTTGACACCAATCCAACAGTGGCTGAGTGGGCAGCTCGCCGAAGCCATCATAATATAAGCCAATACGCGCACGCGGCGGTAAGCGCTGCTGCAATTTAATTAAATGTAAACTTGCCATACGCGCGTATTGTCTACGCTCGCTAGCCGTTAGCTTACGACGTTGGCGGGTAAATTGCCGTCTCGGCGGATTGCTAACGGTAGATTTTTCTGACTCAGGATGCATAGATATACTATCCAATAATGTATTAAATTGATGATGGCTGGTGCTTTTAGACGCTAGCAACGGCTATTTGTGAATATTCAACGCGCCCTAGTCATGCTATCATAACGCCACTTTACATCGTATTTTCCTTTATGTGCAGCGTGTGTTGCACTTTTTTCGAAGCAGCTATACAACAAACCATCAAAGAGGGTAGTTATGTCGACACAGAATCAGGCAACTCGTACCGAAAAAGATACCATGGGCAATGTGGAAGTTCCAGCTGATGCTTATTGGGGTGCGCAAACTCAGCGTAGCCGTGAGAACTTTAAAATCGGTGGCGAGACGTTGCCACGTCCGATGATTGAAGCGATGGCATTAGTCAAAAAAGCCGCTGCCATTACCAATGCGAGCCTTGAGCGTATCGAAGGTGACAAGCGCGATTTAATCGTGCAAGCTGCTGACGAAGTTATCAACGGTGGTTTAACGGATCAGTTTCCATTAGTGGTATGGCAGACGGGTTCTGGCACACAGTCAAACATGAACATGAACGAAGTATTGGCCAACCGTGCCAACGAAATCGCAGGGAACGCGCGCGGCAGTTATACGCCGATTCATCCAAATGACCATGTCAACCATGCACAGTCTACCAACGACAGCTTCCCAACCGCGATTCGTGTGGCTGCTGCTCGTCAGATTAATAGCCTATTGATTCCAGCGGTAAAAGCACTCCGCGATACATTAGACGCAAAAGCAAAAGAATTCGATAGTATCGTTAAAATCGGTCGTACGCACCTGCAAGACGCCACGCCTTTGACTTTAGGTCAAGAATTCAGCGGTTATGTCAGCCAACTTGACCATTCATTGACTCGCATCGACAACGCGCTACAAGGTCTATATGAATTGCCACTAGGCGGTACAGCGGTTGGTACGGGTCTAAACGCCCACCCTGATTATGCGGTAAAAGCGGCTGAGCAATTGGCGACATTGACAGGTCTACCATTTGTCACCTCGCCAAATAAATTTGAAGCACTAGCGGCTCGTGATGCCGAAGTATTTGCTTCTGGCGCACTCAAAACACTAGCCGCTAGCTTGAATAAAATCGCTAATGATGTGCGTTGGTTAGCATCAGGTCCGCGTTGTGGTCTAGGCGAATTGACCATTCCAGAGAACGAGCCAGGCTCATCGATCATGCCGGGTAAAGTGAACCCAACGCAGTCAGAAGCAATGACTATGGTTGTGGCACAAGTGATGGGTAACGACGTCACTATCAGCATGGCAGGCGCGTCAGGTAACTTTGAGCTTAACGTTTATAAGCCAGTGATTGCCTTTAACTTATTGCAATCTATCCAATTGTTAGGCGATGCGTGTAATAGCTTTAACGACAACTGTGCCGTTGGTATCGAACCGGTAAAAGACAAAATCGATGATTTCTTGCACAACTCATTAATGCTAGTCACGGCACTGAATCGTCATGTCGGTTATGAAAACGCAGCGAAAATCGCTAAGACAGCTTATAAAGAAAACAAAACGTTGAAGCAAGTTGCCGTTGAATTGGAGCTGTTAACTGAAGCGCAGTTTGATGAGTGGGTAACACCTGCTGATATGGTGCATCCTTCTTAATATCAATCCAAAAACCTGACTAGCATTGTCAGATAAGCTGATTCTACAATTAGTAGCACTTGCGCTTGTCTTCCTCGCTACCCAGATTTTTAAATTCGATATTCTGATTGATAAAAAGACCTTGCCATCTCTTGTAAAAGGGTGTGTAAGGTCTTTTTTTGTCTATCAATTGAATCACCTACATCGCGCGCAACAATGTCTTACGCTCAAACAACAAGCAAACTAATAGTTATAACAGAACCAACAAAAATTTTGCTTATAATGAGTACATAGATAAGGGCTCGTGAATCAAAGTTTTAAAAAAATTTTAAATCACGACAAAGACAATAAGAGCAAACGATTAGACTAACTAAAAATAGTTCGCCGCTAACGTCCATATTACTCTTATCTATGACCATTCTATTTATATCATTGAGGTAATTTATGAAAAAGTTAACTGCCGCTCTATCATCAGCTGGCATTATGATGGCGATGTTGGGTTCTGGTTCTGCCATGGCTTACTCGGACCAAGTGATGGAGCCAAGCGAAAGTTATGATACCGCTGTTAAAATTGGACAAGTCAACTATACTTGCCAAAGCAACAAAAAAGTCAGCGTGACTTACGGTTTTAACAAAGAGTATTTACCGACCTTTGCAGAAGCCAATCTAAATGGCAAGAAAAGATTTTTACCTATTAACTTAGGTCGTTCTGACGATGTTGATACCGTGTTTGGTGATGAAGATAACTTTAGTATTATGACGGGCGCGCTGCGTTTGAATAACTATCATAAATCATCCGCCAATATTCAAAACGCTAAGAGTGAAATCCTTTATAAAGGCTGTAATGTTGCCTCTATCAGAAAGCTTAAAGGCTAGTTTATAGCAGGCTGATAAATATAGTCAATCCCACTTAAAAATGTTATAAACTAATTATCAAATTCAATTGTTATTATAAAGACCATGACTTACTCGCTAGATTTTCGCAAACAAGTACTAAAAAGCTTAGACGAGGGTATGACCTTTGCCGAGGCAGCTAAATTCTATAACCTCAGCCCAACCACCATACAAAACTGGAAGAGACGTGTTCATAGCAAAACAACCAGGCAAACCAAGCCCTATAAAATACCAGATGATGTGCTACTGAATGATGTCAAAGAACATCCCGACGATTACCAGTATGAGCGAGCACGTCGTCTAAACTGTAGTAAAACAGGCATTTATCATGCCCTAAAGCGCCTTGGTATCAGTCAAAAAAAAGACTTTAGAACATCCAAAAGCCTGTCCGATCAAAAGAGCGATATATCAGAATAAGCTTGATATCTTTAAACAACAAGGCTATCCCATTGTTTATATATACGCGCGCGGCTTTGAGCACGAGACTATTCGCTCTCATGGGTACACATTAATTGGTACACCTTGTATTGATAGCTACAATTGGCAAGGTAAAAAGCGAACCAACGTTATCGGTGCTCTGTATGAAAAGATGCTGTTTGCACTAGATTACTTTAAGCACAACATTAACAGCAGCATATTCTACGAATGGTGCAAGTTCACACTTATTCCAAGTCTTAAAACCAAATGCGTGATTGTGATGGATAATGCCAGATTTCATAAGAGTAAGCGTATTCAAAAGCTACTGAATAGGCATGGTCATCGTATTTTATGGTTGCCGCCGTACAGCCCTGATCTGAACCCTATCGAAAAGAAATGGGCTCAGGTGAAGTTTCTACGCCAAGGCTGGATGGAAAACGACTTATCCAAATTGTTTTATGATATTTGTCCTGGCCATAACAATTTTATTTTGAACTGACTATATAGAGAATTAAAAAGACCTTGTCATTTAATGTGGCAAGGTCTTTTTTTTGTATTTAGGTTTAGTGTGGGAGCTAATCCCGCTTTTCGCTACAATTAGGGCTAAATCTTGCTTCAATGAAAAACACCTAATTGGTGCGAAAAGCGATACTCTGTGTGTTTACATATCATTATTGATGTTTATCGATTATCGATATACTATAAGTAGTAGCACTACAACTTATTTTAAAAGCATAAATAAAGGGTATCGAGACTTGTATGATTGTTAATTTCAAATGTAGTGATACTCAAACTCTTTTTTCTGCTGGAAAAACAAAGCGCTGGTCAGCCATTAAAAATGTTGCAGAACGTAAATTACTACTACTAGATAATGCAACTATGCTAGAAGACTTGAAAGCTCCACCTGGCAACCGATTAGAAGCTTTACGTGGTGATAGAGAAGGTCAGCACAGTATTCGCATCAATGTGCAATGGCGACTTTGTTTCACTTGGACAGATCAAGGCGCTATAGATGTAGAAATTGTGGACTATCATTAATTTTATAAGAGATGTTATCAAAGATATAGAATATAGAATATAGAATATAGAATATAGAAGAGAGAAACACTATGACTAAAAACGGTATGCGTCCCATTCACCCGGGCGAAGTATTACGAGAGGATTTTCTTGAGCCGCTGGGTATGAGTGCCAATGCATTGGCGCTGAAGCTTGGTGTCACACCTGCACGTATTAATGAAATCATACGTGAGAGGCGTGGCATTACAGCAGACACTGCCCTGCGTTTAGCCAAGTATTTTGGTGGTAGCGCTCAGTTTTGGTTAAATCTGCAGTCTACTTATGAGCTGCGTTTGGTTGAGACTGATGATTTACATTTTTTAGATGATATTGAACCTATTGAATATGCTTAACTGCGCTATCGAGCAATACTACCTTTATCTTTTTTCCTAGAATATATATTTAACGAGTTACCCGTTACTATCAGCAGCATACCAATGATTAAAGCTGCACTAAAGCTTTCAGAATACAAAAGCACACCGATGATTGAGATGAGCGGTAATCTGAACATATCCATAGTGACCACGAATGTGACCTCTGCATGTTGCATGGCTTTGGTCATACAATAATGCGCCGATAGTGCCGTTATGCCTATGATGACAAGCCATAGCCACTGAATACCTACTGGCGCTGTCCACCCTTCTATAAATAAGAGTAACCCCAGAGGTGCTTGTATCAAACACATCATAAAAATAATGGTGATTGGGCTTTCAGTATTAGAGAGTGATTTTGTGGCCACATGGGAAAAGGCATAACAAATGGCAGCGCCCAACACGATAAGTGACGCATAGTGAGCGACATCTAAGCTGGGTTGTACGATGACGATTACCCCAAGAATTCCTAAAAATACGGCAATAACCTTTTTTACAGTTATAGATTCTTTTAGGAAGAGATACGAGATGATTATTGTCCAAAAAGGGACAGTAAATTCGATAGCGAAAACGGTCGCCAAGGGCAGGAGTCCTATGCCCAAGAACCAGCCATATTGCCCCGCGAAATGAAATAGATTTCTGACTACGTGTAATTTAATACGCTTGGGGAATGAAAAACGACCTTTTTTCGATGAAGCGTTTGATGCAAAGCTTGATAACGATAGTATGGGCAATAATACCAATAGTCCGACGATACTTCGAAAGAATAAGATCTGAAAAACACCAATCTCACCGTTTAGCTCACGAGCACCAATGGCCATTAAACAAAATGAAGTGAGTGCTCCAATCATCCAAAGGGTAGCGTGGAACATAATGGTGCAATCCTGTATATAAAATCAAATCTGGAATTTATCTTATAGTTAATTTACTCTAAGAATGTTATGGCGAGGTTGATAGAAACTTTCGCAGCCTCTGTCTGCGTAGGCACAGCAAGCAAGAAAATTTCTATCAACCTCGCATCCAGATAAAGTAAATGACACTTTTATTTTGTACGAACTATATAGGCTAGTGTCTCATATCAACGAATTAACGCAATAAAAAAGCCAAGCAAAATGCTCAGCTTTTTTATCAAACTTCTTAAACTTATTAAACCTTAAATTTCAAATCTTAAAACTTATAAAGTAGACCAAGCGTTGTCGTGGCTTCAGTACGCGAGTCAACCATAGGGCTATCGTGTTGCTCATTTGGTAGATAGCTCAAGCTTTGGTTGGCAAATCCTGCCCAGCGCTCATTGAAATCATAGTTGGCACTGACATTGATGTACGGGTTCAAGCTCGAATTAGATTTATAAGCTGCAACGCCCGTTTCAGCAGATTCTTTTTCGCTCACGCCATAGTAGTATTCGTTATAATCTGCATTATGAAATTCAAAGCCAATGCTTGGATAGACCGTCAGCTTGTCTTTGGTGATTCGGGCCAGATAAGTCAAGCGCCCCGTATTGCCGCCACTACGATCCAAAATATCGGTCGCTACTTGCGCACGAAAGCCGCCGACAGGAGTATTGCGCTGATAAGTCAGACCAGCAGCAGCTGAGGATTTACGCTCGTCCAGACCAGCAAGCGCGCCTCTGGCATCATCAGGATCGAACTCATTACCATCGAATTGCGCATAAGCAGACAGCTGGTTGGTACCATCATTAATGATATAAGCGCCCGCTTGCGCCCCGCGTGCATAGAATTTATTGTTATCATAAAACACACCCGGCAATACGCGTATATCGGTGCTGTCTTCCAAGTCATAGGCTGAGTTGACTGCCATGACGTTAACGCCAACGCTGAGCTCAGCATCTGGATCAGCCGGCAAGTTTTTATTAAAAAAAGCGGCATTGGATATGCTAGCGACACTGAATAGTGCAGTGGCGGTCAAAGTGCTAAGCAAGACGCGCGTAGAGGTAGCGGATAGCGCTGAAAGTGTAAACATAATTAAGTCTCGTCAGTAGGTAAAAATAGCTGGGTAACCATAGAAGAATAAGGAAAGCTAAAATCAGCTGTTTGTTTCTATGTGCAGGTTAATGATCAAAGATAAGGGTCAGCGTTTATTCAACAGCGTTTAGCACTTGTAGTATTTGCTGATGAATATCCTGCCACCACCAAACAAAGCCAATGCTGATGAACAACATTACCAGCCATGGTAGCAGCTGCCACATAAGGGCAGGTTTGGCCGCTGTCTTTTGCTCGATGATGTCGGCACGATTATCGTTCATATTTATAGGTAAGTTTACACGAGTGTCATCAAAATGAGCATTATTATCCAAATTAATATTGCTCATCGTTGGCTGCTCGATATAGCTGGTTTGCTCATTGTTTTGGATGTTGCTTTGCTCGTTATTTTGAGCGGTGCTTTGAATGTTGTTTTGAATATTATCTTGATAACGACTCTGTTTGAGAGCGACCGTCTGCATGAGGGCTGCCGTACGTTGGCGATGAACGATACCGATGGCGAGTGCAATGATCAATCCTGTCACCGCGCCGCCAATATGTCCTGCATTGTCAATGCCAGGCACCGCAAAGCCGTATACTAAATTGATGCCCATAATCAATATCAGACTTTTTAAATTGAGCACTAAGCCATTGACCGATATTTTAAACAGCGCAGCTATCAAAAGAGCGGCACCGATGCCCATGATACCACCAGAGGCACCGGCCGACAGCCCCGGTTGCCCCGTGCCATCCAAGATACTCTGCCACGTCACATAACTATTCAGTAAGTTGCCACCGATGGCCGCGAGTAAAAACAATGCCAAAAATTTAGCGGAGCCAAACATCGGCTCGGCGATTTGCCCAAAAAAATACATGGCAAAACCATTAAACAATAAATGCATCAAGCCAATATGCAAAAACGCGCTGCTGACCAAGCGCCATGGATCATCGCCCATGGTAAAAGGCAGCGCATTGGCACCCCATTTTAGCAGCGCTTCAGTTGAGGGGTTATTGGCATCGACACCTGTCAGCACCTGCATGATAAAAAGTCCGATAAAGCTGACTAATAGCAGGGTGGTCACGGGTGCCGTTTTTAAAAGCTGTTGGATGGTCATAAAAGCCGAGTATCAATTAAAAAGATTAAGGCGATTATAAAGGGTAAGGCCACTATAAAGAAAGCCACTCCTAAAAAGCCACTCCTAAAAAGCCATCGGCAAAAAAGCAAAAAGCAATCAGCGTCTAGGGGTGGCATTATCAGTGATATAAGGCGGTGCCAATTTTAGCTGCTCATACGTTCCTTTGACCAATATATTATCTGTGACTTGATTGATATCGGTATGACCACAAAACGCCATGCTAATATCGCACTCGTTATAGATAAGCTCAAGCGCGCGGCGTACCCCATCCTCACCATAAGCACCAAGCCCATACAAGAATGCTCGTCCAATCATGGTGCCTTTCGCGCCAAGCGCGATTGCTTTGAGCACGTCTTGACCGGAGCGAATACCGCTGTCGAGCCACACCTCGATATCACTGTTTTCGGCATGGACCGCCTGCACAATGTCAGAAAGCGCAGAGATAGAAGACAGCGCTCCATCCAATTGACGGCCGCCATGGTTGGAGACCACTAGCGCGTCCGCACCGCTACGCGCGGCTAAAATAGCATCTTCCGGCTCCATAATACCTTTGATAATGAGCTTGCCGCCCCATGCGTCTTTGATACGTGCCACATCATCCCAACTTAGGCGAGGGTCAAACTGTTCTGCAGTCCACGCTGACAGCGATGAGATATCTTCAACATTTTTGGCGTGACCGACGATGTTGCCAAAGGTGCGGCGCTTGGTGCCGAGCATATTAAGACACCATTCTGGCTTGGTCATTAAATTTAAAATATTAGCCAATGTGGGTTTCGGCGGTGCGGATAGACCGTTTTTGATGTCTTTATGACGTTGTCCCAGTACCTGTAAGTCCGCAGTCAAAATCAACGCAGAACAGTTTGCTGCTTTGGCACGGCGAATCAAATTTGCCATAAAGTCCTGATCACGCATGACATAAAGCTGAAACCAAAACGGCGCACTGGTATTTTCAGCGACGTCTTCGATAGAGCAGATACTCATGGTCGATAATGAAAAGGGCACACCGAACTTTTCAGCTGCCCGCGCGGCATGAATTTCACCATCTGCCCACATCATGCCTGTGAATCCCGTTGGCGCAATGGCGACAGGCATCTTGGCTGATTCGCCAATCATCGTTGTCGCTAGACTGCGGTTGTCCATATCGACCAAGACGCGCTGGCGCAATTTGATACGATCGAAGTCAGTCTCGTTGCTGCGATAAGTGGTCTCAGTCCATGAGCCTGAATCGACATAATCATAAAACATGCGCGGTACTTTGCGCGCGGCGACTCGGCGCAGATCTTCAATTTCGGTGACTTTTTTTAAAGTTGGGCTCAAGTTTTTCATTATCCCTCTCGCTTATCTATTCCATAACTGCTGTAAATCCATGACTGAAAATGGATAATTTAGAAGCTGCGTCTTTGTCAGGAGCACCGGAATGCTGGTAGCAAATTCCATCATCAATGACTCATCGAAGTCAGCGATATCGACATATTGGTAGGTAAGTGGCTGTACCGCCCGAAACTGTGTTAATAGTTGCTCAGCGACATCACATAGATGACAGCCAGAAGTACCAAGCAACCACCATTCATCGAGGTTTTTAGAGTCATTAAGCTCAGGGCACGCTGCCATAACGCGGTTCCGTAATAGGGTTATATTATTATCATTATGCATGTTTCTACTCTTATGTTAAGCCTTGTCGCAAAATACTTGTGTGCTGTTTTTAAGCCGACATACCAATGTGGCTTAGCCGTTATGACATGATAAAGAAATGGGGTAAATAATGACAGCGATTGTGAGATTAGGTAAGATGAGCTGCAGTTTATGATTCTCAATTTTATCTTATTATCTTTTTATCCACTCAGGTAGCGCACGCATGGCAAGTTTTGGCAAATTTATGAAACGAGTGTTATTGGCATTCATGTTATTGGTCGTGGCATTTCATATGCTGGTGGCAGGACTGCTATTAATTTGGAAAACGCAGCCAATTAACAACAGCATGTTTATGCTTACCCATCGCTTGAGCGGCGGTACGGTCACGCAGACGTGGGCTGAGTACGATGCCATCGCCAAATCAGCCAAGCAAGCGGCAATAGTGAGCGAAGACTCGACGTTTAGCCAACACAATGGCTTTGACATAAAGGGCATCGAGCTGGCGATGAAAAAAAATGAGGAGTCTGGCACCACCTCGGCTGGCGGCTCGACCATTACTCAGCAGCTGGCCAAAAATCTATTTTTGACGTCGCATCGCTCGTATATTCGTAAAGGCGAGGAAGCGGTAATCACCGTGATGATCGAAACATTTTGGGACAAGCAGCGTATCTTGACCGCCTATCTAAATGTCGCCGAGTTTGGCAATGGCATCTATGGTATCGATGCGGCGGCGCACCATTATTTTGATAAATCTGCTGCCAATCTCAATCGTGATGAATCCGCGCTACTCATTAGTATGCTGACCAATCCTAAATACTATGAAGACAATCGCAGTGATAGACGCCTACGTAATAAACAGCGTATTATTAAAAAACGTATGAAGAATGCGGTCTTGCCACAAGCGGCTTAATGAGTATTTACTAACAGTAGTTTTTTGAATGATAAATAGCAGGGTAAGTAGTACGATAAACTCATGACATGATTGATAGTCATATGGTTGCAATGATAGAACGTCACTATATTATGAACGCCACTATATATAGGGTCTGTTGAACATTCAAATATCAGGACTGCTGATTGCTAAAATAGTCCCAAACCTTTTATCAAATCAGGCGTAAACCGACGATAATGTCGAGACCTTAGCTAGGTTTACAACAACGTTTGAGGTGATTTTAGTATCAGCCTTTCAGGGCAGGACTGTTTTTTGCCAATACATGGCGAAATTGTCTAACCTAGAACGACTAGGCGTCAAACATTTCACTGCGTATTGTCTAAAAAATAGCCACTGCCAGTGCCACATTTGAATGTTCAACAGACCCTAGGTATCAAAATAAATTTGTTTAAAATGAGTGATTAAATAAAGTTACGGATACAGTGAAGTTAGCCATAAAAAAAGATAGGTAATGGCAGTAAAAATAAATTACATCAGTGATGATATATCGATAATGACAGGGGATGGCAGTATGGTGGATATTAATAATCAGAATAAAAGTGTCATGACTAACGATAATGCCACTGTTAACGAGCTGAATATACAGCAACTGAGCCAGCAGATGACCGATATTGCATGGCAGCGCTCTGAAGATGGTAGCTATTCACCCAGCAGTTATATCAATCGTGACCTGTCCTTATTACAGTTTCATTTGCGGGTCTTAGCACAAGCCGCCAGTTCTCGTCATCCGTTACTTGAGCGCCTATTTTTCTTGATTATTTTTTCATCAAATATAGACGAGTTCTTTGAGATTCGTGTCGCTGGCATTATGCAAAAGTTAAACCTCGGTGATGTGGTCAGTAGTCCGCATGGCATGCGCCCAAGTGAAGTGTTGGCAGAGTTATCCGCCGTCACCCATGAGGCGATTGATAAGCAATATCGTATTTTGAACGAAGACATCTTGCCAGCGCTTGCCAAGGAAGACATTCGTTATCTAAAACGTGACGAGCTGAATGCTGAGCAATCGGCATGGATGAAACGCTATTTTACTGAGCAAGTCTCACCAGTGCTGACCCCTATAAGTATCGATCCGGCGCATCCGTTTCCAAGATTGGTTAATAAGAGCCTCAATTTTATCGCCACTTTAGAAGGCAAAGATGCCTTTGGTCGCGATATTAATCTGGCGATTGTCCCAGCGCCGCGCAGTCTGCCGCGCGTGATTCGTCTGCCAGACGAGCTGACCGGTGGCAAAGAGCACCATGTCATGCTATCGGCTGTCATTCATGAGCATATCGGCGAGCTGTTCCCCGGTATGAATGTCACGGGTTGCCATCAGTTCCGACTCACGCGCAACGCAGACTTGGACTTGGCCGATGATGTCGATGATATTGCCAAGGCGCTAGAAGGCGAGCTTGAAAATCGCCGCTTTGGTGACAAAGTGCGGCTCGAGGTAACGACTGATTGCCCAACACCGATTAGTGATTACCTGCTTAATGAGTTTGAGCTACATGACAATCAGCTGTACCGCGTCAATGGCCCTGTGAACCTGACGCGCTTGCTGTTCGACTTTAACATACCCAAGCTGCGTTATCAGCCTTTTACCCATATCGTGCCAAAACCCTTTCGCCGCGAGCTGGACAAGCTTGATAAGAGTACCAGTATATTTTCTGCCATGCGCAAAGGTGATGTCTTGGTGCATCATCCTTTTCATGCGTTTTCACCGATTATCAATCTGCTTTGGGAAGCGGCGAGCGATCCCAAAGTATTGGCGATTAAGCAGACATTGTACCGCTCAGGCACCAATTCAGAGATCGTCAAGGCACTGGCTGCTGCGGCTCGTAATGGCAAAGAAGTCACGGCTGTCATCGAACTACGCGCCCGTTTTGATGAAGCGTCCAATATCGCCGTCGCCAATTTTTTACAAGAGGCTGGGGCAGTAGTGGTCTATGGGATTGTCGGCTACAAGACCCATGCCAAGCTGATGCTTATCGTGCGCCGCGAAGACGATCGCATTCGCCGTTATGTGCATTTAGGCACCGGCAATTATCATGCGGCCAATGCCAAAGTCTATACCGACTACGGCTTGTTCAGCGCTGACCCTGACATCTCAGAAGACGTGCACAAAATTTTCCAAGAACTGACGGGTATGGGCAAGCCTGCCAATCTAAAAAAACTGTTGCACGCGCCATTTACCTTGCACGAAAAGTTAATGAGCTTTATCGATGATGAAATTGCCCATGCCAAGGCTGGCAAGCGCGCGCATATTATTATCAAAGTTAATGCGTTGACGGAACGTCGCCTGATCGATAAGCTATACGATGCCTCGCAGGCAGGTGTCAAAATAGAATTAATTTTGCGCTCCATGTGTTGTCTGCGCCCCCAAGTCAAAGGCTTGTCTGAAAACATCACTGTACGCTCGGTTATTGGGCGCTTTTTAGAGCACACACGCATTTATTACTTTTATAATGATGGTGATGAGCGCTTGTATTGCGGCAGTGCTGACTGGATGGATCGTAACCTCTTCCATCGCGTCGAAGTCGCCTTTCCGATCGAAGATAAAAAACTGTTTAAACAGATATATCAAGATGGGCTACTTAACTATCTGCAAGACAATGTCCAAGCTTGGGCGCTTAATGGCGATGGTATTTGGCAGCAAATCCAACCAGCTGCTGACGAAGCGCCGCATATTGCTCAAGACCATTTATTACGGGTAATCAATCACGTTGGCGAGCCAGTATAGGCAAGACCTTTAATCATAAACGGCTTGGATGCTGTAGTTCGTGGTTGGTTATTCAATGTAACCATATTGATGGCCTTTCAGCGATGGGGTTTGCTTTACGACAATCTTAACTATCCACTGAACCAAGCGTTGGTAATCACCGATGCTTGGTTTTTTTGTGGCGAAAATAAGTTACAAACTGTCTGGTAACCTCACATTTATTCACATATTGATACGGCAGTACACTGGTGTGCTATTGCTTGACTTACTTATAATTAATGTCAGTCCTATGCTATGGCAAAAATAAGTTCAATTGAAAATTAAACCAGTCGATTTACTCTTCTAGGATAGTATCCAAGTTTATAAATCTGTGTCATAGAGGACTATTGGTTCACTAAACAATAATAATAGGAATTGCACCATGAGTAATACTAACAACGATACTTCAGACATCAAAAAAGCAGCAGAGCAGGCCGATAATCAACAAATCGAGAAAAATCTAAACGATGGCAAAAATGTTGATACTCCCGAAAAACTGAGTGAAGAAGAGCAAACCTCTTTTATTGATGAAGAGTTACGGACAGATAAGTAAGGAGCCGTTTGAGCGATATTGATAGCAAAGATATCAATAGCAACAACAATATCATCGATCAGGTCAAATGAACAATTAACATCATAAACGCGAGGGACACGCTATGCCAGATAATACCAAGCCAAATCATGAAGAAGCGGTAGCTGTTCGTGATCCAGCAGCCTTACACTCGGACAATGCGCCAGACAGCTACGAAGGCCGAAAGTACCAGCCAAATATAGATGGGCCGGAACAAGCCTCACAGGAGACAGACGAGGTCTATGTCGACCCGCGCAAAGAAGAAGATCTGCCTGCGGGTGGCAAAAACGTATCGGACCTAAATGCTTATGATCTGAGTCGAGACGACTAACAAATGATAAGCACAATATGTTATCGATACAAACAATAATTATAATAAGGACAAAACAATGGAAACCAGAGATCCTGCTTTAAGTAAAACTCGAATCGCAGAAACGGACACGCATGAAACTTTAGACAGTGCTCAAACGGTGAAAAACCATGAGGAGCTCGAAGAAAACGTCAATGAAAATAAAGGTACCGACACTTTTGAAGAGGGTGTAGTAGAGTCTGAGCATGTCAATGAAAATGACAACCCAGCGCGCCAGCCAGATCGCCGTGATCAACAGGGCAGCAGTCCGTTTGATGACAATATTAACGAAGATACCGTGGGCAGTGAAGCGCCAAAAAGTGAAGGTATTACGGATATGAATCGATATGCCAACGTTGATAACGCTCAAACTCGTGTATTAAATCCAGATGAAAAAGACTGATTTCTTAGCAAGATATTTCTGAATATTATTAATCTGAGCATTATTAATATGAGTATCGTCAAGTTATCGAATGCTCGATGTGGAAGACAGTTATTATAATAAGGATCGGTTATGAATAAGTCTAATGATACAGTTAACCATGATAACCATCAGCTCAAAGATGCAGATGATAATAATGGTATCGTCCCTGATGATGCATTACAAAAGGCAAATCCAGCCGCTGCAGAGCAAGAGACTGATGATCATGATCCGCATAATGTCGCAAAAAATACCAAGCAGTATGACAGTCCACTTATGGAAGATAAGAAACAGTCATAACTGAGCATCATATTCTGTACAGACAAATAAAAAAGCTAACGCTAGGCATGGTTTAAGACGCTAGTGTTGGCTTTTTTATGGATACGATATGAGTATCTTTGCATAGCGCTTATTTGACAGAAGCTATCAGCTGAAGCGCTCAGCAGGTGTACCACTGTGAAAACGCAGTTCAGTGTCAGGACTGGATATCAACTCTGCTTCTACTTCTTTAAAGAATGCGACACGCTCATCGATATTGTCGTCAGATAGCGATTGTGCCAGTGCCAAATAATCCTCAAAATGGCGACTCTCTGATTTTAATAGATAACGGTAGTACTTGGCTAAGCGTTCATCATCGATGACTTCAGCAAGCGCGGCAAAGCGCTCACAAGAGCGCGCTTCGATAAACGCCCCGATGATTAATACATCAACCATTGCTGCTGGCTCATGCGTACGTTTATGCTTGAGCAACCCTTTGGCATAACGCCCCGCACTCAGATATCCCCACTCTTGCTCGCGCTCATTCATAATGCCTAGGACTTGCTCATAGTGCAGCATCTCCTCACGTATTAACTGCGCCAATTTTCGCTGTAAGTCGTAAGAAAACTCATAGCGGAATAGTAGATTCATCGCTGTACCGGCTGCTTTCTTTTCGCAATTGGCATGATCTTGGATGATTAAAGGCACATCAGCGCTGGCAGCCTCCACCCAAGCCTGTGTGGTTCGCGCTCCCAGAAAATCATAGACAGCAGATAAGTCGACCTTAATAGGGGTGCGCAGCTGTGCGATATCGATACTGTCTGGTTCCATACTTTCCTCTGTTAGACCGTCTTTTTCTATCTTATATTCTTCTGTATGGCTGTCGCTCACAGCCTTGTCATTACTGTTATTGATTTTCATATTTTCATTATTCATAGTCTTTGCCATAGTCGAGGGTTCAACATCTCTTAATCAAATATTAAAAGTTAAATAGATAACCGTTAAGCATAAATGAATGCTGTAATGATTACTTACAGTTTATACTGAACGTATAATGGTCTAACTCTAAAGTATTGATTAAAGCCTCTAGAGTAGGTGGCTTATAGAGTATCATTATTATACAGCCTAAGTATTTACTTGGTGAATGACGTTTCCTTGTTTATTTTATTATTTGATAGTAGGATGAGATTTTGCTTTTCAGGCATTTTGTCTTACTATTGATCATTACTTAGTAGCGGGCGATAGGCATTATATCAAGTGCCAATCCTGTATTAAAACCTAAGAATTATAGACAGCTCTGCTTACAGACACTCCCAAAATCACAGACGCTGCATCAGACAAATTCAGTCTTAAACAGTTATTACATTAATAGATGCTCAATCACCACCAACAGTTCGCATTGTCATGTTTGCTATTTATTCACCGCAAAGCAAACTAGGGATAAATGCTCCAAGAGCACATATTTTCACACCGTTATTGTAGCAACTTAGCATTAACACACCTCACGAACAGATAAGGATAACAATATGAGCCAGTCTTCTAACGCCAATCGTATTCAAAAAGGCATTCTTGCCATCGACCAGCAATTGTATGACTTTATTGAAAACGAAGTGCTGCCGAAAGTCGGTGTTGATTCAGACAGCTATTGGTCAGGTTTTGAAAAGGTCATCAAAGAGTTTACCCCGCGTAACAAAGCGCTGCTAGAAACTCGTGACAAGATTCAAGCGCAGATTGACCAATGGCATCTGGACAACCCTGCCAAAGATGGCGAAATTGATTACCCCGCGTATAAAACATTCTTGCAAGAAATTGGCTATCTGTTACCAGAAGGTGATGATTTCAAAGTCAGTACTCAAAACGTCGATGACGAGATTGCCCATATTGCAGGTCCACAGCTGGTCGTACCAGTCCGTAATGCTCGCTACGCATTGAACGCCACCAACGCGCGTTGGGGCAGTTTATATGATGCATTATATGGTACTGACGTCATCAGTGACGAAAATGGCCAACAAGCAACAGGTGGTTATAACCCAACGCGCGGTGCTGCTGTTGTTGCTTATGCCAAAGCATTTCTAGACGAACATTTTGCCTTAGCATCAGGGTCATATAACGATGTGACCGGCTTTAAAGTGGTCGATGGCAAACTTGAAATTGTTCAAGGTGATAATAGCACTGAGCTAAAAGACGCCGCGAAATTTGTTGGTTTCGTTGGTGAAGCAGAGCAGCCTACTGGTATTTTGCTCAAGAATAACGGCCTGCATGCTGAGATTCAAATCGATGGCAATCATCCAGTGGGCAAAGATGATCCAGCAAGTATTAAAGATGTACTATTAGAATCAGCGATTACGGCAATTCAAGATTGCGAAGATTCAATCGCTGCTGTCGATGCAGAAGAAAAAGTAGAAGTGTATCGTAACTGGCTTGGTCTAATGAATGGTGACTTGCAAGAAACCTTTGAAAAAGGTGGCAAGACCCGTACGCGTAAACAAAACCCAGACCGTGAATATATCAGACCAGATGGCAGCACGCTTATCCTGCCAGGCCGTTCACTACTATTGATTCGTAACGTTGGTCACTTGATGCAAAACCCAGCCATCTTGGTCGACTTGGGTAATGGGCAAGAGCAAATCTTTGAAGGTCTGATGGATGGCTTAATCACGCCGCTATTGTCTTTAAATGATTTGAAAGGTAAAACTGCGCTATCGAACTCACGCAAAGGCTCGATGTATATCGTTAAGCCAAAAATGCATGGCCCTGAAGAGGTCAAAATGGCCAATGATTTGTTCAACGCTTCAGAAGATCTATTGGGTCTAGAGCGCAATACTCTAAAAATCGGCATCATGGACGAAGAACGTCGCATGACGGTCAACTTAAAAGAAGCCATTCGCCAAGCAAAAGAGCGCGTCATCTTTATCAATACCGGCTTCTTAGATCGTACTGGTGATGAGATGCATACCAGTATGAACGCTGGGCCTTTTGTACCTAAGGGTGAAATGAAGTCGCAAGCATGGCAACCAGCCTACGAGCAGTGGAACGTCGATATCGGTCTAGAGACAGGTCTACAGGGTCATGCGCAGATTGGTAAAGGCATGTGGGCGAAGCCTGATGAGATGAAAGAGATGATGGATACCAAAGCTGCACATCCTAAATCTGGTGCCAGTACCGCATGGGTCCCCTCACCAACAGGGGCAACTTTGCACAGTATGCATTATCATCAAGTCAATGTTGCCGACGTGCAAGACAGTCTAAAATCACGCGAGCGTGCCAGTTTAGATGACATCTTGACCATTCCATTAGCGAAAAATACCAATTGGACAGAAGAAGAGAAGCAGCAAGAGCTTGAAAACAACGCTCAGGGTATCCTAGGTTACGTCGTACGTTGGGTAAACCAAGGCGTTGGTTGTTCTAAAGTACCTGACATCAATGATGTCGGTCTTATGGAGGATCGTGCGACTCTACGTATCTCAAGTCAGCATATCGCCAACTGGTTGCATCATAACGTGGTCAGCGAGCAGCAAGTGATGGATACTATGAAGCGTATGGCAAAGGTCGTCGATGAGCAAAACGCTGGCGATAACGGTTATCAGCCAATGGCAGATAACTTTGATCAGTCTTACGCCTTTAAAGCTGCCTGCGATTTGGTCTTTAAAGGTCGTGAGCAGCCAAGTGGTTACACTGAGCCATTATTGCATCAAGCGCGTTTAGACTTAAAAGCCAATACGCATTGCTAATTCCTTATTTATAAAAGCCATTTTAGGGCTACTTATCCATGGTTAAGTAGTCCTTCAATACTTAGTATTACTCAAGCATACTTAAAGCAATGTATTTCTACTTTATTTATAAAAGTTACCCCTATTTGCCAATGGCAAGTAGGGGTATTTTTTTTGTTTTTATCTGAACAATCGTTAAACCTTAGATTAAATATGGGTTTAAGGATTTTTCGTCATCAAAGACTTAAAAATATGTTGCAAATTATGTCAAAGTTGTTATGCTTATACTCTAAGTATGAGTTTGGTAACGGATGTTACGCAGTAGGACGCATAAGACTTAAGTTTACATGGCAGTTACGTTGTTTAATCCCAGTCATGTGAGTCATGGTTTTTTATCTTACTGTAATAGAACTTCGCCACACTTGTTTCTGACCAATCTCGGTAGCTAGTTACACATTATATCTTTGAGGATTTGTGACGATACCATTATGGGCGCCAGCTAATCACAGCTTGCTCATTACTACAATTGTAAAGTGGAGATACCCCCATGAAAAAACTACTTTTAGCGACAGCAATCGCCGCCCTATCTGTATCTGCAGCACAGGCAGCACCTACCGTTTATGGTAAAGTATTCGTTACTACTGATTACGTTAATGCTGAAATTGATGGTCAGAATATGGATAATAATAACAGAATTAATGAAGACAACGGTTCATTACAAGTTAATTCTAAGCTTTCACGTTTAGGCTTCAGAGGCTCTGAAGCGATAACGGCCAACACTGACGTAATTTACCAATTAGAGTACGGCGTTCAAGTTGATGATAGTGGTAGCGATAACATTGGCTTCAAAAGTCGTGATACTTATTTAGGTTTAAAAAATAAAGACTTCGGTGAATTCCGCTTTGGTCGTAACTACACAGTCATTGACTATATCAATAACGTATCAGTTAATGAAGGTTATTGGGATAATCTTGGCTCTAGTACTCTGAACAACAACGACAGCTTTGCTAATATTTTGACCCCGACCGTTGGTAACCGTATCAATAATTCAATCGTTTGGAAAGCGCCTAAATACAATGACCTACCATTAGCGCTTGCGCTGATGTATGGTGCTGATGAAGACTTTATATCTGAGAGTGATCGTGACGCAGGCTATGGTGCCTCATTGATGTTTGATCCAGGTACAGGCATTACCGCTGGTATTGCTTATGAGCAAGACATGAGTGTTAGTGGTGATATTATCCGTGGCAGTGCTAGCGTCGATTTAGGTAAATATATCGCAGCTCCTGTAAAGTTAGGCGTTCTATATCAAGAAGCTGACTATGCCGGTACTACTACTGCAACAGAGGACGGTTTAGTGGTGAGTGCTGAAATGGGTCTTTCGAATTTTGCCCGTCCAGCCTCTGTTTATATTCAGTATGACAAAACCGACAATATCAGTGGTCTTGAGAATAATGACTCAAATCAAGTCGTTGTAGGTGGCAAATATGCGTTTAAAAATAATATGATCGCTCATGCCTATGCTGGTCTAAATTCAGCGGAATTAAACAATGGTCGTTTTGGTTCGAGAGACGAAGACGGCAAGGTTAATGAAATCGACTTACGTGGTGATATTGATGTACTCGCTATCGGTGGCGGTCTAGAATACTTATTCTAATCTAAACATTAGAAACGTATTATAAAAAACTCATCCTTCGGGGTGGGTTTTTTTGTTTTGTAATCAATACTGTGTCTTGAACAACAGCGTGTCTTAAATAACAGAATCCGTAAAATTAATAATAACATTTGTGTAAACTTTGGTTTTTTCATCTTACTGTAATATTTGCTTGGTAAAGTTATGTCTAAGCAGTTCTTATGGCTCGCTATATATATGGTTTCGAAGGTATAGGACCTTGCCATTATATATCTAATGATCTTAGACCATTTATCACTCAAATCGTAAAGTGGAGATATCCTTTGAAAAAATTACTTTTAGCCACAGCCGTCGCTGCACTTTCAGTTTCTGCTGCCCATGCTGCGCCAACTGTATATGGTAAAGCATTTTTAACCTTAGATTATGTTAGTACAGACTACGATGCAGCTAACAAGACAGATGAAGATACATTTAAACTTAACTCTAATCAATCACGTATCGGTTTTAAAGGTGAAGATGATCTTACTGATACCACTAAATTAGTCTATCAATTGGAATATGGTATTGATGTTGATGACGATAGCCAACAGTTTAGATCACGTAATACTTATGTAGGCTTAGCCCACAACACTTTAGGTACTGTACTAGCGGGACGCCATGATACCCCATTGAAACTTGCACAAAACAAAGTTGACGTGTTTAATGATAGCTTATTTGATATTAAAAATGCGGGTGTTTCAGGTGAATACCGTGCTAACAATATGGTGGCCTATCAATCACCTGTTATTGTCGGTATGCCAGTGAGTTTTATGGCAGCTACCGCATTATCAGAAACTGATGCCGACGGTGATATTCTCGTTTCCGCAGCATCTGGTGCGAAGCCTGCAGTCTATCGTGATAGAAAAGTAAAAGATAACGGTTATTCTGCTTTATTAGCCTATGACAAAAATGGTGTTTATCTAGCCGGTGCTTATGACAAAGACATGGGTGCTAACAATGTAAATACTGGCGTGATTGATAATACGTGGCGTTTGGTTGCTGGTTTAGATATGGGCAAAATGAATATGGTTTCGGGCTTAACTTTAGGTGCTCTATACCAACAAAGCCAATACTACGATAATTATAGCATCGTTAACAACAAC
The DNA here is from genome assembly GCF_040309625.1 of Psychrobacter sp. 78a-MNA-CIBAN-0178. Taxonomy (NCBI): domain Bacteria; kingdom Pseudomonadati; phylum Pseudomonadota; class Gammaproteobacteria; order Moraxellales; family Moraxellaceae; genus Psychrobacter; species Psychrobacter sp. 78a-MNA-CIBAN-0178. The sequence goes on from NZ_JBEOOZ010000011.1 coordinate 49,074, forward strand.
CGCGTTAACAAAGCCAGTGAAGATGAAAAATCTTGGCTAATTAGTGGTAAATATAAAGTTGGTGCAACACCTTGGGCAGTTAAAGCACAGTATGTTAATACCACTGACGAAAAAGGCGTAAAAGATGCTGATGTAAATGAAATCGCAGTTGGTGGAGAATATGCATTCAATAAAGCGACCACGGGTCATATTTATGCAGGGCAAATCAGCCGTGACAATAACAAAGATGACTTGATTGTAGGTACGGGTATTGAATACAAATTCTAATCTAAACATTAGAAAACGTATTATAAAAAACTCATCCTTCGGGGTGAGTTTTTTTGTTGTGACCTTTTTAAAGCCGCAGTGGGTTATAATAGCTACGTATTTACGATGATTACGCACTTATGACAATTAAGCGTTAAAAACTGAGTGTTTTAAAGAGTTTGCGCTTTTGCCCTATATTTTGTAGCGTATTTTTAGTAAAATCCTTCTTTACCAATTACCGACAGAGTACTATGACCAAGTTTATATTTGTAACCGGTGGGGTAGTGTCCTCACTAGGAAAAGGTATCACTGCTGCTTCTCTTGCTGCCATACTCGAAGCGCGCGGTGTGAACGTGACCATGACTAAGATGGATCCGTATATTAACGTCGATCCAGGTACGATGAGTCCGTTTCAGCATGGTGAAGTCTTCGTTACTGAAGATGGGGCGGAGACGGATTTAGATTTGGGTTATTATGAGCGTTTTTTACGTCATTCTAAGATGAGTAAGAGTAATAACTTTACCAGTGGTCGCATCTATCAGAATGTACTGAATAAAGAGCGCCGCGGTGAATATCTAGGCGGTACTGTACAGGTTATTCCACATATTACTGATGAAATCAAAAACAAAATCCTTGCCAGTGGCGAAGGGTATGATATCGCTATTATCGAAATTGGCGGTACGGTTGGTGATATCGAATCACTTCCGTTTATGGAAGCCGTACGTCAGATGCAAGTAGAGCTTGGCCGTAATAGAGCCATGCTAATGCATCTTACTTTAGTACCGTATATTGCTAGTGCGGGTGAGACCAAAACCAAACCTACCCAGCATTCAGTAAAAGAGCTGCGATCTATTGGCCTACAGCCTGATATCTTAATCTGCCGCTCTGACCATCATATCTCACAAGACAACCGTCGCAAAATTGCGCTATTTACTAACGTTGAAGAGCGTGCGGTCATTATGTGTGAAGATGCACAAAGTATCTATCAGATACCGCGTACCCTTTATGAGCAAGATCTTGATGATTTGATTTGTGAGCGCTTTGGTTTGGATGTACCTGAAGCCGATTTGAGCGATTGGGACAAAGTCGTTGAAGCCCAGCTCAATCCTGAATCCACTGTTACCGTGGCAATGGTCGGCAAATATGTCGAGCTGCCTGATGCTTATAAATCGATTAATGAAGCATTATTGCACGCGGGTATCACTCACAAGGCAGATGTGAAGATTGATTATATCGATGCCGAACGTTTAGAGGATGACGATAGCTTGTTGGCGCAGCTTAATAATGCCGATGCTATCTTGGTGCCAGGCGGCTTTGGTGAGCGCGGTACTATGGGTAAAATGAAAGCAATTACTTATGCTCGCGAAAACAATGTGCCATATTTAGGTATTTGTCTAGGTATGCAGTTGGCCGTCATCGAATACGCGCGTAATGTGATGAATATCGATGCCAACTCTTCTGAATTTGATCGCAAAACGGCTGAGCCAATCATTGGTCTCATCACTGAGTGGCTAGATGAGCGCGGTGAGCTACAGATTCGCAGTGATGATTCAGATCTTGGCGGCACCATGCGTTTAGGCGCACAGCAAGCTGAGCTGGTCGCTGGTAGCAAGCTGAGCCAAATCTATGGCGCTAGCAATATCACTGAGCGTCATCGCCATCGTTATGAGATGAACAACCGTTATATCGAGCCGTTAGAGCAAGCAGGCATGACGATATCGGGTTATTCTGCCAAGCAGCATTTGGTCGAGTCAGTTGAGATTAGCGAGCATCCATGGTTTATCGCGGTACAGTTCCACCCTGAATTTACCAGCTCGCCACGCGGTGGTCATCCATTGTTTAATAGCTTCGTAAAAGCTGCGAAAAATTATAGCGCAACTAAGTAATAGTTTAAGTATTACAGCTTTACCTACAATAAAAAAAGACTGATCTTCGGATTGGTCTTTTTTTTGACTGTTTATTTAGCCATTTTTTAATAGTTTTTTCTAGGGCGTGTCCTCAATTCAATTGATCATATCTAAACGGGCTAAAAATGGCTAAATTTTGCCAAACATCGTTAAATAGCTGGTTAATATCCCGATATTATCTGCGCTATTTTCCTTGTTTGACTGCAATTTATCTCATTTTTATCACCATTTTTAAAATGAGGACACGCCCTAGCAATAGCGGTTTGATTAAGTAATCTACAGTATCAGCGAGATGTAATTACGCTTGGATACTTTTATTCATTGGGCTATCGGTTACAATATGGGAGAGTAATATTAATAACAACAGTATATAACAATAATGAGGGTCACTACTTTATGGAAAATTTATTAACTGCACAATCGCATATAGAGCTTACGACGCCAAGTGGCAATACGATTAATATAGGCAACGACCAGCCATTTGTATTGTTCGGTGGCATGAATGTTTTAGAATCAAAAGAATTGGCGTTCGAGATTGCCGAGCAGTATGTCGAGATTTGCCAGCGTTTGGGTATCGGCTATGTTTTTAAAGCCAGTTTCGATAAAGCCAACCGTTCAAGTCTGCATTCATATCGCGGCCCAGGTCTAGAGAAGGGTATCGATTGGCTGGGGCAAATTAAAGAAAAGTTCCAAGTGCCGATTATTACTGATGTGCATGAGCCGTATCAAGCCGCGCCCGTCGCTGAGGTTGCGGATATTATCCAGTTGCCAGCATTTTTGTCGCGTCAAACGGATTTGGTGCATGCGATGGCGAAGACCGATGCGATTATCAATATTAAAAAAGCCCAGTTTTTAGCCCCACATGAGATGCGTCACATCGTTAACAAGTGCCTTGAAGGTGGTAACGATAAGCTCATCCTTTGTGAGCGTGGTAGTGCCTTTGGTTATAATAATTTGGTCGTTGATATGCTAGGCTTCGATACCATGAAGCAGATGGATATACCGGTATTCTTTGATGTAACCCATAGTTTGCAGCAGCCGGGCGGTCGTAGTGATAGCGCCGGTGGACGCCGTGAGCAAATCACCACCCTTGCACGTGCAGGTATGGCGACAGGTTTGGCAGGTTTGTTTTTAGAGGCGCATCCAAACCCAGAAGTGGCGAAATGCGATGGCCCGTGTGCGTTGCGAACCAGTCAGTTAGAGCCGTTTTTGCGTCAACTTAAGCAGATCGATGAGTTGGTCAAAGGTTTTGAGGTATTGGATACGCATTAATGCTATAAACGATAAGGGGATAAGATCATGGCGATTAAAGTTGCACAAGTCAGTATCGAGAATATCGATGATAATGAAGGGTTTGAGAGCGTGATGACGGCGCTAAAAAACATTACCGGTGTCACAGAGATTGAGCTACAGCCTGAAAACAGAATGGCATTTATCCATTATGATGATACCAAAACGACGGTGCATGCGTTTGTTGCAGCAATTAGCATGGTCGATTACGTGACTCAACCGTTTCCTATCGATTCCCCGCAAAACCCGCGTTATCATGATTAACGTTTAGTGAGTGACTATTTACTGCGGTATTTTTAACGCTTGATAGTTCCATAAGCCATGTTTATACAAATTTCGTTTTTATAAAAATATTTGAAGCAACAACGCTTTAATAAACTTACAACCAAATGGACTTGTTGTTGGCTTTGTTTCAGCTTATGCTAGTTGCATGCTGTATTGATAATTAAGCGCATAAAGAGCATTATCAAAACAGTTTTTGAACATTATAAAAAATTCACTAATAAAAAATCCGTTATAAGAATAAGGAGCCTCTCATGGCAAACCAAACTAGAATCATTAATATCGATGGCATGACTTGCGGTGGCTGTGTGGCAAGTGTCCATGCTGCTACTGGTGAGATTGATGGTTTAGATCTTATTACTGTTGATCTCACTGACAATCTAGCAACAGTTAGCTTCGATGATAGTAAGACCAGTGCAGAAGCTATTGCATCGGCTATCGAGGAAGCAGGCTTTGATGCCACCGTCGCTAACTCTTAAGATTTTTTTATTTATAAAAGAACCGGCTCTGATGGCTGGTTTTTTTAATGGCTAAAAAATAATGAGGCAGCAATAACTAACTGCTTTTTATGTATGTACCAATAGGTCTTGATGCGTTGAAACAATAGAAAAATTTGAATTATCGCTAATCATAACCATTTAATATTTATCCCAGTAGTTTTAGAAAACTGGTCTTCAAATACGCTTTTGCCTAAAAATTTTATCAAGTCGCTGAGTTTTTTTCGCGCAAACGAATGCCCAAATGTATAAACGCTATCATGCGCTTTAACGCAATAACGAGTTCTCTCTATGAATGACGCTACCCGTACCGCCACTGAGCAATCCTATGAAGTTGAGACTGATATTCAGTCCAATACAACGCTTGCACCGGAGCGTGCACACCTGCAGCTGGCCATTGATGGCATGACATGTCAGGCCTGTGCCTCAAGAATCGAGAAGGTACTAAACAAAAAGCCGTCGGTATACGAGGTGAGTGTGAACTTCGCTGGCGAGACCGCGAATGTCGATTATGATCCGACCCAGACGACGCCTGAGCAAGTCAAAGAATGGGTAAATAAAACTGGTTTCGTCGCCAATTTGCAGGCAGCTGATAGCTTGTTTGCCCAAACGGATAAAGATACCGCGACTCAGTACCCGTGGCGCTTGATTGGCTTGTGGTTATGTTTGCTGCCGTTTTTAGTGGGTATGGCAGGTATGCTGACAGGTTTTGGTATGGCGTGGATGCCAGCAGTTTGGATTCAATTTATCCTAGCGACGATTGTACAGTTCGGATTTGCTTTACCGTTTTATAAAAGCGCTTGGGCATCCATCAAAGGTGGTCTTGCTAATATGGATGTGCTAGTCGTCATCGGTACGGTAACCATATGGGCGTACTCGACTTATCTATGGCTGACCCATGGCGATGGCACGTTAAACAGTCTATTGCAAAGTGGTCACGCTGGTGGTCATGGGACTGGCAATAGCCCTGCTGTGTATTTTGAAGCAGGCGTCATGGTCATTGCTTTTGTGCGAACGGGTAAATATCTAGAAGAGCGCACTAAAAAGCACAGCCTTAACAGTATCGATTTATTGTTGTCCTTAACGCCTGATGAAGTTGAACAGCAACAGCCAAATGGTGATTTTCATAATGTGGCTCTTAAAGATGTGCAAATTGATGATATTTTGCGTGCCAAACAAGGCAGCCGTGTTGCAACGGATGGGGTCGTTATCGATGGTAGCGGTTGGTGTGTGGAGAGTCATTTAACGGGTGAGTCGGTACCGCTCAAAAAAGAAGTAGGCGATGGTTTATTAGCAGGAGCACTGGTCGAAAACGGCAGTTTGCTTTATCGCGTCAGTGCTAAAGGTAGCGATACCAAGCTGGGTGATATGGTACAAGCGCTCAGCGATGCACAAGGCTCAAAAGCCAATCTAGCGCGCCTTGCTGATAGAGTAACGGCTATTTTTGTCCCAGTCGTTGTTGCCATTGCTTTGATCACTTTTGGGCTGACGTGGTGGCTAACGGGTATGATTGATACCGCATTGATGCATGCAGTGTCGGTGCTGGTCATTGCTTGTCCTTGTGCCTTAGGTTTAGCCACGCCAGCGGCTATTATGGCTGGTATGGGGGTCGCCGCGCGTCATGGAGTTTGGTTCAAAGACGCGCAAAGCCTAGAAGCGGCAGGCAATATCGATACCGTGGTGCTCGATAAGACGGGCACATTAACCATGGGTAAGCCTAGTATCGTCGATCAGGTGATGGTGGATAAGTCGCTTGCCGTCGATGATGTGCTACAAATTGCTGCAAGCGTTGAGGTGCACGCTAGCCATCCTTTAGCGACGGCATTGATTAACGCGGCTAGTGAACGCAACTTACCGTTAATGACTGTCACTGATATTAGCGTCATCAAAGGTGCAGGCATACAGGCAAACATCGAAGGGTTGGGACTGGTAAAAGTTGGTAGCGCAGAGTTTGCTAATTTAACATTGCCAAAGCTGATGCCCAAGGTATGGCAAATCGCCAGTACCGTAGCCATTAGTATTAATGATGAAGCGTTGGGGGCGTTTGCCCTAGCGGACGATTTAAAAGACGATACGCCGCAAGCAATTAAGGCGCTGCAAGATGCTGGCATCAATGTCATTTTGATGAGTGGTGATAAGCAGTCGGTCGTCGACCATGTGGCAGGGCAGCTGGGTATCGAGCAGGCTTATGGCAAAATGAGCCCACGCGACAAGGCGAGCCAAATTGCCCTATTGCAAACAGCGGGTCACAAAGTAGCGATGGCAGGCGATGGCGTCAACGATGCGCCAGCGATGGCAACCGCTGATGCCAGTTTTGCCATGTTTGAAGGTACGGATGTCGCCCAACATAGTGCCTCTGCACGCTTGATGGGTGAGTCGCTGATGCATATCGATGCGGCGCAAAAAATTGCGAATGCAACACTACGCAATATCAAACAAAATCTATTCTTTGCCTTTATTTATAATTGCCTTGGTATTCCGCTTGCTGCTTTTGGTTTTTTAAATCCTATGATTGCTGCCGCGGCGATGGCGCTGAGCTCTATTTCAGTATTAATGAATGCGCTACGTTTAACACGATTTAAAACCAAGGTTGAGCTCAGTAATACGGTATCTGGCTCACACACTGATAGCGAACGTTTAACAAAAGCATAGGTGTTGCTTTACTGCCAATAATAGCGCTCATAATACGATTTGATAACGGCTGATTATTGCTGACTATATCTGGTTTTATGCGCGCAAGTTGGTGTAAGATAAGGGAAGTTTGATAAAATTTATGCTATCATGCCAAGCACTATAGCTGAGGGTTCAAGTATTAAAAATACCTTTAATTCTGCTCAAAACTTACTGATCATATAGATAAGCAAAGCTGGTTTGAGCGTATGTGCTATACGTTATTTTGCTTTATCTTTTTTGTATTCTAGTTGCCGTTATTTATCCCACAAACTTGGCATGACCAAAGGAATTAACAGACATTATGTACGCTGAAGAAACCACCAACGTCGCCGCAATTAAAGACATTCGCGCCCGTGAGATTTTAGACTCGCGCGGTAACCCAACGATTGAAGCCGATGTCATCTTAGCTGATGGCACGATTGGACGTGCTGCTGCTCCAAGTGGCGCTTCTACTGGCTCACGTGAAGCGCTTGAGCTGCGTGATGGCGACCAAAGTCGCTACATGGGTAAGGGTGTCAAAAAAGCCGTTGCCAACGTCAATAGCCAGATTCGCAGCGCGCTAATGGACAAAGACGTCACTGAGCAGCAAGCCATTGATGACGCTATGATTGCGCTCGATGGTACAGAAAACAAAGACAACCTTGGTGCCAATGCGATGTTGGCGGTGTCTCTTGCAACGGCAAAAGCGGCTGCCAAGTCACAAAGTCTGCCATTGCATCAATATATCGCCAACTTGCGTAACCAGACGTCATTGACGATGCCTGTACCGATGATGAACATCTTAAACGGTGGCGAGCATGCGGATAACACCGTTGATATCCAAGAGTTTATGATTGAGCCTGTTGGTTTTACTAGCTTCTCAGAAGCGCTGCGTGCCGGTACAGAGATTTTCCATAGCTTAAAATCTGTCCTCAAAGCACAAGGCTTGAATACGGCGGTCGGTGATGAAGGCGGTTTTGCCCCAAACTTGCGTAGCAATGAAGAAGCCATCACCGTTATCATGCAAGCGATTGAGCAAGTCGGCTATAAAGCAGGCGAAGACATTCATTTGGCGTTAGATTGCGCGGCCAGCGAATTCTACAAAGACGGTCAATATATCTTGGCAGGCGAGGGTAATAAATCCTTTGATAGCCAAGGCTTTTCAGACTATCTAGTAGGCTTGGCACGTCAATATCCTATTATCTCTATCGAAGACGGTCTTGATGAGTCTGATTGGGATGGTTGGAAGTATTTGACCGAGCAGATTGGTGATAAAGTCCAATTGGTTGGCGATGATTTGTTTGTGACCAATCCTGCTATCTTGCAAGAAGGGATTGATAAGCATATTGCCAATGCAATTTTGATCAAATTTAACCAAATCGGCACCTTGTCAGAAACGCTAGATGCGATTTATCTGGCGAAGAAAAACGGCTATGCAACGATTATCTCGCATCGTTCAGGTGAAACTGAAGATAGCACCATTGCAGACTTGGCAGTAGGTACAGCTGCTGGTCAGATTAAAACGGGCTCACTATGCCGTTCAGATCGCGTTGCGAAATACAATCAGTTATTACGTATTGAGCAGCAAGTACGAGCAAGCTACCGTGGCCGTGAAGAGTTTATCGGTCTACGTGGCTAATAAGCTGAGTAGCTAAGAATTTTAGTGTAGACTTAAGCGCTATATTGTCATTCACAGGATGATATAGCGCCTAATCAGTTAATCTAATTTTTTCGATTTTAATTATTATCTCTTTATCACTTGGCGTTAATACTTTATGAAATACTTTAGCCAATTTATCTTACTTGCTTTAGCGGTCGCTGTGCTGTTAGGGCTGCAATATCAGTATTGGCTGGGTGAAAATGGTCGCTTTGAGCGTAATACACTACAGACTCAGATTGAAGATCAGCAGCGTCTGAACGACAACCAAGTGGCTGCAAATAATTTATTGCGTACTGATGTTTATGATCTAAAGAATGGTCTTGAGGCAGTAGAAGAGCACGCGCGTTTAGATTTGGGCTTAATCAAGCCAAATGAGACTTTTGTACAAGTATCAACAGCGCCGACAACGCACAGCCGTTATTGATTGCTCTCAACCTCATAAAATGAATTTCTTCTATCACCTATAGTAGAGACATTATTGATCTTAGGGCGTGTTGAACATTCGACCATGGCACTGACAGAGACTATTTTTTAGGCGATTCAACGTTAAAAATCTTAAGTTTAGTCTTTCTAAACGTCTATTTTTAACACAGAAGCGGCAAAAAACAGTCCTGTCCCTACAGGCTGATGCTAAAATCGCCCCATACTGCGTTGCAAGTCTAGCTAAGGTATTAACATTATCGTCGACTTGCGCCTTGTATGAAACCATTTTAGCAATCAGCAGTGCCTATTTGTGAATGTTCAACACGCCCTAAAATCTTTTTTTTAAATCTAAACCTCTTTTTCACTTCCTCCCCGTCCTATCATCATGGAATCCAACCATGAGTATCAATCAAAACCACCTTATGAATACCACACCTAATATACACGCCATGATTGTCGCCGCTGGTCGCGGTAGTCGCTTCGGTGCGTCTATTGCTAAGCAATATACAATCTTGCAAGGGCAGACTTTGCTACAGCATAGCGTGGCACGGCTTGCGTCAAGTGCTTATATTGACAAGTGCTTATTGGTCATCGCAGCAGATGACAGCACAGCGCAGACGCTTGATTTTGCACTTCCTATATATTATGCCATTGGCGGCACTGAACGTTGGCAATCAGTACAGGCAGGGGTAGAGGCAATCAGTCATTCAGGTGCTGACGATTCAGATTTAGTGCTGATTCATGATGCCGCGCGCCCTGCCGTTCCCAGTAATGATATTAATCAAGTTATCGAGGCAGCGATGTCAGAGCCTTATGGTGCTATCTTAGCGACGCCAGTGGCTGATACGCTAAAAGAGTCATATGTCTATTCTACTGCTCAATCTGAGCTTGTTAATACATCGATAAATAGCAGCAGCTCACACTCTTATGCTAAACGCACTATCGACCGCAGTAATATGTGGCAAGCACAAACCCCACAAGTATTTCGCCTAGGTGAGTTGCAGCAAGTACTCGCACATGTCGCTAAGCATCAGCTAGATATTACCGATGAAGCAAGCGCGTTTGAACATCTAAATCTCCCTATACGTTTAGTGACTGGCAGTCGTCAAAACATAAAACTCACTTATCCAGACGACGCTACATTGCTAGCAGCGATTCTCAACGCTCAGTCCTAATCATTTCTTAAAGATATTTAAACAATCACTTAAAATTTTTGAGTGATTGCTTTACTGTACCTATTCATTTTAACGCGTAAGCCGTTAGCTATGGTCAGTGAAAAGTAATATCAATACATTAGGCACCGCTGATATCCATTTTTGTTCTTAAAAAGTAGCGTACTAGACAGCAAAAATATATCGTTATATGTCACATACTCAATATATATAATGCTAAATGATTGTTTAGTATACATAAGTAGTGTTATAAGATAATCATAGGTTGCTTTGATGACCAAACTAAACTATGATGTAACCAACTTAATACAATTAATATAAATACTTATAAAATCAATAATGTATCAAGCCAATTTGACATCCTAATTGTCTTGTCTCTATGTGTTTTTCAAAAGTTAGTATGGTTGTCTTAGCTAAATTTACCTGATAATAGGGAGAAGCTGATTGTCAACAGTCAATAGTTCAACAAATCCAGTCACGACAGACCTCTGCCAACTTGTGTATTTGAGCCGCATTACGTCGACTGGTCTATCAAATGCCAGTACACTGAACGATATCGCAGAAGTCGCCAGCAAGCGTAACAAAACTGATAATATTACGGGTATTCTTTGCTACGGCAATGGTTATTTTTTACAGTGCGTAGAAGGTAGCGAACAAGCATTAACCAATCTCAAAAATCGCTTAGTAATGGACGATAGACATAAAGATCTAAACATTTTAGATTTTTCTGCGCTAGCAGAACGTCGTTTCGCTGGTTGGTCATTGCGCTCTATCACTCTTGAACGTTGGATGATTAAAGAGCCTAAGCTTAAAAGGTTTATGCCATTCAAGCCCTATGAGTGGAACACTGACGAATGGACGGAGTTTTTAGATATCTTGCAAGGTTACTATGAACAGCAGGTCAGAACAGGCGAGATCGACAGTCAGCCGATCCAATACAGCACCTTAGGTTTAACGCTAGGTAAAGTCGTTGGTCAGCACCAAGCCTTTTTCTTAATTCAGACGGTATTGGGTGCACTCATTATATTGGCACTTCTTTGGTTTGTGTTATCAGACAAGATTTTTTAGCTTGCCATAATTTTTAAGATATTATGGATAGACAGCTTATAAAAAAAGCCAGCTAAGATTGCTGGCTTTTTTGCGATAAAAATTTGATAAGGCACTTTTTTATCAGAAGATCAGCGCTCAAAATAGATAATCAAACAATTAATAAGTGGCTAGTCAGTGATACCGTATCCATGCCCGTCTATATTTGAGAGTGGAGTGGGTTGTAAGCTGGCAGCGTTAGTAGTGTAGTCATCTGAAATATTAAGAGAATATACAGAGATAAAAAAAGTCCAGTCACAATAGAATGTGACCGGACTTTTTGATGGTACGCTTATTAGTCTTATCTTATGCTTTACAGCAAAAGTGCTAATCAGTGACGCCAAATAGTGGCGTCCCCAGGGGGATTCGAACCCCCGTTACCGCCGTGAAAGGGCGGTGTCCTAGGCCTCTAGACGATGGGGACTAGTAACAACGCTTCAGCTGCTTTCACCATTTATGCTGAAGTGGTGCGTATTTTAATGGCGTCTGCGTTTGCTGTCAAGCCTTTTTCTTCGTCTTTTTAATATTAAGTATCTTTTTTTGAGTGCACGACTTGGATGTAGGTCATTACTCTTTAAATGGTGGCGAATCCATAAAGATGTGCAGCCACTAATGGTTAAGGCGAGCAGCATATAACCGATGATGGTGCCCCATAATTTAAGCTGTGGATCCATAATAAAGTCCCTCTTATTAAGCCTTAACAGCAGGGGCATTATCGATATCAATAACCTCAGCTATCAGGGCAGTGTGAGCGACTTAAACCATCTATAGGATATAAAGGTGTTGTTTGAGAGCAAAATAGTGGCAAGTAAGTGAGCTATTAATTCCTTTTAACAGCGCTACATGACATTGGCCCAAGTAGCCACCTTACTTATCATGGTATCAATCATATCCTTATTGATTGTGAAATCAAGATGTCAAAGTCATCAAGGTGTTGCAAAATTACTATCGTCAACTTTAGCAAACGATCAGTTATTACTGTAAAAATAACCTTTTATTGCGCGTCGTTATCTGTTAACTCTACTTTGCTTTGTTCGGTATGTAAAGCATTAGACAACATAGGATAGTGGTTAAGGATATGACAAAACAGCTCGGCTGTTTTTTGGGTATCATATAAGGCTGAATGGGCGTCTTTACCATCGAAGTCAAGACCTGCAGCCTTACAGGCGCGTGCCAATACTGTCTGACCGAAAGCAAGCGCGGCGAGGGTTACGGTATCAAAGACGGAAAAGTTATGGAAAGGGTTGTGGCTTTTAATGTTAGTACGTAGCACCGCTGCATTTAAAAACCCCAAGTCAAAGTGGGCGTTATGACCGACCAACACGCATTGACGGCAGTCTTCAGCGCGGCGCACTTCTTTTAAACCCTTAAAAATGCGGCGTAGTGCCGTTTTCTCATCTTCTGCAATGGCTTTCCGCATTGGGTTATTGGGGTCAATACCCGTAAAGGCGAGGGCACTTGGTTCTAAATTGGCACCTTCAAAAGGCTCAATATGGGCATTAAAAGCGTCACCGGGATAAAATACACCGTGCTCATTCAGCAAAATCGGAATACAAGCTATCTCTAATAAAGCATCGGTCTGCGAGTTAAAACCCGCGGTTTCGACATCGACCACGACAGGCATAAACTTACGAAAACGGTCTCTTAGACTCATCGGTGTTTGGGTGTCATTATCTGGCACCACTTTACTGTCGGTGTTGTTAGCGTCGACGCTACTAGTATCAATGTTATTAACGTTATCAGTGTTATCAGTGTTATCAGTCGCTAAGTCACTATTTGGATGACTATTAGCGACGTTATTTGATGGGTCGTCTGCAGGCAAGGTCGCATCGGTTTGAGTGGTCATATTAAGTTAAATCGCTTTTATCAGTCGTGCAGTGGTATTGAATTAAAAAATGAAATCAAGAACAAACTAAAATATCAGCCACACCGCTTGCCACAAGGGTATCACTGATACTTTAGAATAAACTAGGGTCTGTTAGCATTGAGCAAGCGTTACACTTTAAGAGACCAAGGCAACGTCTCACCAGCCATAAGCGGTGTCAGTGAGCTACCGTCAAAGTATGGGTAGTCTGCGGGTACTTGCATAGGTGTTTTGATGAGGGTAATTGTGCTGTCATTAACAGGCAGCCCATAGAACTGGGCACCGAAACGACTGGCAAAGCCTTCAAGTTTGTCTATTTTGCCCACACTATCAAAAGCGGTGGCATATAACGGTAGCGCAGTAGCGGCACTATAACAACCGGCACAGCCACACGCAGCCTCTTTTTTATCTGTGGCATGCGGAGCAGAATCAGTGCCTAAGAAAAATTTCGGATTGCCACTGGTAGCAACATCCAACAATACTCTTTGATGGCTTTCACGCTTTAAGATAGGCAAGCAATAAAAGTGCGGTTTGATGCCACCGACCAATAGATGGTTGCGGTTAAACATCAAATGCTGCGGCGTAATGGTAGCAGCGATATGGTTGCCTTGCGCCAAGACAAAGTCAGCGGCATCACTGGTGGTAATATGCTCTACCACAATCTTTAGTGTTGGGAATTTAACGATAATTTGTGCCAGTACCTCATCTAAAAAACGTTTTTCGCGATCAAAAATATCCACATGGTCTTGCGTCACTTCACCATGTAATAGCAGTGGTAGGTTGTGTTTTTCTAACGCTTCAAAGACATCTACGCAGGCGTTGATATCAGTGACACCATCCGCAGAGTTGGTGGTAGCACCAGCAGGGTAGAGCTTGACTGCTTGGACGATACCCGACTGTGCTGCCATTTCGATATCTTGTGCTGTCGTTCTGTCCGTTAAGTATAACGTCATACGCGGGTCAAATGCGGCTTGGCGCTCAGCAGATAAGTCACTGGCTTGTAGCTGCTGCATAATCCGTGCGCGATAGGCACGCGCATCGTCAACATTTTTGACAGGCGGCACTAGATTTGGCATACAAATAACACGGTTAAAGCTACTGGCTGCATGCGGTACAGTAGTAGCTAAGGCGCTGTCATCACGAAGGTGAATATGCCAATCATCTGGCTGAAGGATGGTCAATTCTGTAATCGAATCAGTCATAGTGTCGTCGCGCTCTATATCGTCGTATTGGGGAATAATAGGGAATGATACTGTGTGGCTATAATAACAGATTTGTCAGTGCGACTAAATACGTGACGAGATAAGCGGCAAAATGTCTTTGCAGCATTCATGGGTTATTGTTCTTATCATCATAAGTGTGTATTTTTGGACAAATAATGCAGAGGGATGACAGAGGCATTGACAGCAAAAGCTAGTACCTTGTGGCAGTTACACTTTTGCCAAAAGTAAATATGATGTACACTGAGCAAGCAATATATCTTTTATTGATTTTATCCCATCATTCGCATTTTTACGTCTTATTAAATGTATTCGACAATAAATTCTCATAATAGGAGTTATTCATGGCTCAGCTTGATCCAAAAAATATTAATAAAATCGTACTGGCCTATTCAGGTGGTCTTGACACCTCAATCATCGCGAAGTGGCTACAAGTAACCTATGATGCCGAAGTGATTACCTTTACCGCTGATATCGGTCAGGGCGAAGAGGTGGAGCCGGCGCGTGCCAAAGCTAAAGCCATGGGTATCAAACATATCCATATCGAAGACTTGCGTGAAGAGTTCGCTCGTGATTACGTATTCCCAATGTTCCGTGCCAATGCCATTTATGAAGGCGAGTATCTGCTAGGTACTTCTATTGCGCGTCCACTCATTGCCAAGCGCTTGGTTGAAATCGCTAAAGAACATAACGCTGATGCCATCAGTCATGGCGCGACTGGTAAAGGTAACGACCAAGTACGTTTTGAGCTAGGTGCTGTTGCCTTGTCACCAGATGTGGTGACAATCGCACCTTGGCGTGAATGGGATTTATCGAGTCGTGAGAGCTTGATGGAATATGCCAAAGAGCATGATATTGCGATTGATTATGCGGGCAATAAGAAAAAATCTCCGTACTCAATGGATGCCAACTTGCTGCATATCTCTTATGAGGGCGGTATCCTAGAAGATCCGTATGCCGAAGCAGAAGACGACATGTGGCGCTGGTCAGTTAGCCCAGAACAAGCCCCTGACGAAGCACAGTATTTAGAGCTAGAATATGAGAAAGGCGACATCGTTGCGATTGATGGCGAAGCGCTCAAGCCTTATGAAGTAATGATTAAGCTCAACGAGATTGGTGGTAAGCATGGTATCGGTCGTTTAGATATCGTCGAAAATCGTTATGTCGGTATGAAGTCACGCGGCTGCTACGAGACGCCAGCGGGTACGATTATGCTAAAAGCGCATCGCGGTATTGAGTCGCTAACGCTAGACCGTGAAGCGGCACACCTAAAAGATGAGCTAATGCCTCGTTATGCCAAGACTATCTATAATGGTTACTGGTTTAGCCCTGAGCGTATGATGCTACAGGCATTAATTGACAAGTCACAAGAATATGTCAACGGCACCGTACGTGTGAAGCTGTATAAAGGCGCTGTGAGCGTCGTCGGTCGTAAGTCTGATGATTCATTGTTCGATGAAAAAATTGCCACTTTTGAAGATGATGCTGGTGCTTATGATCAAAAAGACGCAGAAGGTTTCATTCGTTTGAATGGCTTACGTCTAGCAATTGAAGCCAGCCGTGGTCGTGATTTATCAAAATAATACCAAACGCCAAAAAGACGATTAGCTGTGTCAAAATCGCTTAACCTACAATGCGTAGTATTTGCACTCTTTTTCCTTACTACTCTAATTTTTGTGCATGGTATAAGCTTTCTAGCTATTTATCGTTAGATAATAGTTAATTGAGCTGATAAATCACAAAAAAAGCAGAGACCTATATTGATAGTGTCTCTGCTTTTTTATGGATGATAGTGATTGGTGAAACTGTATCGCCAAAATACTCTAAAAACGCGACGGTATTGCTGATATCTATTCAGTTTTCGCTTTTTCTGTGCCACCAGCTGCTTCATCATCTACCATGACAATGGCCACATCTTGCTGCTGACGTTCCTCGCTGCGTTCTTGCGCTAAGACCTCTTCGGTTGCTGGAACGGCACCGTTAGATTTTTGCGTTTGGTATTTTAAAGTAGCCAGCGCCCCAAGCACACCAATGACTACAATAATGATAAGAATCACTGGGTTTTTCCAAAGTGGTGTGGCCGCATCATATTCAATCGGTTTTTCACTGGTAGTGGCCGGTGTATTGTCATTGTTCCCACCGATCAACCCTAAGCTAACCAGCGGCGGTTTTGGCGGGGTAGCAGGTTCCGAGGTAATACGTAGCCGATTACGTTGTAAATATATTTCTGAAATCTTGGCCAACTGCAATAGCCAGCGCTGATGCGGTAAGGTAACGGCAGTCATTTCTGCAAACATCAATAAATCATTGTGTCCACCTTGCTGAATGTTTTCAGTAGAGCGGCCAATCGCCTTTAAGTAATTGCCAGTAGCCAGCTGCATATCTTGTGCCGGCTCATAATTATCAGCTTTAAAATTATTCAGTTTGTACCAATAAGGATCGAAAGGTGGTGGCGTACTTAAGAGTTGCTCTGCATCTAACAACTCACATTCTGCACCATCTTCCGATACTATTTCTGTAGCGTCTGAAGACAAAGTGCTGCTTTTGTTATTATCAGTGTCGGCTAAGGTCGTAGGCATTATCTGGGTCTGGTCGGCGGCGAATCGATCTATCGACAAAAACTGTGGCTGCAATGCAAACCATTTATTAATTTCATCATTATCAAGCTGACTGTATTCCGCTAAAATAGCCAGCTCGCGCAGCACAATCACGCATAGCGATGTCAGTAAAATCTGCACTTGTGGCGTCGTAGCATCAATGCGGTTTGCAATGTACTCACTGGCCTTTATCACGCGAGCACTATCGTTAAATATGGCGTCTGCAGCATCGTGGCGATGGTATAACGTCGCACTGATGGTCGCAAAATTCATCGAGTTGTATTGCCTAAGCTCTTTGACAGCACTGCGTCCAAACAGCTTTTTGCTAACGACTTGACCTTGATAGCGCTGCTGATAAGCGAGAAGGGCACTAATAATGGCCTGCAAACTGCAATCAATTGCCAAGCGCGCTTGCGGCAAAGAAAGCTTGGCGGCATCAGCCAATAATGACACCATCGGCTGGGTATCTTGATATAGAAAATCATACATCGACACACGTGTCGGTGAAATAGTCGTCATAATCTGCTAGCATCAAAAAGTGTGCCCCTATATTACGGTGCCAAAAGCCTTGATACAATCCCTTAATAATAGAAAATCTCAATCATTTTGCTAATAATACTCCAAATGACAGCCGGAAGACCGCTATGACCAATAACGCAGACCTTGCTCCAAATACAGATATCGCTACGACGTTACTGATTAATATCGCTCAGCAGACCTTGACGGTATATCAGCAGAATAAAGAGCTCGCTCAATACTTAGTTTCTACCGCCAAAAATGGCATTGGCAGCCAACAAGACAGTGGCTGTACGCCGCTCGGCAAGCATGTTATCGCAGAAAAAATAGGCAGTAGCGCACCTCGTAATGCTGTGTTTGTCGGTCGTGTGCCTACAGGGGAAGTATATAGTGCCGACTTTGGGGCTCTACATCCTGAGCGTGATTGGATATTGAGCCGTATTTTATGGTTAAGCGGCGTTGAGGAAGGGGTTAATAAAGGTCGCAATAGCCAAGGTGGCTGCGATACTTATCAGCGTTATATTTATATTCATGGCACACCAGACAGCGAACCGATGGGCGCGCCTTACTCACATGGCTGCGTGCGTATGTGCAACCAAGATATTATCGAGTTGTTTGAACAAGTCGAAGAGGGCACACCCGTCACGATTGTAGCGAGTGAGAAAGACATCTTATAAACCCTTCAATGGTACTGTATTAATAAACAATGAAACCTAAAAAGATAGCCATAATGCATTGAGCTGTCTTTTCTAAGCGTTCATGTCGATATAAATATGTCTACCTAATGGTGACTACCAAAATATATCGTTATCTTTAACGTTAGCCAAGCGTTTATGATGGCGATTATAGTCATCACTTAGCCTAGCAGCAAACCAACCGGCGCCATACAAAGCATTGGTATCCACTGTGGATTTTTGCTGATAACGCTGTTGGTATTGATTATGATCTAGGTATCGCCCCAGTGCTTTTTGCGCTTTGATCAGACGTTTTAACCCGCGTTTATTTTTCTTTTTAGCCCCCTTTTTACGCAATAACGGCGTGGCAAATTCACTGATATAACGTGAGTTTTTTAGCTGATGGCGTAATTTATGCTGGGCTTGTTGCTTATCGTTGCTATATGAATCATAGCTTTTTAAATCATGGCTTTCTAAATCAGAGCCTTCTAAGTCAGAGCTATCTGGTTCAGCATTATTGATATCATCAAGATTTTGTATAGCTTTGAGCATTTTTTTATGCTGTTTGCTAAGTACT
Source organism: Psychrobacter sp. 78a-MNA-CIBAN-0178 (assembly GCF_040309625.1). Lineage (NCBI taxonomy): Bacteria > Pseudomonadati > Pseudomonadota > Gammaproteobacteria > Moraxellales > Moraxellaceae > Psychrobacter > Psychrobacter sp. 78a-MNA-CIBAN-0178. The sequence continues at coordinate 67,737 of NZ_JBEOOZ010000011.1, forward strand.
TTTACTATTTTATCACGGGCAAGCTTATCAGCTTTGGGCTCAAGGTTTGGGTCACTCATGGTAAAAGCTATTAGCTCGAGCAAAGTCAGCTGAAAGTCATTGGCTCGTACTGCATCGATAGGGTTAATCTTGACCGTATTCATATCTGTAGACCAATCAACCACAGGCGCGCCATGCTCTTGTAATTTCGGCTCGATATGGCTGGCAAGATAAGCAACCTCTTGATAATCAGCCAATAAGTTGGCGGTTTGTTTCAGTATCAGCGGCCAATCCGGGTTGATCTCATCAGAGAAGCTTGCAAAGGCTTTCAGCGTAGTAAGCAGGCGATGAATACCGATACGCAATTGTAGAACATGCGCATCATCTGTGCTGCCAGCGACGATAGCACTGCTGTTTGGCAGTATTTGTAGCAGACAGTTATGGACTGCCGCACGGACAAAGGCGGGCATGCTGCCGTCTTTTTTAACCATTAGCTGACTAAGATTAGCGCTAACTGCTGGGCTATGGGGCTGTCCTTGGATAAGTAGACCACCGCGCTCCGCTTTCGTCACGGTAGACAAGCAGAGTTTATAACGCTGACACCAGCTTTTTGCGGTGATAAATAAAAAATCTAAATCTCCTGAGATTAGCTCAAATTCGATCTCTTGAATGGCCTCTCGATGATTATCATCATTACCATGAATGATTTCGCCATAATCGTACGCCATCTCGATCATATTGTCGCCTTGCTCACTATCCTCTTCTACCAGCAAGCGCGTGGTACGCCGTACATCAGTGACATACTGACGATTAAGCTGCTGAGCCAGTTTTTTGAGGTTAAATACCGCCAATGCTGGTGCAATTGGCGTGCCCTGATAAATCGTTAAATCTGGCATGAGCTCATGCTTGTCGAGCATTGCTTGTACCTGCTCATTATTCAATACGGCATTGTGCTCTAAGCGCGCCGCAATACCATCACCACCTGCTTTGATGGTCTGTACCCAAGCATCGCCTTCTTTACGAATACGCAGACCAATACCCGCTTGCGCCAGTTGCTGATCAGGGGTATCAAAATAATGTGCGGCCAGTTGCAGTACTTGTGACGATTTGACTTGAGCTTGACGCATTAGACTTTTTAACCGTGCCTCCGGTACCAAAAATTTCAGCTCTATTTCTTGCATCGTATATTCCTAGTTGTTTGATAATTATAATCAACTTAATAACATCGTATGAAAGCTATCTCATAATCACAAGTGAAATTTTGACTGTTTGCGTGCGTTTTATCGCTAACAATATACTTTTGGCAAATAATCATTATAATCAGGGCAAGGAATTAAACAAAAGTAAGATAAAAATGGAGTTGCAGCGATGAAAACGAGATTAAAGAAGACAAGGGCTTTTTCTGTCAGGCAAACCTTTAAACCAAACACGTCAGCATCGGATTACAGTGATTCTATCTACAAAACTGCTAACTGGCTTAAAGTATGTAGCGTTATAGCCTTGACTACTATTGTCGCTAGTGGCTGCAGTCCACAAAATGAGGAGTATGAATCAGAACAGAGTAGCGCTGAGACTGAATATGTGACGACGGAACAAGCGGTTGAAGAGATAACAGATCAGGGTGCTGATATATCAGATACCAATAATAAAGACTCGCCTAAGTTACAAGTAGAAAACCTATCCAATGATAGTGAGCAGACCCTTAATAGCCAAGCGGCTGATATCAAAATAGCAGGGAAGACATTACTGATTACGGCGGCAGCTGACTTCAAAGTAGAGGATGTGGTTGAGAGCAGTAGCGCTATTGAGAATCTGACCTATCAGCAAAGCGGTTATGTGGCATCAAGTCATATTAGCAATCGGGAGCGTGATAGTCGTGGTTTTGTGCAAGGGGATAAAAATGTTGTTTTGACGACTTATTATCGACAAGCTGAGATGACCGTACGTATCCCTAGACAAAACGTGAACAAGTTCCTAAAACAAGTGCAGCAGCAAGTGGCTTTTTTGAATGAACAGGAATTCTCGGCTCAAGATGTCACTTTGGATATATATCGCGAGCAACTGGCAAGTAAGCTCAATAGTGATATGGCAAAGGATCTCAGTCAAGAGCGGCTTAATAGCAAAAATGACAAAGATCAAACCAGTAATGTCGATACGATCACCGCCACCTATGCTGCGCGGCAACAGCAGGAATATGCGCAGTTAGAGCAAATGAATATTACGGATAGAGTGAAATACAGTACGATCAACCTAACCTTTACACAACCAGATATCAGTTATAAAGAAACGACGCAGAATATAGATCTGCTGATAGAGGCTGAACGCCCAAGCTTTAGCGCACAAGTGAGTCAGGCATTCAAACAAGGTTGGGAGATGTTAAGAGAAGTCGCTATTACTTTGATTAGACTGTGGTGGCTTGTCGTACTGCTAGCAGTATTTTATGGGGTCTATAGACTCATAAAAATGCTGTATCGCAAATTTCGTAGAAGTACTAGGCGTATGAACCACGCCAAGCTCAACGCAAAACGTAGGTCTGAGATAAAAACCAAGGGCAATAGTCATATTGATGACCGCCATTCTAATGACTGAAGCATTTTGTCTATTGGACGCTAATTTTTAAATATTTTTCAATGCAATCAGTTTGTGATGGCATTTTTATAATTGAGTAGGGCGTGTCCTCACTTTTAGGTACTTTGTTCAGATTGAGGACACGTCCTAAATCTGCTCATAAAAAAGCCGCCCTACATAGTGTAGGGCGGCTTTTCTTGTAACCTTTACTTATAAAAAGTATTTATAAAGTGTCGGTGATTAGAACTGGTTCATCGTGTTCTTGCCGCCGCCAGCTTTAAGGGCATTGTCACCAGAGAAGATCTCTTTGTGGTCATCGCCAAGGTCAGAACCGGCCATTGCTTGGTGCTTAACACAAGCGATGCCTTCACGGATTTCTTTACGTTGTACGCCAGCTGCATAAGCAAGCATACCGTCTTCACCGAAATAGCCTTTAGCAAGCTCATGCACGCTAAGTGCCGTGGTGTGGTAAGTCGGTAGCGTGATTAAGTGATGGAATACACCCGCTTCACGTGATGCATCACGTTGGAAGTTTTTAGCAGCGATATCAGCTGCTTCATCAAGCTCAGTACCGTCATAATCAGCGCTCATCAAGTCATCTTTATTGTACTTAGAGATGTCTTTGCCTTCTTCTTCCCACTGAGCGATTACTTGTTTACGGAAGTTAAGCGTCCAGTTGAATGATGGGCTGTTGTTGTATACAAGCTTCGCTTTAGGCTGCTCTTCTTTGATACGATCAACCATCATTTTGATGTGTTCTACGTCTGGAGTCGGTGTTTCGATCCATAATAGGTCAGCGCCGTTTTCTAGAGCAGTAACACAGTCAAGGACAACGCGATCGATGTTCGTATCTTCACGGAACTGATATAGACCATTGGCTAGACGTACTGGACGAACTAATTTGCCGTTGTGCTTAAGCAAGCTGTCGTTTTCGTTGGCGTTCTCTAGCGTCACTTCTTCCATTTCGATGAAGTCGATGTATTTAGAAGCTAAATCGCCTGGCTCATTTGATACTGGGATTTTTTGCGTTAGTGATGCGCCTTCAGAGTCAGTACGAGCAACGATGATGCCGTCTTCAACACCAAGCTCTAAGAATGCATAACGAATCGCATTTAGTTTAGAGATGAAGTCTTCATGCGGTACAGTTACTTTACCCGCTTGGTGACCACATTGCTTAGCATCAGATACTTGGTTTTCAACCTGAATAGCACAAGCACCCGCTTCGATCATTTGCTTGGTTAGCAAGTAAGTCGCTTCTTCGTTACCGAAACCTGCATCGATGTCAGCAATGATTGGCACAACATGCGAATCAAAGTTTTCGATTTTTTCTAGGATAGCTGAGGTGTCTTGACCGGCTTCTTCTGCAGCGTTTAGCTCACGGAAATAATCGTTTAGTACTTTAGCATCGGCTTGGCGCAAGAAGGTGTAGATCTCTGCAATTAGCTTAGGTACAGAGGTTTTTTCGTGCATAGATTGGTCAGGAAGAGGACCAAACTCAGAGCGAAGGGCTGCAACCATCCAACCTGATAGGTAGATGTAAGTTTTTGACGTGGTACCAAAGTATTTTTTCTTAGCATACATGGTTTGCTGGGCAACAAAACCATGCCAAGCACCTAAAGACTGCGTGTACTGAGAAGTATCATTGTCATACTCTTCCATATCTTGACGCATGATTTTTGCAGTATACTTTGCAATATCCAAACCTGTTTTGAAGCGGTTTTGTGCCATCATACGTGCTGCATCGGTTTCGCTGATATTTTGCCAGTTACCGTGCTTTTGCTTTAATTCACGTACTAAATCGATCGCTGATTTATAAACAGTTGACATCTATAGTCTCCTTGGTGGGGTGTAAAAACGAGAAAAATTAAGTGATAAATTGATCACGACTGTCTGTTATTGAGAGATACAAAATAAGATTTTTATTAAGGTTCTCGACATCTAATAAGTATAGACATAACGAAAAGGAATGAATGGTTATATCAGCTAAAAATAAATGTATATTGAACGCAGCCCTACTTACCCTAAACAAACCTATCTATAAACACAAGAGATTTGCTGAACTCAGCAGTTAACAAATTGTCTAATACATAGTGATAGCGTGACGCTCATTCAGTATGTTTTGTGTGCTACCTAAACAATTATAGCGCTGTGGTTTTATAATTGGCGATGAGAGGTGTTACAATAATCATTGAGGCAATCAGCTAAAAAATATCACTGGCAAAAAATTTATCTAAATCGATTGCTAGGCAGTTGATTAGGTTTTGCTATCGATACGGACCATTAAAATATTATGTTGGTCGGTAAGCTTATAATCAGCGTCTCAGCCTACGGTTTATTGTTTGCGTGACGGCTTGTCTGTGTCACTCACTATAACTGCCTTACCAAGATTTATCTAATTTATGATAGTTATCTTGGGTATTTTATTTGGTTATAATGTATAAAAAACAATGTCTTATGATGGCTAGTTTGCGTTATAATTAGCTGATTATAGGAACCCCTAGACAAAAAAATAGTAATATTATGCGGTTATAGACGATAAATATTTATGACAGCACTAAAAATACCAATATTTATAGTGGTATTTATTCTAAGGCAAAGAGAAATACATATGAATTTGCAGCGGGTTGATTTGAATTTATTGGTACATTTAGATGTGTTGTTGCGAGAAAAAAATGTGACACGTGCAGCTGAACAGCTTGGCATTACCCAACCGGCGATGAGTAATATTCTAAGGCGCTTACGTAAGCTGTTTAATGACCCACTATTAGTACGCTCATCAGAGGGCATGACCCCAACTGAGCGAGCCCTTGAGTTGCAGCCACGTATTCGCGAGATATTGGCTGACCTGACGCAAGTGTTAGAGCCACGTACCGAGTTTCGCCCTTATAGTACCTCACGTGTCTTTCGCATTATGACTTCAGATTATGCCGAGGCGACCTTAGTACCCAAGCTAGTAAAAGCACTACGTTCCGAAGCGCCCAACGTCATTTTGGATTTCTTGACGCCATCCGATGTCTCCTATCGCGATATGGAGCAGGGACGGGTGGACTTGGCGATCAACCGCTTTAATGAAATACCGCAAAGCTTCCATCAAGTACTCGTATGGCGCGATACGTTTAGTTGCTTGCTGTCGTCAGAAAGCCCCTATGCCAACCGTTTCAATCTAAAAAACTATCTAAAAGCCCAGCATGTTTGGGTGTCCAAGACAGGCATGGGCGTGGGATTTGGGGTCAATCCAGAAAAATCTGGCGGCCTAGGCTCAATTGATCAAGCACTGCAACGTTTGGGTCAAAAACGCCAAATCAGCGTCTTTACGCGTCACTATCAGATGCCGGCGATGCTCGCCGCCAATAAAGATTTGATTGCGACATTGCCGACGCGGGTGGCAAAAATGCAGGCCAATAATGACAGTATAAAAATGGAAGAGCCACCATTTTTTATTCCTGAATTTGAGCTAACGATGGCGTGGTCGCCTTTATTGCAGCATCACCCAGCCCATCGTTGGTTGCGCCAGCTCATTATGCATGTAGCGCGTCAAATCGTTGACGAGGAAGAGAATCCTCCACAAGATATCCCTATTATCAATCATTTGTTCTAACAAAATGTGAATAACATAAGTATCGCTTAAACAATCGATAAAACCAGCCCATATATCATGTGCTGGTTTTTTATTTGCTTGATTTATTATCAAAGATTTCATAAATATATAGTCAGTGAAAAGTTATATCAATATCAGCAATACCGTCACGTTTTTGGGATATTTTGACTATAAGCAGTTATATATTAGGGCGTGTTGAACATTCACAAATAGTCTCTGTCAGTGCCATGGTCGAATGTTCAACACGCCCTAAATAGTTTTGATAAATATGCTAATAATCTGCCAAATATGTATTTAACAACGAATGAGTCACACTCTTAACATCTTACGCACACTTCTTTATATCTTGTAAAACTTCAAAGCAAATGATTTGTTATGATAGCTCTACATTAAGAAAAAAGACAACTAGAGCATCCATTGTTAAGACAGGCGACACGATCGAAGCTTCTTAAAGTTTTGATTAAGTGCAACTCTAAATTAGCATTAGCTAACTAGCATTAATTAAGAACAACAAATAAATAAGGGCAACAATCATGGCAGATATTACTACTGTAAACCCAGCAACAGGCGAAGATATTAAAGATTACGACTATATGAGTAATGATGAGGTCAACAACATCGTTGAAGCCTCACATCAAGCGTTTCTAGAATGGCGTAAAACCAGTCATGAAGAGCGCGCGAAGGTTATTAACTCTATTGGCGAAACCCTGATAAAGTATAAAGAAGAGCTGTCTCGTCTTATGACTGAGGAGCGTGGTAAACTTTATAGTCAGAGTCTACAAGAAGTTGATCTGTGTAAAGCCATTTGTGATTACACTGCAGAAAAAGGTGTGGCCGCGCTTGCTGACGATGAACGTGACATCGAAGGTCTCAAAAAAGGTATTGTCACTTATCAGCCCATTGGTGTCATTTATGGTATGCAGCCTTGGAATTTTCCAGCGTATCAAGTGTTCCGCTATACCATAGCCAATTTGATGGCAGGTAACAGCATTCTGCTCAAGCACGCAGCAAACGTGACTGGTTCTGGCTTATTAATTGAAAAAATATTCCATGAGTCTGACTTACCGAACGACTTGTTCCGTACCATTTTAATTGATCATGATCAGTCAGAGAAATTAATTGGTAATGATAAAGTACGCGGTGTGACGCTCACTGGTAGTGATGGTGCAGGTAGTATCGTCGGTCAGCAAGCAGCCAAAGCAATCAAAAAAGCAGTTCTAGAGCTGGGTTCAAATGACGCATTTATCGTTTTAGAAGATGCTGATCTTGAGCTTGCAGTACAAACTTGTACGCTAGCGCGTCTGATAAATAATGGCGAAACTTGTGTGGCTGCAAAGCGCTTTATCGTTGTTGATAGCCTGTATGACGAGTTCCGTGAGCGTATCGTTGAAGAGTTTGCAAGTAAAAAAGCCGGCGATCCAATGGATGACAGCTCAGATCTTGGACCACTAGCGCGTAAAGACTTGCAAGAAAAGTTGCATGAACAAGTAGAAGAGAGTGTAAGTAAGGGCGCTACTATATCTGTCGGTGGTAAATTACCAGAAGGTAAGGGCAGCTTCTACCCAGCGACTATTTTGGAAAATGTCGAAAAAGGTCAGCCAGCTTATGACGATGAGCTATTTGGTCCAGTAGCATCGCTAATCCGCGCCAAAGATCAAGATGATGCCTTACGTATCGCTAATGACAGCCGCTATGGTTTAGGTGGCGCTATCTTCTCTAAAGATGAAGACAAAGCGATTCGTTTAGCTAATGAAGAGTTTGATACCGGTATGGTTTATATCAATGGTTATGGCCTCGCAAATCCAGCACTACCTTTTGGTGGCGTGAAAAACTCAGGTCATGGTCGCGAGCATGGTGGTTTTGGTATTAAAGAGTTTGTAAACATCAAAGGTGTCCACGTGCATAACAGCTAAGAGCACGTACAGATTTTGAAGCTAAAACGCTTTAAATATTAGATACTGAAAAGCCCAGTCATTCATTAATTGAGTGACTGGGCTTTTTTATGATTGATAGTTTTAAATGATTACTAATTTTCTTTACTACTTGTTACTGCTTTAACTGTCTAAATACAGCTTTAAAGGTAATGTGGGCAATATAGAAAAAGTCCCTTTGTCCTGACTGTTCAGGTTGATGACACCTTTAGCTAATAATAAAATTGTCCAAGGTAGCAGTTGATGTTCAAGCTTTTGGACGCGCGCTTGTAGGCTATCGGCAGTATCTTTTTGGTTAATCTCTAAAAAAGCTTGGGTCAAAACAGCGCCCGCATCGAGCTCAGCGGTGACGACATGGATGCTGCAACCATGATGACGTTCGCCTGCTTGTATGGCACGTTGATGGGTATCAAGGCCTTTATAAACAGGTAGCAGGGAAGGGTGCAGATTAATCATCGGTGGAGGTATATTGTCGATGAAACCTGCGCTAAGTACCCGCATAAAGCCAGCCAACACGATTAGGTCAGGTTGCCATGCCGTTAGTTGGGCGCTGGCATGAGTCTCAAAAGTTTTGATAGCCATGCGTTTGCCACTATCAGTATGTGATAGCACGGCGACAGGTATGTTAGCTTGCTCGGCACGCTTGATAGCGTAGGCGTCTTCACGATTACTAATGACGCCGACGATCTCAATTGGTAGTGTACCTGCTTGCATGGCATCTATTAATACTTGTAGATTGCTACCACTACCTGATACTAAAACGGCAATGCGTAATGGTTTATTGTTGCTAGTTTTGATAGGACTGTCTGACATTAACGGTACACCACGGCATCCGCCTGATCATCAGTGCTGCGCTTGATCATTTCGCCTAGTTGCCACGCTTTTTCGCCAGCATCGTTCAAGGTTTGAATAGCAGCATCTGCTTTATCTTTTGGTACGACAATGACAAAGCCGACGCCGCAGTTAAAGGTACGGTACATCTCACTTTGCTCGATATTACCCTGGGTTTGCAACCAAGTGAACAGCTCTGAGAACTGCCAGCTATTGGTATCGATGCTAGCGGCTAGAGTTTCAGGCAGTACGCGTGGTAAGTTGTCCGTTAAGCCGCCACCGGTGATATGTGACATGGCATGTAAAGCTGAGCTACCAAGAGTATCTTGCAAGGCTTTAATGGCTTTTACGTAGATACGCGTCGGTGCCATTAGCGCGTCTTGGATAGATTGACCATCTAATTGCTCATCACTGCTAGTGACATCAATCCCGCTGACTTCGATGACTTTACGCACTAATGAGTAGCCGTTAGAATGCGCGCCACTTGAGGCAAGGGCAATTAAAACATCGCCCTCTGCGACATTTTCGCCAGTGATGACTTCCGCTTCTTCAACCACGCCGACACAAAACCCTGCCAAGTCGTAATCATCGTTTTGATACATGCCTGGCATCTCAGCAGTTTCGCCACCTATAAGCGCGCAATTGGCCAACTTACAACCATCACCAATCCCGCTGACAACAGTAGCAGCCACATCCACATCGAGCTTACCCGTTGCATAGTAATCTAAAAAGAACAAAGGCTCAGCACCGCATACCAATAGGTCGTTGACACACATCGCTACCAAGTCGATGCCGATCGTCTCATGACGATTGAGCTGTAGCGCGAGTTTGAGCTTAGTACCGACACCATCTGTACCAGAAACCAATAGCGGCGAGGTGTAACCTGTCGGAATACGGCATAACGCGCCAAAACCACCCAGTCCACCCACGACTTCAGGACGCGTCGTGGCTTTTGCTACGGACTTGATTCGTTGCACCAATGCATCGCCTGCATCGATATCAACGCCGGCATCTTTGTAGCTTAACGAAGGCTTGTCACTCATAGTCATCTCACAGTTGGGGGCTATATAATTGGAATTAACCGATAAATTATTTATTGACATTAATAATAGCAGTCAATGTTACAAAGTTTGAAGTTAGTGGGCGCATTATACCTAATAATAGACCTCACTCGCAAAGCAACTTGCCAATATTCGGCCAAGATTAGAAATAAGCGATAAATAAAAAGTTAAGAAACAAAAAATGACTGCTTTTTTTGTCGACTCTGCGATAATAAAACACTTAGAATCAAAGCACTTAGAATTTGTAGACGTACCGATAACGATACAGTGAGTTTGTAGCAATAAAACTGCAATCTCAACGATAAGTTATCGCGATTAGCTTACTTTTAGGATGGCCCTTAATGACCAAACAATCGATAGACCCTTTTTTCCGGCGCTTATTTATCGTCGCCGTGCTCATCATTGCTGTTGTTTTGCTTTATTTAATGATGCCGGTCATTTTGCCGTTCATCTTTGCTTTTGTACTCGCTTATTTGTTCAATCCATTGGTCAAACGTCTCTCAAAGTATATCAAGCGCTGGATAGCTATTATTATTGTTTATGCTACCATTACCTTGGGGATGGTATTGCTGCTCTGGTGGCTGATACCGACATTGCTGCATCAGCTACAAGCGGCTTGGGAATATCTGCCCAAGGTTTTGAATTGGTATAATCAGGTAGTTCGCGGATGGTTTGTTGCGAATGCCAATATCCGCTTGCCCATACTAGAAACCAAAGGATTCTCTGAAACCTTGGTTGAATATCTGCAAACACATTATAAGTTCTCTGATGCCAGCTCGATGATGAGTCAGGTGCTTGCTTCAAGCATGAGCTTTATCAATAATGCAGGATTGATTGTCTTAGTACCGATTTTGACTTTTTACTTTTTGTTCAATTGGGACAAACGCATACAGATGTGGAAGACAGCGATTCCAGGGCCGTACTGCGAAAAAGTTATTGGTATTGCCCAAGAGTGTGATCAGGCATTGATGGCGTTTATCAAAGGTCAGCTGTTGGTGATGGTGTTGTTGGGTGCCATTTATGCCGTACAACTTCAGCTCATTGGCCTTGAGCTGGGTCTTATTATCGGCATGGTTGCGGGTATTGCTAGCTTCGTGCCTTATCTGGGCTTCGGTATTGGCTTCATCGCTGCTATTATTGCGTGTTTGTTCCAGTTTGGCTTAGATTGGACGTATTTATCCTTAATCGTTGGCGCATTTTTAATCGGTCAAGCGGCAGAAGGCTACATCCTACAGCCTTTATTGTTGGGCGATAAGATCGGATTGTCACCTTTATGGGTTATATTTTCGGTACTAGCAGGCGCAAGTCTATTGGGTTTTGTCGGTATGCTTATCGCGCTACCAGTGTCCGCCGTCCTCAACGTATTGTTCCGCCACTTATATGCTTATTATCTCTCCACGGACTTTTATAAAGGTCGTAAACAGTTGGTGTTATTTAAAAAATAATAGGTGTAACGTCATTGAAAATTGATAAAATAGCTAGATAATAAGGGTGTCATTTAGGCTTAATAATTAATGACTGACAAAGCTTAGTAAGTAAAAGACTTGTCAGTCATTTTGCAAATATGTTATATATAGGCGCAGTAGTAACGCTAACAGCTGTTACTGTGAGCGTTTTGATACACGTCGTTAATTTTGATAAATATCATGTTTGACTGAGTGTAATCAAAACCTCAAGCTCGTTTATTTTATTAAGCCTACTTAAACTGAGCCTGTTTTAAAAGTTACCACGCCTTTTCCTTTTCTATCTATTGCGCTACGCAAACCGAGTTGATGATTCATGGCAGAAGCACAGCTAAGTCTCAATCTGGACATTAAGCATGATGCGAGTCTCAGTGACTTTGCCGGTCCCGGTTGGATGTCGATTATTGATGCAGTGCGGCAGCTACATGTCGGCCTGATTGGTCAGCTGTACCTGTTTGGCAGCCCTGCAACTGGTAAGTCCCATCTACTATCCGCTATCTGTGAGTCATTCATTGAGATGGACAAGTCAGCGATTTGTTTGTCACTCAATGAATTGATCCATACCGATGTCAATGTGCTGTCTTCTCTTGAGAACTTCTCGCTTATCGCCATCGATGACTTAGAAGTGCTTGAGCAAAGTAGTCAATGGCAAGAAGCCTTATTCCATCTCATTAATCGTAGCCGTGAAGGGCAGCGCCAGTTATTATTTGCTGCCAATAAGCCTGCGGGCGAGTTACCATTTCAATTGAGGGATTTGCTCACTCGTCTGGCACAAGCGCCTACCTTTAAAGTACCGAATGGTCACGATCTTGCTGACCGTCAAGCCTTGCTGCAGTCTATCTTACGTCGCCGTGGTTGGCAGTTTGATGAGCGTATTATTGATTATCTTCTGACCGAAGGGCCACATCGTATCGGTGCTATGATGGAGGTGCTCAATTATATTCAGCCAATGTTCTCAAACCTTGGGCGTAGCAATATCTCTAAAGCGGTCATCAGTGATGCTTTGCGTACGATTGATGAGCAAACACTGGCAGCTGAGCTTGCGGATATTGCACAAGAGACACAAGTGGATAATGAGGCAGCCAGTCAGGATCAACATACGATGCCACTCGATTTTTAATACTGAATTTTAAATATTAGAAACACCATTTGTTTCTATCCAAAATGTCGCTGTTATCAATGCATTTACTATCAATGGGACCATTTATGAAAACCAATACTTCTTCGCTAAAAAAACTGACCATCAGCACCTTACTTATCAGTGCCGGATCGGTATCTATGCTCTCAAATGCCGCGGTTACTTTACTCGTTGATGACTATATCAAAGTGACTGCTATCAATGGTCAAGAAGTTCAACAGAGTCCTTTTCAGGCGTTGACTAAACAATTCACCTTGCAGCCGGGTCAGCATGCGATTACTGCTAAGTATGACCGCTTGTATAATCTGCCGCGTGACGAGCATGATTATTTGCGTTCAGGCAATGTGAGTGTGACAGCCGAACTGGCAGACAACCAGACATACCGCTTGACCATGCCTAATCAACCAGAAAAGTATGAGGCAGCCAAAGATTATGTCAAACAGCCAACCCTTGCGATACAGCAAGACGATGCCATTATTGCCAGTCAACAGGGCGTTGCAAATGGTAATGATGGCTTGTTTGCTGGATTGGGTAAAGCGATAGGCGGCGTATTTGGTGGTGGCGGTGATGCAGAATTACAGAACCAACGCGCAATCGCAGCTCTCAATCAGCCAACGGCGAGTACTCAGAATAATACAGGTAGTATGTCTTCAAATACCTATACCGTGGCGCCAGTAGGGACGAGCAATCAAAGCACCAATACCCTTGATAGCTTCATGCAGTTATGGCTACAAGCAACGCCAGCTGAACGCGAAAAAATTCGCCAGTGGGTACAACAGTAGATTTTACCCCTATAAATATGTGAAGACATAACCCAAACTTCACCCACAAAAAAGCACCCATAGCGGGTGCTTTTTTATGACATATAATTTTACTTATAACCGACTTCTAAGGCTGGTCGCTCTTAAAGTCAGCTACCTTTAAGTATTAACTATTTTGCTAAAAAAGCATTATACATCCAAATTAGCTTTTCTTGCTGCTGCACATAGCCGTCGACTAAATCGGCAGTACCTTGGTCTTCCGCTTCTACCGCCAGCGCTGATACTTGACGCTGCTCTGAGATAAGCGCTTGTAGGCCAGTAACTACGCCTTTTACACAAGTATTGCCATCTTTGACGTTTTTATCTTCCTGAATACTTGTATGTTTCGTAAAGTCGCTATACGCATGGAGTGGTGTACCACCTAAGGTTAAAATACGTTCAGCGATTTCGTCAATCTCGACTTGTAGGCTGGTATACAGCTCTTCAAACTGTGGGTGCAAAGTAAAGAAGTGCTCACCTTTGACGTTCCAATGATAGCCACGAACGTTAATATAGAACATGTGATAGCTTGATAGTAAGCTATTAAGTTTAGTGATGACACCGCTCATGTCTGATTGTTCTAAACCGATTTGGTTGGTCGCATTATTAGTGTTACTCATAATATTATCCTTATAGTGTGAGTGTTAATGTAAGAAACTGGTTATAACAGACTAAGAGTATAGCAAGCCCTATGATGCACTACTATGCTTGCTCTTGTGTTGAATTATAGAACGCTATTTTAATTCATAAAGATCTATTTATTAAGTCCGTCATAATCTTGCTGTCGATGTTCATTATAATAGCAAAGCAGCGTCTATAAGTTAAGTTCAATAATTATAAGTCTATGATTGGTTTTTTAAAATTATAAGCTTATGAGTTCAAAAGCTTATAAGTTCAAAAAATGGACTATTACCCTTTATGCAGGGGGTTGTAAGCTTTCAGGATTTAAACCTTTAACTGGAACCACTTCTTGTAGGTGTTGACGTACCGTATCGATGGGAAATTTCTGTGCTTGTAGACGTTTAGGAACAATTTGGCTGCCTTGTTGACCTTTCATCTCAAACATCATAAAGATATAGTCGTCAGTCTCATCCCAGCTTTTGACCGCTGTCCATGGAATAACCGCTTGTTGGGTCGCTCCTGCACGCATTTGCATGCCACGCATTTGCGAGTTTTTCATCATATCAGGTTGATTGGTTGGCATCGCCATGACCAAGCCATGTTTTTGTACACCCAACTTCATCTGGCGCATCTCATCTGGCATCTCTTGATCAGCCACTTGTTTTTCAAACTCTCTTTTGACGTACCATTTAAAACCTAAGGTACGCACCAACAGATAAACCACGACCGAAACCAACATGACCCAAAAAATAATTGTGGAATAGCCAGTGACAAAGATTAACCCTGCAATGGCCAGTATCACGACTACCGCCATAATGACCCATTCTTTGGTCTTCAAACTTGAAAGACCAAACGAAGGGCTGGCACTGGCAAACAGTTCATACTGTGCTTGATGAAATTCCGCCTCGGTCAGGTTTAAGGCAACAGGTTGGAGCGTATAGGGGTACAGGGCCATAAAGGTTTCTCAAATACTTGTAGTAAAAGCGTTGGGTTTAAATCGCCAAAGTGAAGCTGCGATGCGGTACTTGGCTAGAAGTGTCATAAAGCTATGCGCTTATCTTACCGAAAAGTGCTCCTAAATGAAACATATAAGCCGCTCTGTTCATTGATAGACGTCATATTAATGGCATTAATAGAGATTGGGGCTGATTGTGGAAGCTAACCTTAAGTTTTTCATAGCAAGATAGTGGTATAACGTGCAACATTCAAACACGGCGTCACACTAAAAACTTTGCTATAACACAGGACAGTCACAGGTACGAAAATAGCCGAAAAGTAGTCAAAATAGCGTCTAAATAGGGGCAAAACATGGTCAAATCTGCTGGGTCTTGGTATTATAGCGACTACCTATTTTCTCATGACAAACAAGCTGTCATAACATAAGTTATAAAGTGATAGGCTGCCCACTATAAAATCACTACAGCGTCAACTTCGCTAAACATAGTACTG
Organism: Psychrobacter sp. 78a-MNA-CIBAN-0178; assembly: GCF_040309625.1. NCBI lineage: Bacteria > Pseudomonadati > Pseudomonadota > Gammaproteobacteria > Moraxellales > Moraxellaceae > Psychrobacter > Psychrobacter sp. 78a-MNA-CIBAN-0178. Next base: position 83,176 of record NZ_JBEOOZ010000011.1, read on the forward strand.
TATAGCTTGTACTCGGTTTTCTTGTATTGATATTATTTTGGATTGACGATAGGTTAGGTTGTAAAATGAGCTTGGCTCATTATTGTTTTGATAATATTTTCTTAAAATTCCTTATTCACTCTCAGCGTTACAGGCAACTATTATGATTGATCCAAAACTCTTACGCGGCGATTTAAGCGATTTACAACAGCAGTTGGCTGCTCGTGGCTATACGCTTTATATGGAGTTCTGGCAAACCATTGAAAACGAGCGTAAATCGCTACAAGTCAAAACCGAAGAGTTGCAATCGCGCCGTAACGCTGGTGCTAAGCAAGTAGGGGCGCTAAAAAAATCGGGCGAAGATGCCAGTGAGCTGTTGGCTGAGATGCAAAGCGTCAGCGGTGAGATTAAGACGGCAGAAGACGAGCTGCGTACTCTGCAAGAGCGTATCAATCAAGCTGCCTTGCAGATTCCTAATATTCCAGCAGCAGATGTGCCAGTGGGTACGTCAGAAGATGATAATGTCGAAGTACGCAAATGGGGTACGCCGCGTGAGTTTGATTTCGACATCAAAGACCATACTCATATCGGTGAGACGCTCGGTATGCTCGACTTTGAAGCCGCAGCGAAGCTTACCGGTAGTCGTTTTAATGTATTAAAAGGTCAGCTTGCGCAGATGCATCGCGCTTTGATTCAGTTTATGCTCAATACCCACACCATCAAGTACGGCTATACTGAAACGTATGTGCCTTATATTGTCAATTCTGAAAGCCTAAAAGGTACGGGTCAGTTGCCAAAATTTGAAGATGATTTGTTTAAATTGACCAATCATACGAATAATGATGATATGGATTTTTATCTGATTCCGACGGCTGAAGTACCAATGACCAATTTGGTACGCGGTGAGCGTTTAGATATCAAAGAGCTCCCATTAAAATTCACCGCCCATACGCCTTGTTTCCGTAGTGAAGCCGGCTCGCACGGCCGTGATACCCGTGGTCTGATTCGTCAGCATCAGTTTGAAAAAGTCGAGATGGTTAATATCGCTAGCGCTGAGCAATCTGATGAATTGCTTGAAGCAATGACAGGTCAAGCTGAATATATTTTACAGCAGCTCAATCTGCCATATCGTACAGTCAAATTATGTACGGGTGATATGGGTTTTGCCGCGCAAAAAACCTACGATATTGAGGTATGGCTACCAAGCCAAGACACCTATCGCGAGATCTCTAGCTGCTCAAATTGTGGCGACTTCCAAGCCCGTCGTATGGGTACGCGTGTCAAAGACGGTAAGCAAACCAGTTTGGCGCATACGCTAAATGGTTCAGGTTTGGCCGTTGGTCGTACTTTATTGGCAGTGATGGAAAATCATCAAAACGCCGATGGTAGTATCACCATTCCAGAAGTGTTGCGTCCGTTTATGGGCGGTGCTGAGACGATCTCCGTTTAGTAAATATTTTGCCCATATAAATGGCGGTTGATAATGCAAACTCGCCATTTATTATTTTTAGCCTATTATTAGGGTCTGTTTAACAAAACCGATATAAGTTATGAGTTAAATACAAACGATTTTATGATGCCGTTTTTGGCTTGGCTCATGGCAAATATGTTAATATTGCACCTTAATTAAATACCTTATTCTTAAGAGCGTTTATTGCGCTCCTACTGTTGCTCAATATATCTTCTTCTTATCCTCCATACTTCTTATTTGAATATTAGGACACGCTATGCCCACCCCAATTAACGAACGCAAACTTGCCAATGCCATCCGTGTACTGTCGTTTGATGCGGTGCAAAAAGCCAATTCAGGACACCCCGGTGCACCCATGGGTATGGCTGATATTGCTGAAGTTCTGTGGCGTAAGTTTTTAAAGCATAATCCTGCCGATCCGCAATGGCACAACCGTGATCGCTTTATACTGTCAAACGGTCATGGCTCGATGCTTATTTATTCATTGCTACATTTATCAGGTTACGATGTGAGCGTTGATGACCTAAAAGGTTTCCGTCAGCTGCATTCAAAAACCCCAGGGCATCCTGAACTTGGCTATACGCCTGGTGTAGAAACGACGACTGGTCCACTAGGACAAGGTATTGCTAATGCCGTTGGTTTTGCAATCGCAGAAAAAACTCTAGCCGCACAGTTCAACCGCGACGGTCATAACGTCGTCGATCATCATACCTATGCGTTCTTGGGCGATGGTTGCTTGATGGAAGGTATCAGTCATGAAGTCTGCTCACTAGCTGGCACGTTGGCGCTTGGTAAATTGGTATTCTTCTATGATGATAACGGCATCTCAATCGACGGTAACGTCGAAGGCTGGTTCACTGATGATACCGAAGCGCGTTTTGAGTCTTACGGCTGGCAAGTTATCAAAGTCGATGGTCATGATACTGATGCAATCACGCAAGCAACTGAGCAAGCGATTGCAGAGACTACTAAGCCAAGTCTAATTATTTGTAAAACGACTATCGGTGCTGGTAGCCCGAACAAACAAGGTCTAGCCGCCAGTCATGGTGCACCACTTGGTGATGATGAAATTGCCTTGACTCGTGATGCGCTGTCTTGGAAACATGCCCCATTTGAATTAGATGACGAAATCTATGAAGCGTGGGATGCTAAAGCAAAAGGTGATGTCCAGCAAAAGAACTGGGATGCAGACTTTGAAGCGTATAAAAAAGCCTACCCAGAGCTTGCAGCAGAACTATCACGCCGTTTAAATGGCGAATTGCCTGCTGACTTTAACAGCCAAGCGCAAGCTTATATTCAGCAAACGCAAGAAGAAGGTGGTGATGTTGCTAGTCGTAAAGCCAGTCAAAACGCCATCAATACCTTGCAGCCATTATTGCCAGAACTATTGGGCGGTTCAGCGGATCTAGCTGGCTCAAACCTGACGCTATTCAAAGGTGCTAAAGGCATCGAAAAAGATGCTGACGGTAACTATATCTATTACGGTGTACGCGAATTCGGTATGACTGCGATTGCCAACGGTATTGCATTGCATGGCGGCTTTATTCCTTACGTCGCGACGTTCCTGATGTTTATGGAATACGCACGTAACGCAGTACGCATGGGCGCATTGATGAAGCAGCGCGTTATCCATGTCTATACGCATGACTCTATCGGTCTGGGTGAAGATGGCCCGACGCATCAGCCAGTTGAGCAATTGACTAGCTTACGTACTACGCCAAATCTACGTACATGGCGTCCGTGTGATGCGACTGAATCTGCAAGCGCTTGGGTAGAAGCAATCAAGTCTGAAAACAACCCATCAGCATTGATCTTTAGCCGTCAGAGTTTGCCACATCAAGCACGTGATAGCGAGCAAGTCGCGAGCATCACCAAAGGTGGTTATGTACTTGCGAAAGAGCAAAGCGAGCTACAAGCAATCATCATCGCCACTGGTTCAGAAGTTGGCCTAGCGATGGAAGCGTATGAAGCGTTGAGCGCAAATGGTGTTGGCGTCCGTGTGGTATCTATGCCATGTGCTGAAGTCTTCGTTGAGCAAGATGCCAGCTATCGTGAAGCGGTATTGCCTGCCACTATCCGCGCCCGCGTCGCAGTAGAAGCGGCGCACGTAGACTACTGGTATAAGTTCGTTGGTCTAGATGGCAAAGTCATCGGTATGACGACTTATGGCGAATCTGCTCCTGCTAGCGATTTATATAAAGAGTTTGGTATCACGACTGATGCTGTGGTTGAAGCGGTAAATAGTTTGGTGTAATAAACCTAACTTAGTTAGTGTTTAAAAAAGAGCCACTAGAGAAATCTGGTGGCTTTTGTATAGAAGCTATTGCTTAATAAATTCATTAAACTGTATCAGCATATTCTTCAAATTTATATTTATTTCTTCAATATCTTTCTTTGAGTAATCGTTAGTAAAATGGACGATTCGATTACGACTATCCTTTAAACTAACCAATTTATAAAATAATGATGAATCAATAGCCTCACTATTGTGTAAAAACTTAAGAAGTATATAGAAAGGGGTGTTCTTTTTTATTTCATTATCTGTATATTTGCTATCGACCCAGCCTCTAATATTACTTTCAAGTTTGTTCCAAGATATCATAAACTCTCCGAGCTCTGAGCTAATGCTACCTATCACTTGTTCTTCAATATTATCTTTTTCATTTTCTTCAATATGTAAGTTGGACAGACTAACGATAGCTTGTTCAATTATAGGTTTTATTTTATTAATTAAGTCTACTAACTTTATATAATCATTTATTGTGAAAGTTTTATTATGAGCGACATCACATCTCAACTCATATAGTTTTTGCCAGTCATTGCTAAGTTCCTTTTCATTAATGTCAATACTATTAGAGAAATGTTTGGACCAATTAGACTCAGGTATCAACTTATCTAGACTCTCAATATCTTCAATAGTTAAATTATTTTTAGTTTTGAGAGACTTCAATGTACTGATCAGCTTATTTTTATTTGAAATATACTCTTCACTAAATAAAAAATTCTTTAATTGAATAAAGTCGGTATTATGAAAATATGTAAAATCCTTCTTTAAATTATTATCTTTTGTTTTAATTGAGCTAGCAACATCATCTGGTACATCGGTTTTATACCAGTTTACTCCAACATTTATAAGCATGAACTTAGTTAGTAATTTCCGCATTAAATTTTCTATTTCATAAATCAAGGGATAGGCTTTAGAAGCATAGTACATACTTAGTCCATCAAACAAGATTTGTGGAGAATTAGTGATAATAGAAAACCTTTTTCTTATTGCTCTAAGTAATTTAGTTAATTTTTCTATGTCTTCGATGGATTCTGTAGTGATGATAAGATGAAAGCAAGCATCTTCAGTATTTGAAATTTTATTAAAATCTAGTTGGTATTTAACACTAAAACTATTTTCGTAAGTTATACTGCCGTTATTTAATACTATATCAGAGTCGGTTTGCATAAAGTGCTCAAAGGATTTTACGCTAGAACACAGGCTTTCTTTCTTATCGTTAAATATCAGATACTCCACTGTAATCACTTAACACTTCCTTATAAATTTTTTAATGTGGTTGATAGCTTATTATAATCAATATTTAACTTACTATGAATTTAAAAGACGCTTCCTATGTCCCTAAAATCCAGCTTCAAAGGTTTCCTAGGTGAGGCCGTCATCAATGTTGCCATGTGGCTAAAGCTTGAAAAAGACGTCTACCACCGTTTAAACGGTATTACCTTGCCAAGAGCCAATGGTGGCAGTACCCAAATCGATCATATCATCGTCTCCGTATACGGCATATTCGTCATTGAAACCAAAAACTATAAAGGCTGGATATATGGTAGCGAGAACCAAAGACAGTGGACACAAGTTTTCCAAAATGGAAGTAAGTTTAAATTTCAGAACCCATTGCGCCAAAACTACTTGCACATTAAGACGCTCGCAGATTTATTGGGCTTGGAGCTGAGCTATTTTCATTCGATGATTGCTTTCATCGGTGAGTGTGAGCTAAAAACCCGCGATGAGTTGCCCGAGTATGTATTGACGAGTGGTATGGTCTCGTATGTGAAGAAAAAACAAGAAAAAATACTCACTGAAGATGAGGTTGCATCTATCGTTGAGCAGATTAATAGCAATAGATTTAGCAAGTCTTGGCGTACCAATAGAGAGCACAAAGCCTATCTAAAAGACAAGCATAGCAATCCAAGCCAAAATACAAATAAGCAGCCTAGCGGTAACGCTATTGATAAACCAGTTGCTAAAGTGGCTAATGAGTCTATACCAGAGCCGATAGTAAAAGAGACCGCTAAACGAGCTATTCTAAAAAGTAGAGAAGTGCATCGATGGTCTGGTCAGACTGAAATTGAATCTAGCGATTTACCAATTGATAGTATGGACAATCAGCAGGCAGTCACTCAGCATACAATTACATCGCACGATATTGCTGATAAGGTTTTTCTTACGCCGTTTGAAGTTATGGAGCCTGAGTTATCGGGCAATGATTTTAAAACGGCTGAATGTGAGATTATCACGTCTAATAGCATCGATCTTAAAGCTGTTGAGCAAATCAATCATACAGCTATTACAGAGCAAGTACCTGCCTGTCCAAGATGTCAGGCAGCAATGGTCAAACGTGTTGCAAAAAAAGGCCAGCACCAAGGGAAAGACTTTTTTGGTTGTAGTCAATTTCCTAAATGTTGGGGCGTGGTGAATATTGATTAGCTATTTCATGATAAAAGCGACATCAAAATCATGGGTTGGCACAAAATTACTCTCTTTAATCTCAAACGTCGTTGGTCCAATCTTTTTGACTTTACTCTTACCTTTCCAGCAGAACGAGACCAGCTCGTTAGGGTCGCGTTCGACAGTCAGTTTGAAATTGGCAATAGGTTTGGCCCAATTTGCTCCCGTATTCAAGATATAGCTTAAGGCATGATAGGGACGGCCATTCTTGTTAAAGGATCTCTGAGTTGAAGCATCTACGCAAAAATTGCCATATTGTCCACTGTCTAAATCTACAGAGCCACCCACTAACGGTTTATATGTGTGTTTGACCTTGGTAATCGTATTGGCTTTGAAGGTTTGCTTCCAACTATAAATCACTTGTGAATCCCAAAGGATATCAAGGTCTTCTCTATTATCGAGAAACTTATCGAGTGCCTTGCTCTTACAATCTAAAAGCCGTTGATTGACATCGTCAGTATCAAATCGATAGGTCCAAGGTGACATCATTTCAGCATCACTAATACCGCATGCCTTGAAAATATTGGTGGTATCAATAGGGGTTTCTGCATAGTTTCGATCACGGTTTCTGGTGATGATCGGGTACATAAAAGTGCGGACATGCTGATCAGGCGTGATAGGTTTGCCATTGGCCCAAATCTTAAAGTTATTATAAGTGGCACTGGTATCAGCGTAATCTGAGTCTGTAAAGCTAGGCACCGCTGGCATAGGAAAAAGAACCGTCTCGGTAATGTCTTTATTACTGAGATTTTTGAACTCATAATTAACGCGCACTTCCTCTTTTGAGATGTATAAGTCTTCACTATGCATGCTGATGTTCTTATTTTTAAGATATTCAACACCGCCTGTGCCGACATAGCCAGTAGAGTCGTTCGCTTGAGCAGCCGTCATCGCTATGAGCACAGCGTAAGCTAACGTACCGCTAAACATCAGATGTCGCTTATCCATATATTTCTTCTAAACGTAAACAAGCCACCAATCGACCATCCCATTCGCGCAGTTGTGGCTCTATTTCGCTGCATTGCTGCTTGGCATATGGGCAGCGTTTGTGTAGGGCGCAGCCACTTGGTGGGTTAAGTGGGCTTGGTAGCTCACCTTGTAGCGTCAAATCATTTTTATGGCCATTTACCGTTGGTGCAGCAGCCAATAGGGCGATGGTATATGGATGTTTTGGCGCATTATAAATAGCTTCTTTAGGCCCGTGTTCGACCGCCTGACCTAAGTACATCACCATTACATCATCAGCGACATGGCGTACTACTGATAGGTTGTGTGAGATAAAGACGTAAGCGGTATGGTATTCGTCTTGCAAGTCCATGAATAAATTCAAAACTTGCGCTTGAATCGAGACATCGAGCGCCGAAGTAGGCTCATCGGCGACGACTATTTTTGGATTGAGCATCATAGCGCGGGCGAGGGCGATACGTTGGCGTTGTCCACCTGAAAACATATGTGGATAACGGCCCGCATGTTCGGGACGTAGACCGACATGCCTCATCATCTCGTTTATTTTGTCGCGCTTTTCTTCTTTAGATAGCTTGGTATGAATATCTAAAGGCTCAGTCAATTGATAACCAATCGTATGACGCGGGTTTAGGCTGCCATAAGGGTTTTGGAATACCATCTGGATTTCGGTACGCAACTCTTTTAATGCTTTTCTACTATAACCGGTCGTTGCTTCATCGTTGATAAATAACTCGCCGTCAGTGGGCTCTTCAATGAGGGTCAACTGGCGGGCAAGCGTTGATTTACCACAGCCTGACTCACCAACGACCGCCAGCGTCTTGCCCGCTTCAAGCTCAAACGAGACACCATTTAGGGCTTTAACATAAGCTTTAGGCTTGCCCAATCCTTGTGATACTGGGTAATGCTTGTGTAGGTTGTCTGCTTTTAAGACCACTTTATGACTCATGCTGTGACTCCAAAGTAGCAGGGTGAGGGGTAGAGGTGCGAGAAGGTAGATTAGGCAATTCAGAGTGAATACAGCGCACTTTGCCATTGGGCGTATCTAAAATGGGCGGCGGTACTTCACAAGCCGGTTCTTTATACGGACAACGCGGAGACAATAAGCAACCGCTTGGGCGATCATATTGGCTGGGTACCACACCCGGCAAACTATTGAGCCTGTCTTGACCGATAGCCAGCTCAGGGATGGCTTGCAGTAAAGCTTCGGTATAAGGGTGGGCAGGATGTTGAAAAATCTCCGGCACTGTGCTGGTTTCGACCACTTGTCCGGCATACATAACGGCGACATCGCGTGAGTTTTGCGCGACCAAACCCAAGTCATGGGTGATAAGTACCATGGCCATTTGTTTTTCGCGTTGTAAGCGCCCGAGCAAATCCATAATTTGTGCTTGCACCGTGACATCAAGAGCCGTGGTTGGCTCATCGGCGATAAGCAGTTTTGGCTCGCAAGCAATCGCCATCGCAATCATGACCCGCTGACTCATACCGCCCGATAATTGATGCGGATAAACCTTAAGTCGATTTTTGGCATCCGGCATCTCAACCAGTTCGAGCAGCTCTAAGATACGCGTCTGTACCGCTGCACCGCGCAGTCCAAGATGCTTACGCAGTACTTCACCCAGTTGCATCTCAATGGTAAAGCTCGGATTTAGACAAGACATGGCATTTTGAAAAATCATGGAAATATCTTTACCAATGATGCCGCGCTTTTCTTTGGCTGACATACTCAGCATGTCTTTATTATCAAACATCACCCGCTTGGCACGAACTGTCGCAGAAGGCGGCAATAGTCCCATGAGTGCCATCATAGTGACCGACTTACCCGAGCCTGATTCACCGACGACGGCGATGACTTCGCTTTGGGTGATTTTTAATGATACATCATCGACGGCGCGAAAAGCACGTGCGCCTTGACCAAAAGTGACCGAAAGATTTTCAATATCTAACAACAGTGGCGCTTCTTTTATTAACGAGCCATTCATAGAAGTATTGGTAAGCGCTGTTTTATCTAAGGTATCAGTCATCTTAGGTCACCTGCTTTAATTTGGGATCTAGCGCATCGCGTAAGCCATCACCCGTCAGGTTAATCGACAAGGCAGCTAAGAAGATGGCGACACCCGGCCAAATAGCGAGCCAAACATTACTTTGAATATATTGCCGCGCTGTACCGAGCATTGCGCCCCATTCGGCATCTGGTGGTTGCACGCCAAAGCCTAAGAAACCAATTGCGCCTGCTTCTAAAATAGCAGAGGAAAAAATCATTGTCGCTTGGACGATAAGCGGTGCCATACAGTTAGGTAAAATAGTTATAAATAATAAGCGCAGCACGCCAGCCCCCATGACTTGCGAGGCAACAAAGTACTCACGTTGTAGCTCTACCATGGCGGTAGCGCGTGTCAGACGAATAAAAGGTGGGGTACAAACCAAGGCAATGGTAATAATGGTGTTGGTCATAGACGGCCCTAAGATAGCCGCAATAATAATCGCCAATAGCAAGCTTGGATAAGACATCAAAATATCATTGACTAGCATCACCGCCTTGCCCCAAACCTTTGGCCAAAACGCGGCGCTAAGCCCTAGCGAGACGCCGACCAACATAGCAAGGGTCGTCGCACTTAGACCGATAAACAACGAGTAACGTGCGCCATACATCACCCGAGATAAGGTATCTCGACCGGCATCATCAGTCCCAAGCCAAAACATCGTATCGCCGCCACTTAAAAACGCTGGCGGCAATTGCTCTTGACCGGTAAATAATTCATAAGGGTCATGCGGTGCAAGGGCGGGCGCAAGTATGGCGATAATCACCATCAAGGCCAGTACTATAAAACCAAGTACCGCGCCTTTATTGCGGCAAAATGTCGATAAAAATAACTGCCAAGACGACGGCGGTGTCGCTGCCATCAGCTTAAGATCAGAGGGAAGAACAGAAGGCTTCATGAGCATTTCCTACAGTGGCTAGTGCTTTGCTAATATTTAAAGTTTTAGAGTTTTAGCCTTAATAAGTATTAAGCATTTGCTAAAAAATCACTCAAAACCATGCAAACACCAATAGCCACTATTTATAATATGAGTATTTATCAATGTTAAATTAAGAAGTATGTCTGATGCGCGGATTGATCAGACCATACAAAATATCAATAAATAAGCTAACCAAAATCAAGGCGGTGGCGACCAATAAGATACCGTTTTGCACAATAGGATAATCACGGGTAAAGAAGCCATCGAGTAGCCAATTACCAACACCCGGCCAACTAAAGATAGTCTCAGTAATAATGGCGCCAGCGAGCAAGGTTGCCATCTGTAAGCCAATTACCGTCACCACAGTAATCAAGGCATTGCGCATCACGTGTACCAATATCACGCGGCGCGGCGATAAGCCTTTAGCGCGTGCGGTACGTACATAATCTTCATCTAGTACCTCCAGCATCGCCGAGCGCGTCATACGTGCAATCATCGCGAGTGGTATGGTCGATAAGGCAATAGACGGTAAGATAAAATGTTTTACCACGTCCCAAAATGCGCCCGGTTCACCTGAAGTCAAGGAACCCAATAGCCATGAACCATATAAAGGTTTGACGTCCAAAAACTGCGCGACAGATATGACACCGGCGACGGGTAATAGGCCTAGATAGTGGGCGAATATACCGGTTAGGATAGGTCCCAATAAATAAATAGGCATAGAATAGCCAGCCAGCGCCCCTGACATTAAGGTGTAATCAATCCAAGTACCACGGCGCAGCGCGGCAAAGATACCTAAGCTGACCCCAATGACACTGGCAATAACAATGGCGCATACCGCCAGCTCTAAGGTTGGCACAAAATGGGCAAAGAAGTCTTGTAATACTGGAGTACGGGTACGAAAGGACTGACCAAAATCACCGGTTAAGATACCGGTTAAATAGTCCCAGTATTGAACGATGAGGGGTTTGTCTAATCCTAGTCTTTCTAAGGCACGAGCATGGAGCTCTGGATCGACCATACGCTCACCCATCATAATCTCGACGGCGTCTCCGGGGACGAGCCGAATCAGGGTAAATGTCGATAGCGTTAAGCCAAGATAGACAGGAATGAGAATGGCAATGCGACGCAAAATATAAAGTAGCATGGGCTGCTCAATAGTTGTGGTTCAATAGTTATGGTTTAATAACTCTAAGTTGATGACTAGAATGTTGATAATGATGAGAGTGTTGGTGACAGCATGCTTAACAAAGCGGTTGCTTAACAAAGCGGTTGCTTAACAGAGTGCTTAATTTATATAAATAAGGCTGGAGCAGAGTATCTGACCCAGCCGAATACCAATTAAACAGTCGTGTATGTCATACCGGACTTCATCAGTTAAGATTATTCAACTTTTACACCATCGAAGCGTATTGAGCCAAGTGGACTAATTTTATAATCGACGACGTTTGGTGCGGTGAATACCGTTACCACCGAATGCGCCATCGTCGTCCATGGCAGTTGCTCTTTAAATATCTGCTGAGCTTTTACATAGTCATTGACGCGATCATCTTGATTGGTAATCTGACGGGCATTAGTCACCAAAGTGTCAAAGTCTTTATTACACCAGCGCGAGTAGTTATTGCCACCGACCGCATCACAAGATAACAATGTACCAAGCCAGTTATCAGGGTCACCATTATCACCTGTCCAGCCTGCTAAAATAACATCGTGCTCGCCTTTAGCGGCGCGATTTAGATACTCGCCCCACTCGTAAGTGACCAGCTTGGCATTAACACCAATCTTCGCCCAATCTGCTTGTAGCATTTCCGCCATGAGTTTGGCATTTGGATTGTAAGGGCGCTGAACGGGCATATACCAGAGATTGATGGCAAGCTTATCTGCACCTGCTTCTTTCATAAGGGACTTGGCTTTTTCGACGTCATAAGGCGCGTCTTTGATCGATTTATCATAACCCCATTGTGTTGGTGGCATAGGGTTGGTGGCTTTAAGCCCTTCGCTTTGATAAACGGCGTTAATAATAGCGTCTTTGTTGATGGCCATATCTAATGCTTGACGAACTTTAAGGTCGCTAAGCTTTGGTTTTTCAACGTTGTAGCCGACATAACCGACGTTAAAGCCGGGTTGATCAAGGACGGTGGCCTTACCGGATTTTTTAACAGAGTCAATCTCGGCAGGTTTTGGATAAGCGGACACATGACATTCGCCAGCTTGCACTTTTTGCGCGCGAACCGCCGAGTCTTTGGTGATGACAAACACTAGATTGTCGATATGAATATCGTCTTTGTTCCAATAATCTGGATTTTTGGTATAACGAATTTGCGCATCTTTTTGATAGGAAGTAAAGACGAAAGGTCCGGTACCAACAGGTTTGGTATTAATGTCAGCCGCATTACCAGCAGCCATTAACTTGTCTGCATATTCAGCAGAATCGATGTAAGCAAAGGCCATCGCTAGGTTTTGTAAAAACGGCGCGTTGGTCTCGCTGAGAGTGATTTTCACGGTATTGTCATCGACCTTTTCGATAGTAGAGATCAGATCAGGCAGCCCCATGCCGACAGAATACGGGAACTCAGCAGGATAGGCTTTATTAAATTCAAAATCAGGATTGGTGATACGTTCTAGCGTAAAGACCACGTCGTCCGCGTTAAAATCGCGGGTTGGGGTAAAGTAATCGGTTTTACCGAATTTGACGCCTTTGCGCAGATTAAAGGTATAAGTCTTGCCATCTTCACTAATATCCCAGCTTTCGGCTAAGGCTGGCTGAATCTCAGTGCCATCTCTTTTGAATTCCACCAAGCCATTATAGATAGGATAGGCG